>CAKSTF010000011.1 GCA_934491515.1 uncultured Eubacteriales bacterium
CATATCCGCCGCTTGATATATACATTTCTATGTTTTACCACAGCACTGTTTACTTTTGCGGATTTGTTACGATCGGTTCGGAGGTTTTAAGTGCAAAAGACGCGCCGAAATTGCTGCTCGGCGTCGGGTTGGTCGCTCTTCGTGCCGTGCTCCTTCGCCCGTTCGTCACAGGCAGCGACGGACTTCTTATCTATATTCTGCTGGACGGCGCTGCGGTGCGCAGGCTGCTTCCGCAAAGCACATGGTCGATAGTGCTGCCCGTATACTATATTTTAATTTCGGGATTTGTACTTCTTACCGTCCGCGGATTTTTCAGCAAAACCGCAGGCAATACCGCAAATTTTCCGCCGTGCGAACATAGACGGTATTTATGGCAAAATATATTTAAAGGGCACCTTTCTGCAAGGTGCCCTTTGGTTCTGTCCGGGTTTTATGCTAAAATTCCGGATATCCGTTTTTCAGCGCATCGTCATAGACCGCGCGTTCGCCGCCTATGTATTTCGGCCTTGTTCTTGCCGCAAGCACTATCGCTTTACCTATGCGGTTTTGTTTAAGGCGCACCGGTACCGCCACTTTTTTTAGGTGCATACCGATAAGCGTGCCGCCGATATCTATTCCGGCGTCGGCTTTGATTTCCTCAAGCGCCACGGGGTGAGCAAAACTGTTATATGCGGCTGTGGCAAACGAACTGCCTGCTTTAGGCATCGGTCTTACGTTCACTATCTCTGCATCGGGCGCCGCTGCGTGTTCCACAATAACGGCACGGTTTAAATGCTCGCAGCACTGTGCGGCAATATATATGCCTTTGGATGCAAAAACGGAATTCAGCCCGTCAAATACCGCCTGCGCCGCTTCGGGCGTAGAGTAACTGCCGACTTCCCTGCCGACAATCTCACTTGTGCTGCAGCCGATAACTACCGTTTGCCCTTTTTTAAGATGTGCAGCGTTGCATAGTTCTTCCGCAGCCGCAGCAGCCTGTTTTTTTAAAGTTTCTATTATGTCCGGATTTTCTATATTATGAATTGTGCCCGCCATCTGTAAACATCCTGTCAATTTTGAATTTTTTCATTACAAGCATAAGCGCCGTGCCCGCCGCAACGCCTACGGCTGCCTGTATAAGATTTCCGGGAATACTCAGCGCCGCCGTAATACCTTTGCCGAGAAGGAGTGCCGCATAACCGAAGTAGCCTAAAACCATAATTATTTCGCCTAAAACGGCGCTTATCGGTAAAGCATAGTTCTTTTTGCCGAGCGCCTTGTAAACCAGCGCCGCCGCCAAAGCCACAAGCGCCTTTATAACAAGCGTTCCCGGTGCATAATGCGGATAGGCGGAAATAAGGTCCGTAAGCATCGACCCTATGCCTGCCGCGGCAGTACCGTAAAGCGGCCCCAAAAGCCAGCCGGAAAGCAGCACAAAGGCATCGCCTAAATTAACATATCCGTTTACGGGGGAAGGCCACTGCACCACAAGCGTTGCAACGCAAACAATAGCGGCAAGCAGCGCGCCGAACACCGTTTTTTTCAGATTCTCATTCATAAATATCGCCTCGCCGTATTTTTTATAATGTAGATTATAATGCGTTCTGGTATTGTTGCAATATCCAAATCAGAACAAAATATACATACCAGATTGAATTTTATTTGCAAAGCGCCTCTTTAAATGCTATAATTTAGATAACTTTAATATATGGGGAGAGTGGCAATATTGATTTTCGGAAGAGATTTTTTCGGCAGAATGGCTGAAAAGATAAACCTGCCGGACGAAGCGGTTAAAGTATTTTTAAACACGGCGGAAAACATTGAGAAAAATCACGAACTGTATGTAAAGTTTAAAAGCATAATCGACGGCATACCCATGCCGGACTGCGAAAACTACCTTGATTCGCTTGTCGACGTGGAAAATCTTGCGGAAGAATACAATTTTAACAAGTACACCATGTTCGGAATCCTTGTTATTGCCATGTTTGAAAGGCTTGAACCACTCTATGTTAAAAACGGAATAGATAAGAAAATCTTTTTTGATTCCGCGGCGGATTTTACCTGTAAAGTAAGGGAGTGTATGAAAGTTAACGGCGTTCCCGGTACCGATGTCGGCCGTTGGTACAGGGGATTTTTTAACCTTTCCCGTTTTGCCCTCGGTAGGTTTCAGTACGAAAAGAAGCCCGTTGCCCATACGGTGGTATTTCCTGACGGTGCCGTTGTTGAAGAAGGCACCGAATGCCTTAATTTTCACATCCCCTCAAACGGAATTTCCATAGATGATGAAGTACGTTACGACTCTTACAAAAAGGCTTTCGAGTTCTTTAAAGATTTCCGAAAAGACGGTGTTATAACGTTTATCTGCCATTCATGGCTTATTTTCCCCGATAACAGGGAGTTTCTCTCCCCGGACTCCAACATTCTGCGCTTTATGAATGATTTTACCTGCCTGCAGCGCGAAGTAAAAGACCCGTTTAAGGACGCATGGCGCATATTCGGAGCTGCCGCCCGCGGCCCTTTGGAAGAATTGCCCGAAAACACTTCCCTTCAGCGCGCCGTAAAGCAAAGAATGTTGAACGGCAAACCGATGGGTATGGCACTCGGCGCTTTCCGTTTTGACGGAGAAAAAATATTCTGAAAATACATACAAATAAAACCCCGTTCTGCAGGACCTCTGCTGCAGAACGGGGTTAATTTTTACTGTGCAAGAAACACATAAAACAGGACAAATCAGCCGCTTGTGACGAATTGTTGTAACCAGACTGTTATGTCCGACCGATTTATCAAAAAAATATTTTTCTAAATTTGGATAATAACGCTTGACAATCACCGTATGTGGTGATACAATGTTTTCAAACAAAAAGGAGATGTCTGATTTTGGACAGCATTACTACGCTGATTAAAAACGAAATTAAATCACAATACAAAAACATACGTCGGTTTTCCGAAGCAAGCGGAATTCCCTACAGCACATTATCTAACGCTCTTACCAAAGGCGTTGGCGGAACATCGTATGATACTGTGGTTAAAATATGCCGTTTGCTTAACATTAAACAGTCCTGCGATGATGTTATTCTTCACTTTAATGGTGAGTTTTATGATATATATCAAAAATTAACAAAATTGGACGAGCAGGGCGTTCATACCATACGCACGGTATTGAATGTTGAATATAACCGTTGTTTGAATTCCGAACAACCGTCAATAAAAGCATTTAACGGAATCGGAATAGCCAAACAGAACTCAAATTGATTACCTAAAACTCTGACTGTCATTCTGTTTATCAACCGTGAGAATCCACCCGTAACGGGTGGATTTTTATTTTTATATAATATTTTCAGGTCGCATAACAAAAAGTTTTGTGGTATAATTATATAATAAAGATCGAAAAGAAAGGATGTTGACCTACGAAAATACATCCCACCCATATATTGAAAGGGGCAGCGGCGTTTGCCGCTGCAGTTTTTGTGGCCGCCGAAATTTTTACTGCAGCGATGCCATCCAAAGCAAAAAAGCAGCATGCACTTGCCGAAGCACCTGAAAAAACGCCTATTGCAAGGGGTATAGACGTTTCAAATCATCAGGGCAAAATCGACTGGCAGGCCGTTAAAGACGACGGTGTACAGTTTGCGATAATAAGGTTAGGCTACGGCGACGACGACACCACTCAGGACGATTCCCGTTTTCTTGAAAACGTTGCCGGCTGCGAGGCGGCGGGTATTCCCTGGGGCGCGTACATATACTCTTATGCCCTAACAATAAAGGAGGCGCAAAGCGAGGCGGTGCACTGCCTGAGGTTACTTAAAGGCAAAACCCCATCCTACCCCGTATGCTTTGATATGGAGGACGCGGACGGCTATAAAGCGCGTCACGGCGGGCTTACAAAAGAGACCGCCGTTGCTATCTGTGACACATTTTTAAGCGAAATGCAGTCCGCAGGTTACTACGTTTCACTTTATGCATCGCTTACATGGCTTAACGGTATTTTAAATGACGACAAACTTGAAAGTTACGATAAATGGGTTGCGCAGTGGAACGACGTTTGCGAGTACGAAGGCGACTACGGAATGTGGCAGTACGGTGCGAGCGTAAACTACATAGACACGACCACCGTAAACGGCATAGAAGGTACGGTGGATAAAGACTTTGCTTACAAAGATTATCCGCGTATTATCCGTTCGGCAAATCTAAACGGATGGCAGCTTGACGCACCAACGGCGGAAAGCCACACCGAAAACAGCATAACGCTATCCTCCGATTCGCTTTGCGAATACAGTAAAGACGGTGAAAACTGGCAAAGTTCCCCCACCTTTACGGGGCTTTTACCTAACACGGTTTATAAATTTTATAAGCGCATATCCGCTGCCAACGGCGTAGAAGCCTCGGAAAAAAGCCCTGCGCTTACGGCGGTTATTCCTGCAAAACCGACCCTTTTAAAGGGTACATATAATGAAATATTCCTGCGCGCCGCAAGCGGTCTTGAATACTCGCTTGACAACAACAACTGGCAGGAAAGCGGCGACTTTTACGGTCTTACGCCCAATACGGAATACACAGTTTACACCAGAATAAAACATACCGACGAAGAAAAGATTTACAACGCTGCGTTTGATACGCTTACCTTGGTCACCGACAACCATGGATTTTATTTGGGCTCCGTTACAGGCAGCGGAACGATTACCGAAGCGGACCTTACTATGCTTTCCGATTATGTTGCAAAGAACAGAGATTCCCTGCCCGACATATCCGCTGCCGATATAAACGGTGACTGCAAAATTGATATTTGTGACTGCGTAAAACTTATGATGTATCTTAAAGGGAAAATAACCGATCTTTCTTAAAGGACCGTTTAATTATGAACTATCTCTATGTTTACAAAACCCCTGCTGCGTTTGACGATCTGTACCTTTGCAGCGACGGCACGGCGCTTACAGCCGCCGTTTTCAAATCCTCGGCCGATATGCTTAAAATTCCAAAAGATTTAAATTGCGGACACGCGGAATTTTTTGCGGACGCGGTGCGTTGGTTTGATATGTACTTTGGCGGTAAAATTCCCGATTTTACACCGCGATACCGCATAAACATTCTTACCCCTTTTAGGGAATCGGTACACGGTATTATTAAAAATATTCCGTACGGCAAAACGGTTACCTACGGGGATATCGCAAAACAAATTGCAAATGAGCGCGGCATAGAAAGAATGTCGGCACAGGCGGTGGGCGGCGCCGTAGGCAGCAACCCCGTTTGCGTTATCGTTCCATGTCACCGCGTTTTGGGTACGGACGGCAGTCTTACCGGCTACGGCGGCGGAATCAGAAACAAAAAAGCGTTGCTTGACCTTGAAGGTATTGTTTATAAATAGATAATGCAATAAAAACTTCCGCCTTTTTGCCGGCGGAAGTTTTTATTGCTATAAATAATTTTCGGTGATATATTATGTTTGTAAACAATATATTTGTTGTGCCGCAGCGCACGGCAAAAAAATAAAGGAGCGACAGTATATGAAAAAAATTGTTGTTGCAGGCGGAGGCGTTTTAGGCAGCCAAATTGCTTTTCAGGCGGCATATTGCGGTTTTGACGTAACAATATGGCTGAGAAGCGAAGGCAGCATAACGCGCACGCAGCCGAAACTTGATCACCTTAACGAAGTTTATGCGGAAACAATAGAAAAAATGGCAACGCCCGAGGGTCAGACGCCGACCGAATGGTGCAGAGGTATTGCGGATTTTGATACTTTTAACAAAGAAGACTGTTTAAACCGCGCAAAAGCCGCTTATACGGGCATAAAACTTGAACTTGATATGAAAAAAGCGGTAGAAGACGCCGACCTTGTAATTGAATCCATGGCTGAAAATCTAAAGGACAAGGAAGTTTTTTATACTAAACTTGCTCCCCTGCTTCCCGAAAAAACGGTTGTTGTTACAAACTCTTCTACACTGCTGCCTTCAAAAATGGCAAAATTCACCGGCAGACCCGAAAAGTTTTTATCACTGCATT
Organism: uncultured Eubacteriales bacterium; assembly: GCA_934491515.1. Classification (GTDB taxonomy): domain Bacteria; phylum Bacillota; class Clostridia; order Oscillospirales; family Acutalibacteraceae; genus UBA737. Next base: position 5,977 of record CAKSTF010000011.1, read on the forward strand.
TTGCAAACTCTATTTGGAAAAACAACACTGCCGAAGTTATGGCGCAGCCTGCAACCGAGCAGAAATATTTTGACCTTATTATGAAGTTTGCGGAAGAAATCCGTATGATTCCCCTGCCCGTACGCAAAGAAAAGGCCGGATATCTGCTTAATTCAATGCTTATTCCCCTGCTGTTTTCGGGAATGGATCTGTATGTAAACGGAATATCCGACCCCGAAAGCATAGACAAGGCATGGACGCTTGGAACGGGTGCCCCGAAAGGGCCGTTTACAATACTTGACACGGTGGGTCTTACCACGGCTTACAATATTGTAAAAATGTATCTTAAAGTTCCGTCATTTTTAGCGCCTTACAATTTTAAAGGTATGGCAAAAATGCTTAAAGAGTATATAGACGCAGGGAAACTCGGAATGAGCAGCGGTGAGGGCTTTTATAAGTACGATAAATAATATTTAAACAAAACGTACGGCACGGTACCTTAAGTACCGTGCCGCTTTTTTACTGCGTTATTTTTCTATTGCAAGGGCCTGCATACCGAACGCCTTATAACGTTCTTCCGCAATCTGTTTTTGGTATTTAACAACCGCGCCCGCATACGGGTCGGAAAAGTAATAGTAGTCGCTGTCATAACCGATAAGCACCATACAGTGTTCGTTGGCAAGCCAGCGATATGTCTCGCCGTTTTCAAGATACCATGTGCGCGTGTAATACGGCTCTATCATATTTATGCTGACCCATACAAGACACGGTATTCCCCTATCCGTATATTTTCCGCAAAGGGCGGAAAGTTCGGTTCCGGTATCGTTCACAACTGTTCTTCGGCCCTTATAGTACGCATTCATCGCCCTTTCTATAACGGGCGCCATACAGCCGTAAGCGTTTTCGTTTTTGGGCGACCCTATAAATGATTCATACGGGTCCGGTCCGTAACGTTTACCGTCCTTAAAATAAAAGTTGCTGCTTTTTTTAAGGTAATTATCACAAAATTCTTCCGCGGTAATATTGTCGCCCGCGTACTTTATTGCAATTATTGCGCTTATCGTTTCGCAGCCCGTGGGGAAATCGGGAAACTGCGATATTACGGGAACGTCTTGCAATATTTTCCCGTTTCCGCTGTTAACCGCCGCAGTATTGCTTACAGTGCTTTCGTCATACGGGATACGTGCGCTGCTTCCGTGATTTTTTACCCACTTTGCCGCTTTCAGATTATAAAGCCATATATCGGGGACTTCGGAATCATAGAAAGTTGCAACGGCGGCGTATCCGTTGCCCATATCGTGCACCGAATCAAGTTTTGCGTTAAGTTCCAGTTCGGCATAGTCGCCGTTTTTTAAAGAATATGCGGTGATCGTGTCGCCTTTTTCATTGCCTGCAACCGTAAACACCCGTTCAACAGAACACGTTATCGGCGCTTCGACTATTGATTGCGGCATTATTTCCGTCTTGTTTTTATTACCTACTCCGTATACATCGTATCCGTTATCGTTCGTTATCACCATTCCCGACGGCGTGAAAACGCCCGGTGACATTTCAAACGAAAAGGTTTCATATTTTAAGGTTTCCGCGTCGGCAAGGATATAACTGTTGTTTCCGGTAAGATAGCAAAAGTCTCCGTCCGGCATTGCCGTGCAGGATATCCAGCCCGAAACATCAAAGAGCCGTTCGGTCTTTCCGGTTTTCAGGTCGTAAATATTCACCTTTGCGTCATTCGTATCGGTAAAAGAAATATACTTGCCGTTCTTGCTTACCGCTATTTCCGATATGCTGTTTTGCGTATCTATTTTTACGCTTTTTGAAAGTTTTCCCTCGTTGGTATAAAAATCGACCTTTTTTTCGGTCGTGTTTGCAACATAAAAGCCGCTGTTTAACACATCCGTTGAAAAAGAAGCCGTGCCGAATGTGTTTTTATAAGCCACTTTAGAGGCTTTAACCGACCATATAACCGTGGAAAGGGTGTAATCGTCAAGCCCCGGCATAATATAGTCTATTTTAAGAATTTCGCTGTTGGACGTCATATTTACAAGTGTGGCGTTATACCCGTCACATTTACAAATCTGCGTTAAAAGTTCGCCGTTCGGTTCTTTATAGAAGATATCCGATATCCTGTCCTTAAAACGCCAGGCAATGCTGCCGCACAGAACGATTGCAAATATAAGAACAAAAATCAGAAGTGACTTTAATTTTTTTCTTTTCTTCATACATTTTCTCCGGATTCGGTAAATTCCTTTAAAAACAGTACTGCTTTTTTATATCCTTCAAAGCCGTAACCGGCATATGTTTTAACGCACGCCTTTCCGGCATATGATATCTGCCTGAAATCCTCGCGTTCGGAAACGGCAGAAATATGCACCTCCACCGCCGGCAAAGACACCGCTTTAAGCGCGTCCAAAATTGCGACGCTTGTGTGCGTATACGCCGCAGGATTTATAACGATTCCGTCAAACTTTCCGAAAGCCGACTGAATTTTATCAACAATATCGCCCTCATGATTGGACTGGTACTGTTCGCACTCTATCCCTTCTTCTATGCAAACTCCGCCGATGTACTTTTTAAGGTCGTCGTAGGTCTGTCTGCCGTAGATATCGGGTTCCCTTATCCCGAGCATATTTATGTTAGGGCCGTTTATTACAAGAATTTTCATAAAATCGCCTCCGCGATATTTTTTGCCGTTTCTGTTTCGCCGACGCAGTCCGCCTCAAAATCGCAGAAAGCGCGGTAAAGCGGTTCGCGCTTTTTAAAAAGTTCCGAAAGGTCGTTGCTTTGCGAAACGGGGCGCCCGTCCTTAGGCAAAGACGCCGTATCCCGCTTTAACCATACTATAACGCCGTTCTGATGAAGCAGAGGATAATTTTCTTTTCTTGTAACGCAGCCGCCGCCGGTGGCGATTACAGTGCCGCTTTGTTTGCCTGCTTCCGCTATCGCTTCTGTTTCAAGGCGCCTGAAATACTCTTCGCCGCAGGTTTTAAAAATATCGGGTATAGACATTCCCGCCGATTTTTCTATCATATCATCGGTATCGGTCACTTTTCTGCCGGTTATCCTGCCTAAGGCGTTTGCAACGGTTGTTTTTCCGCAGCCCGGCATACCGATAAGCACAATATTCTGCATCTGTCGCTTCAAGGTTTTAAGGATGACCCTTATCTGCGAATCGGGAATATTTGCGCCGGTAAAAATCTCGGCGCTTTTTTTTGCCTGTGCCACAAGCATTAAAAGCCCGTTAAACGCAGGGATTCCCAGTTCTTCAGCCTGCAATATAAGCGCCGTTCTTGCCGGATTGTAAATAAGGTCGAAAACACATTCGCAGTTTTTGAAATCGGCAAGGTCTATCGGGGATTTTCCGCAATTCGGATACATACCCACAGGAGTTGCGTTTACTATTATTCCGGCATCCGCATGAAGATATAAATTTCCGTAATTATTTTTGCCCGTTCTTGATACGGTTATTACCTCGGAAACGCCCATATCGCGAAGTACGGCGCACACGGTAACCGAAGCGCCGCCGCTGCCCAAAACTATCGCTTTTTTCCCTTTAACCTCAACGCCGCTGTTTTTTACGGTGTAATAAAAACCGAAATAATCGGTATTGTCGCCGTAAAGAGTGCCGTCCGGCAAACGAAGAACCGTGTTGACGTTGCCAAGTTTTTTTGCGCTGTCGCTTAAAGAGGAACAGTACGGAATTACCGCCTTTTTATAAGGTATCGTTACATTAAAGCCGTCAAATTCTCCGCTTTTTAAAAAGCCGTCAAGCGCATCTTCGCTTTTTTCTATAATATCGTACCCGTAATCTGCAAGCATGGAATGAATCTGCGGCGAATAACTGTGGGAAAGTTTTCCTCCAAGCAGCCCGAAACGACGCATTTATATCACCTCGCCGTAACTGCCGAGATAAGCAAAGTAATCGCTTATCGTACCGAGTTCGTTCATTAACTGTATAAAATCTTCCGAATACACGGGAACTTCCAAATCGAAATAGAACATAAACTCAAAATTACGGTCGGGTATCGGACGGCTTTCAAGTTTGTTAAGGTTTATGCCAAGCGCATAAAAACGGGAAAGCACCTTATAAAGGGAGCCCGGTCTGTGCGGCAAAACCATCATAAGACTCGTACGGTCGGCACCGGGGTATATTTCAAGTTTCTTGGAAATGCATATAAATCTTGTGGAATTGTTGCCTTTGTCCTGTATTGATTCCTCAACCGTTGAAAGGGCGTACACGGCGGCACAGGATCTGCTTGAAATTGCGGCAACGTCGTTTCTGCCCGATTCGGCAACGCGCTTTGCCGCTTCCGCAGTGTTTTCGCAGGCTGTAACCTTAACGCCCTCAAGCGATGATAAGAACTCGCTGCACTGATTTATCGCCTGTTCGTGGGAATATATTTCCTTTATATCGGAAAGTTTTGTGCCCGGCAGCGCCAAAAGATTGTGGTCTATTTTTATTCTTACCGAACGCACGATTGAAAAATCATGTTTCATCATAAGGTCGTAAATTTTGTTTACGGAACCTGCGGTGCTGTTTTCAAGCGGAACCGCGCCGTAACGGCAAAGCCCCTTTTCAATAGCGGTAAATACCGCCTCGAAATTTTTCATATAAAGAATGGACGGATTTTTGAATATCCTTTCGCAGGCTATCTGCGAATATGCGCCCTCTACGCCCTGGCAAGCAACCGAGGGGAAATCGGGCAGCATTTCGGGCGTTTCTTTAAGCGCCGTCTTTATTTTGCGGGTTATACCGCTGTCGGAATTAAGTATTCTGTTCTGCCTGCTGCGACTTAGTTCGAAAATAAGCGAATAAAGCGAATAGGCGTAGCCCTGCATATCTTCAGGCAGTTTTTCCGCTATCGTGCAGAGTTTTTCACGCTCGCGCTGGGGGTCGTAAACCGGCTTGCCGCTGTCCTTTTTATATTCGGCAACCTTTTCGGACACCTCCATACGCTCTTCAAAAAGTTTTACTATCTGGTCGTCTATTTTGTCTATTTCGGTTCTGAGTTCTTTTAATTCCATGAGAATTTTTCCTTTCCTCTTTCACAAAGTGCATCGTATACGGCAATCGCAGCGGCGGCTTCCATACAGGGTACCGCGCGCGGAACGATGCAGGGGTCATGCCTTCCGTGTATTATAAGTTCGGCGTTTTCCTTTGTTTTCAAATCCACGGTCTGCTGCGGTTTTGCTATCGACGGGGTGGGTTTAACCGCCGCTTTAAAGGTAAGCGGCATACCGTTCGTAATTCCCCCTAAGATACCGCCGCAGTTATTGGTTTTTGTAACTACTTTACCGTCTTTATACATAAAGGCGTCGTTATTTTCGCTGCCTTTCATACGCGCTGCGGAAAATCCCGCGCCGAATTCTATTCCTTTAACCGCAGGTATTGCGAAAACAAGGTTTGAAATTCGGTTTTCCATACCGCCGAACATCGGATCGCCAAGTCCCACGGGCAGCCCTGTTACGGCGCACTCTATAACGCCGCCCAGCGAATCGCCCTGCGCTTTTGCCTCAATAACGGCGTTTTTCATTTTTTCGCCTGCAAGGTCGCTTACGGTGGGGAAGGATTTTTCGGCGGTAGAGGTTACAAGTTCGCCTTCGTCCTTTACGCCGCCTATTTCCGCTATACGCGATATAACCTTTATCCCCTGCTTTTCAAGAATTTGCAGGCAAATACCGCCTATTATACAAAGCGGAGCCGTAAGCCTGCCGGAAAAATGTCCGCCGCCGGTGTAATCCTGAGCACCGCCGAATTTAATTTCCGCCGTATAATCGGCGTGCCCGGGCCGCGGTTTGTTTTTAAGTTCGGCATAATCCGCAGAACGGGTATTCGTATTCCTGATAACGGCAGTAAGCGGCGCACCGCACAACTTACCCTCGAAAAGGCCCGATATAAATTCGGGAATATCATCCTCTTTTCTTGCCGTTGCCGTTTCGCTTCTGCCTGGCGCACGGCGGCTTAAAAAGGTGCCGAGTTTTTCCATATCAATCGGGAAACCCGACGGCAGACCTTCTGCCGTTACGCCTATCGCCGGCGAATGTGACTGACCGAAAACGGTAAACTTTATGTTTCCGTTAAATGTACTGCCCATCAAAGAACCTCCAACGAATTAAAGTCATCAAAAAAGTGCGGATACGATTTTGCGGTACATTCGGCACCCGTTACCGTAACGTCACCAACAGAAAAGGTTGCCGCTACCGCCGCGGACATTGCTATTCTGTGGTCGTTAAACGAATCGACCGTTCCGCCGCAAAGCGGTTTTCCGCCGTTTATTACAAGTCCGTCCGGCAATTCGCAAACATCGCACCCCAAAGTTTTTAACATAGCCGCCGTTGCCGAAAGCCTGTCCGACTCTTTAAGGCGCAGCCTTGCGGCGTTTATTATTTCAGTCTTGCCCTTTGCGGCAGCCGCAGTAACGCTTAAAACCGGAATAAGGTCCGGTATCTCGCGTGCATCTATAACCGTTCCTTCAAGTTCGCCGCCGCAAACCGTAACACTGCCGTTTTGCATTTTTACATCGGCGCCGAATTTTTGGAGAACATCAAGTACCGCGCTGTCCCCCTGACGGGAGTTTTCCGAAAGTCCCGTTACCGTAACCGCGCCCTTACCTATTGCTCCGGCGCAAAGGAAAAATGCTGCGTTTGACCAGTCGCCCTCGGCAGAAGTAATTGCCGGCAGCGAGTAATGCGCGTTCCCTTTTATACAGTATACATTATTTTCCTTATTAAAGCAAATGCCGGAAGTACGCAGAGCGTCCTCCGTCATATCCACATAAGCGGAAGATTCCGTCCTGCCCGTGACCGTAAGGGTGCTGTCGCCGTTTAAAAGCGGCAGTGCAAATAAAAGACCCGATATAAATTGCGAGGAAACATCGCCCGCTATCTCATAATTTCCGGGAGAAAGTTTTCCGCCGCAGTAAATTTTACCGTTTTTTACCTCTACGGTCATCCCGTGAGATCTTAAAACTTCGTCCAGCGGAGAAAGCGGTCTTTCGGCAAGCCTGCCTTTTGCGTTAAACACGGCGTTTACGCCGAGCGCGCCGCACACCGGCAGCAAAAACCGCAGCGTAGAGCCGCTTTCACCGCAAAAGAGTTGTTTTTCCCCCGCGATGTCTACCGCTTTCGGGGTTACCGATACGATTCCGTTTTCATTTGTTTTAATATCCGCGCACAAAGCGGAAAGACAGTCGGCAGTCGCCCTGATATCAAGCGACTGTACGCCGCAGTCGACATTTACCGTTTTGCTGCCCAAAGCCGCGCATATCAAAAGTCTGTGCGCGCAGGATTTTGAGGGCGGCGCGGAAATGCTGCCGCACCTGTTACCTGATTTTACCGTTATATCCATAGTATCAACCGTTAGGTTCTCCTTGTATTATCCATTCTTTAATACCGTCTATATCAACGGGTACCATATCGCATTCGCCCGCCTTACGCGGCACGATAAGGTGAATTTTGCCGTTTTCGATCTTTTTATCCGCTTTTGCGCCAAGGAAAAGTTCCTCGGCGGAATAATCGGTAGAGGTCGGAAGATTATAACGTTTTAAAAGATTTACAACGCGTTCGTACTCGGATTCAGGGCACAGACCCTTCTTTACCGCCGCGCGCATTATAATTGCCATTCCCGTTGCAACCGCGTCGCCGTGATGCAGTTTAAATCCGCTGCATTTTTCGCACGCGTGACCTATTGAATGACCGAGATTGAGTTTCTGGCGCTCTCCGCGGTCAAATTCATCATTCAAAACTATATCGCGTTTCATCTTAACGCAGTGGGCTATAACCTCTTCTTCTACGTCGTGTATATCGTTTTTCTCTAAAAACGCGAAAAATTCCGCATCGCCCAAAACGCCGTATTTTATTGTTTCGGCAACTCCGCAGCGGTAATCTTCGGGTGCCAGGGTTTTAAGGGTGTCGGGGTCGCAAAGAACGGCGCAGGGCTGATAGAAACAACCTGCCTGATTTTTGCCCGAATTAAGATTTATCGCCGTTTTGCCGCCTACCGAGGAATCCACCGCAGCAAGAAGTGTCGTGGGAATCTGTATATACTTAACTCCCCTTAAATACGTTGCGGCTACAAATCCGGCAAGGTCGCCCGTAACGCCGCCGCCCAAAGCCAGCACGATATCCGACCTTGAAACGCGGTTATCGCAAAGGAAGTTCATAATCTTGCCATATGTTTCTATGCTTTTTGCGCCCTCGCCCGTTTCGTGCACAAACGTTAAAACGGTAAATCCTGCATCTTTAAGGGATTTTTCTACCGTTTCTCCGTAATAAGAGTAGGCGTTGGTGCCCGCTATAAGAACCGCTTTCATGGGTTTTACAAACCGTGCGGCGTATTCGCCTACCGACTTTATAAGTCCGCGTTCGATAAAAACATCGTATTCTCTTGTTGCTTTAATATGTACAGTGGTCATCTGCCGTCTACCTCCGCTTTGCGCCGTCTGCCCTCGTCAAGCAGCGCCACAAGTTCCTTAAAATTCTCGTTTTCAAGCGCCGCTTTGTATTTTTCAAGACTGTTTATAAAAAAGTCCAGTTCTTCAAGCAAAAAGTCCTTGTTTTCAGTAAAAAGCTGCGCCCAAAGTTCGGGATTAAGCCACGCTATTCTTGTAAGGTCCTTATAACTTCCGGCGGAAAACCCTTTATGGCTTTCGGCGGTAGGACTTTTAATGTATGCGTTTGATATTATGTGCGGCATTTGCGAAGTAAATGCTATCATTTTATCGTGTTCTTCCGCCGTTGTTACGGATATGCTGCCAAACCCCGCAGGCGACAACAGTTCCTTTACGCGGTCAAGAAGCCGTATATCACCAAAATCGGGAGGCACTATTACCATAGGCGCGTTGTGAAAAAGGTTTGCGCGCGCATATTTGTATCCCGACTGATGCGTTCCTGCCATAGGATGGCCGCCAAGGTAGGTAAATCCGTGTTTCTGCGCTATCGGCAGGCACATATCGTAAACCTTGCGCTTTGTGCCGCAGGCGTCTATTACAACGGTTTTGCTGCCTATATTGTCCGCTACCGAATTAAGGTACTCGGCGGCAGCCTCCGGATACACGGCGATAATCAAAAGGTCGCATTCGCCAACGTTTTCTTTTGTAAGTTTTTCTTTTACTACCCCGCTTAGCAGGGCAAAATCAAGTACAGATTTATCGGTATCAAAGCCGAAAACGGTCTCACCGGCGGCAGCGTATGCCTTTGCAAACGAACCGCCTATAAGGCCCAGACCCACTACGCCCAAAATCATTTTTCAACAACTCCCCGTATTGTGCGTACGTCACTTGCCAATGCGTCGTATTCCTCGGGTTTTAACGACTGCGCGCCGTCGCAGAGCGCGTGTATGGGGTCGTTATGAACCTCTATTATAAGCCCGTCTGCACCGCAGGCGGTAGCCGCCAACGCCATGGGGCGTACAAGTTTCGCAACGCCCGTTGCGTGGCTCGGGTCCACTATTACGGGAAGGTGGGTAAGTTCGTGAAGAACGGGCACCATTGCAAGGTCAAGCGTGTTTCTTGTGTAATCGTCGAAAGTGCGTATGCCGCGCTCGCAAAGTATTATCTGCTCGTTGCCCGAAGCCATAATGTATTCAGCGCTCATAAGCAGTTCCTTTACGGTGTTTGCAAGTCCCCTTTTAAGAAGTACGGGTTTATTCATTTTGCCTACTTCACGCAAAAGGTCGAAGTTCTGCATATTCCGCGCACCTATTTGTATTATATCCACATCTTCAAAAAGCGGAAGCTCGTTTACACCCATAACCTCGGTTACAATGGGAAGTCCCGTTGCCGCACGCGCAATCTTTAAAAGTTCAAGTCCCGTGGCTTTAAGACCCTGGAAATCGTAAGGCGAAGTACGGGGTTTGAAAGCGCCGCCGCGAAGAATATTAGCACCCGACCGTTTCACGTCCTCGGCGACCTCTATTATCTGTTCCTCGCTTTCAACAGAGCAGGGACCTGCAATCATTGCAAAATTTCCGCCGCCTATTTTCACGCCGTTTCCAACCGTTATTACGGTATCTTCGGGGTGAAATTTTCTGTTGCAGCACTTGAAGGGATCGGTTACAACCTTAACCGACTCAACAATATCAAGGCTTTCCACTAAGTCTTTATCAATATTCTTTGTATCGCCTACAAGTCCTAAAATAGTCTGGTATTTACCTATAGAGCTATGTACGTCCACACCTTGTTCTTTAAGCCAACCTATAAGTTGGTTTTTGCGATTTTCATCTGCACCGTGTTTAAGAATTACAATCATCATATTTACCTCCGTAAAATTAAAAATGCGACCTAAGACCGCTGCCTTAAGTCGCACAAGTTAAACAATTCGTTTTCCTTTATCTGCGCATCACAAAACAGCCCTGCTATTGAAGTTAGCAAAGTAAAAGTAGTGATATGCAAAGTTAAAGGAATTGCAAGCCATAATAATCGCCTTTCAAACGAATAATACTATGTGGATAGTATAACAAGCATTTTTTTAAAAGTCAATAGCCGAATTTGATTTTTTTGTGGCGTTTTTTAAAAAAGTGTGATAAAATGTACGCGGTGATAATATGAAAATTATGATTGCTTCCGACATACACGGCAGCGCTGCCTGCTGCGAAAAAATGCTTGCGCTTTACAACGCCCTCGGTGCCGAGCGCCTTTTGCTTTTAGGCGATATTCTTTACCACGGTCCGCGCAACGACCTGCCGAACGGCTACACGCCCAAAAGCGTTGCAGAACAGTTAAACGGAATAAAGGATAAAATAATCTGCGTTCGCGGCAACTGCGACGCGGAAGTAGACGCAATGGTGCTTGACTTTCCCATTATGTCCGACTATACCATGCTTTATTGCGATAAAATACTGTTTTACGCGACCCACGGTCATATATACGGCGAAAACCGTATGCCCTGTCTTGAGCGCGGCAGCGTTCTGCTTGAGGGACACACCCACATACCGAAACTAACCGAAAAAAACGGCGTTTACTGTATGAATCCGGGGTCTGTTTCCATTCCCAAAGGCGGCAGCACAAACAGCGTTATGCTTTATGAGGACCGCACTTTCAAATGGCTTGATTTAGACGGCAACGTATATAAGGAATTTACAGTTCCGGAAATTTGAGGTTTGTACCGATGATTAAAAAACTGCTGTGCGTTACGATTGCAACCCTGTTTTTCTGCGTTTGCTTTTGCGGATGCAATAAAAAAAGTTACAATCTTACCGATTCCGAGGTTGAAAGCGGGATTTCGGCACCTAAAAAAAATGACGAAAGGGCGCACCCCGCCGCTTCCGAAATAAGCGGAAATTACACCCTTAACGGCACGGACGACAGTTCCGACAATACACAGTGGAAAGCCGCGCTTTCGGTTTCCGGCGATAAATTTTACCTTCAGGTAGTTACCGCGGACAAGGATATACAAAAGCCGGACGACGCGACCCTTTTAAAACTAACTTCTACGTACGATGAAGAAACCGGCAAGTATATACAGAAATACGAGTCGGACACCTACCGTTCGACATACGAGGCAATATTTACAAAGGAGAGCGACGGCAGAATAAAGATGGGCGTTTACCACCGCTATCTTTACACTTCGGACGGCGAAACGCGTTCCGGCCTTAACGCTTCCGGTTACAAGACCGAATAAAATTTTAGAGATTATAAAAACGGTTCCTATGAATTAACATAGGAACCGCTTTTTTGTTATTTTTCCGTGTCAACCGCAAGTTTGCCGTTTTTCACCGAAAAGACTATATCGCCGTTTAAATCAGTGCGGTAGATGCGTGCGCCTGTTTTCTCTATTCTTTGCAGCGCTGCGTCATGCGGATGTGAATATTGGTTATCCTTTCCGCAGGAAATAACCGCATATTCGGGTGAAACAGCGCTTAAAAACTCCGCCGTAGATGAGCCGCTGCTGCCGTGGTGACCGACCTTTAAAACATCGCTTTTAAGGTCTATACCGTCTTTTAACATCATCTTCTCGGTTTCCTTGCCGGCGTCACCCGTAAACAAAAACCTGTATTCGCCGAAATCCGCCGCTGTTATTACGGAACGGTCGTTTTCATCCGCTGCCGAATAATAGCAATAAAGAACACTGATCTTAATATTACCCACGCTGTAATACATACCGGATTTTGCGGTATAACACTCGCCTTCACCGGCAAGAGTTTCTGTTTTCACTTCACCCAATATTGCGGTGGGGCTTTCGGTATTTGAAATATCGGGCAAAATAAGATTTTCGATCGAAAACCTATCGGATATAAGCCGCGCGCCGCCTATGTGGTCGTCGTGATTGTGGGATAACATCATCGCGTCTATACGCCTGATATTAAGATTCCTGAGTTTTCTGCAAAGCGCTTCTGCCGACTCCGGAGTGCCGGTGTCGATAAGTGCCGTTCTGCCGCCGCTTTTGATAACGGCGCAGTCGCCCTGACCCACATCCGCAAATCTTATACATTCGGGATAATCGTTTTCGTCCGTAAGACCGAACGTTTTGAAAACTTCGTTCCATGTGGGCGTGTTATCAAGGTTTGCATAAGCAACAACGATAAAAACAAGTATTGCGGCGGTAATTGTGCAGATAATTACCGTTCTTTTGTTTCTTTTATAAGAATATCTGCCCACGATTATTCACCGCCGGCTATGCGCTCGTTTAACTGGTCGCTTGTTATAAGCACCTTACGCGGTTTTGCACCTTCGTAAGGACCGACTACGCCGCGCTCTTCCATCATATCCATTATTCTTGCCGCCCTCGCGTAACCGAGTTTAAGTTTGCGCTGCAAAAGCGACGTGGAAGCCTGTCCTATTTCAACGACTGTTTTTATGGCGTCCTCAAGCATGGGATCATCTTCGGAATCGTCCTCCGGAACCCCTGTCTTTTTCTGTTTTTCCATAGCGGCGTGCAGTTCTATTTCCTGCATTATGTTGTCATCGTAATCCGCCGTTGCGGACTTTTTAACGTATTCAACCACGCGTTCTACCTCTTCATCGCTTACAAAGCAACCCTGTATACGGCGCGGTTTTGAGGAACCGACGGGACTGAAGAGCATATCGCCGCGACCTAAAAGTTTTTCCGCGCCCGAAGCGTCAAGTATAACGCGGCTGTCCACCTGGGAAGATACTGCAAATGCGATTCTTGTGGGAATATTGGCTTTAATAACGCCGGTTACAACATCGGTTGACGGCCGCTGCGTAGCGATAAGCAGGTGCATACCTGCAGCGCGCGCCTTTGCGGCGATGCGGTTGATGGAATCCTCTACCTCGTGCGGAGCCGTTATCATAAGATCCGCCAACTCGTCTATTATTATAACAATGTGCGGCATACGGGTAATATCGGGCTCGTCGGTCAGGGTATCCACGAAACGGTTATAGCCTTCAATATCGCGGACGCCGCGGTCGGCAAACATTCTGTACCGTTTTTCCATTTCCTCCACCGCCCACCCGAGAGCGCCCGCCGCCTTTCTGGGGTCGGTAACAACAGGGATAAGAAGGTGCGGTATTCCGTTATAAACGCCGAGTTCGACCACCTTCGGGTCTATCATCAAAAGTTTTACTTCATCGGGGTTTGCTTTGTAAAGAACGCTCATTATTATCGAGTTTATGCAAACCGATTTACCCGAACCCGTAGCGCCGGCAATAAGACCGTGCGGCATTTTTGCAATATCACCCACAACAACATTACCGCCGATATCGCGGCCGAGAGCCACTGTAAGTTTGCTTCTTGAAGAGGAAAAAGCAGTGGATTCTATAATCTCGCGCACGCCCACAACCGCGCTTGCGCGGTTCGGCACTTCTATGCCCACTGCAGCCTTATTCGGTATGGGCGCTTCTATGCGCACGCCTGCGGAGGCAAGATTCAACGCTATATCATCGGCAAGGCTTGTAATCTTGCTTATCTTAACGCCTGCACGGGGCTGAAGTTCGTACCTTGTTACGGTAGGTCCGCGGCTTATATCTATAACGCGGGTCTCCACACCGAAACTTCTCAGCGTTTCAACAAGACGTTCGGACGTGGCTTTAAGTTCCGTGTCGCGCGCTTTGGCGTTTCCTGCGGAAGTCTCTTTAAGCAGTGTTACGGGAGGTTTTATGTATCCTATCGAAGCGTTGCGCTTTCGATCTATTTCGTCCGTGACCTTGGCGGTTTCCTCCGCCATATCCACCTGTATTCTTTCGGGGGCGGCATCGCTTTCGGCGATGTCAAGCGCTGTTTCTATTTCCTTTTCGGATATATCTGCAACCACATCCTCGGCGGTTTCGTCGGATTCGTCGTTATACATATTAACAAGTTTTTTCTGATTTTCTTCCGCAGTAGCGGGTCGTGCGCGTTTTTTACGTTCAGGTCCGTCTACCGGGATATCCACATCAAACTTGCCCTTTATCACCTTAAGATTTGCTTTATCGGGTTCGGCATCTGCTTTCTCCTCTGCCGCAGCGCGGTTTTCAAACGCGTCGCGCGCGTTTTCCGATATGGCTTTCGCCGGCTTTGCCGCGGTTTTGAAAAGTGAAAGAAGCGTTGTTCCCGTTATAAGCATAAGAAGCACAAACATAAGCAGGATAACTGTTATTGCAGCACCTGTTTTGCCGAACGCGCGATAAATCGGATTGCCGATAAGCGCACCGAAAAATCCGCCGCTTTTAAGCGCCGAGCCCGATTTATACGCGTCGGTAAGGTGGTTTATAAAATCCGCCTTTTCGTTAAAGGAGGAGAAAATGTCAATACACGCGCCCAAAAGCAAAACAAAAACTTCCGTTTCTATAAGACGCGCTTTAATTTTGCCCTGCCATTTATCAGCCGCCGTTATAACGGCAACAGCACCTAAAAAGAAAGGATATGCAAATGCCGTAACGCCGAAAATACCAAAAATTGCGGAGTGCATATCCGTCCAAAAATTTTCGCCCTTTATGAAAACAAGCGCCATTAAAAAAAGCGACAGCGCAAACAGCAGAATCGCCCTTATTTCCCTTGTGCTGTTCGCTTTTTTAGCAGCGGCTCCCCTTCTTGTTTTTTTAGTTGCCATATACCGTATTCTCCCTACCTGACACGGAAATACCGTGTTTTTACTGTTTTTCAATCATTTCATAAAGACATTCAAGCACATCAGAAAGCCTGCCCGTAGAATCTATAAGTCCTTCTTTTACCGCTTCATCACCCGTAAGAACCGTTCCTACATCCGTTACAAGTTCGGTTGTATCCGAAAGCAATTCCCTAAAGCGCTGCTTCGTAACGGAAGAATTTTCCACGACAAAATCGGTAATTCTGTCCTGCATACGTGAAAAATGTTTCATACTTTGCGGCACGCCGATTACAAGACCGTTCATACGCACGGGGTGCACCGTCATTGTAGCGGAGGGTGCTATAAAAGACTTTTTTGCCGCTACCGCAAGCGGGACTCCGATAGAATGACCGCCGCCCAAAACAAAACTTACCGTGGGCTTTTTCATTCCGCTTATAAGTTCCGCAAGGGCAAGTCCTGCCTCAACATCGCCGCCTACCGTATTCAGTATTATTAAAAGTCCCTCTATTTCCCTGCTTTCTTCAACCGATATTAACTGCGGTATTACATGCTCGTATTTTGTGGTTTTCGACTGCTCGGGCAGAATATTGTGACCCTCAATTTCACCGATAATCGTAAGGCAGAAAATTTTGTGATTTCCAACTTCCGTTTCGACTGAGCCCATATCCTTTATAAGGTCTCCGGTCTTGCCGTCTTTTTCTTTTTTATCTTCGCTCATATACTCGCCTCCAAATACTATTATTTGAAGAAAGTATACGAATACACAATAATTATACTATTTTTTTCTTCTGTTTTCAAGTCCGGTATTTAACGCAAAATATAAAAAAACCGCCCCGCTTTTGCGGCGC
The DNA here is from genome assembly GCA_934491515.1 of uncultured Eubacteriales bacterium. Taxonomy (GTDB): domain Bacteria; phylum Bacillota; class Clostridia; order Oscillospirales; family Acutalibacteraceae; genus UBA737. The sequence continues at coordinate 21,787 of CAKSTF010000011.1, forward strand.
AGTTTTTTTGCATAATTTTAAGAAAATCAGTTGGTTATAGTAACCTCGGTTTCCTTATCAAAGAGATGAGCGTTATCAAGTTCAAACGCAATCTTGATATGATCGTCCGCCTTAGCGGTTGTAGCGGGATCAACCCTGCCCGTAACCGACTGGCCGGCAACGGTCATATAAAGATAGGTTTCAGCGCCCATAAGTTCGGTAACTTCAACGTCGGCCTCAACAACGCTGTCGGGATTCTTGGAAATGAATTCCTCGTCATCGCGGATGTGCTCGGGACGGATACCGAATATAACTTCCTTGCCTTCGTAAGAAGCAAGGCGGTCGCCTTCGTTCTTAGACTCGGGAAGTTTAATCTTGTTGTCACCGAAGGTTACATAATAATCGGAACCTTCTTTAACAAGAACAGCGTTTATGAAGTTCATCTGCGGAGAACCGATAAAGCCTGCAACGAAAAGGTTTGCGGGTTTTGAATAAAGGTTCTGCGGTGTGTCAACCTGCTGAATGAAACCTGCCTTCATAACTACGATACGGGTACCCATGGTCATAGCCTCGGTCTGGTCGTGCGTAACGTAAATGAAGGTGGTGCCGAGACGCTTATGAAGTTTTGTGATTTCGGTACGCATCGAAGCACGAAGTTTTGCGTCGAGGTTGGAAAGCGGTTCGTCAAGAAGGAAAACCTTAGGTTCACGAACGATAGCGCGGCCCAAAGCAACACGCTGACGCTGACCGCCGGAAAGCGCTTTAGGTTTACGGTCAAGAAGATGCTCGATATCAAGTATTCTTGCAGCCTCTTCAACGCGGCGCTTTATTTCCTCTTTCGGGGTCTTACGAAGTTTAAGGCCGAAAGCCATATTATCGTAAACCGTCATATGGGGATAAAGTGCATAGCTCTGGAAAACCATCGCTATATCTCTGTCCTTAGGTGCTACGGTGTTAATAAGACGGTCGCCTATGTAAATTTCGCCCTTTGAAATTTCTTCAAGACCGGCAACCATACGCAGGGTTGTGGATTTACCGCAACCCGAAGGGCCTACAAGGATTATAAATTCCTTGTCTTCGATTTCAAGATTAAAGTCGGAAACAGCGGTAACGCCGCCGTCATAAATCTTGTAAACGTTTTTAAGTGATACTCCTGCCATTAAATAAAAACCTCCCTGAAATAGTTAGAAATTACGTTATTATTATAACAAACGGGGTTTTCTTTTGCTATTCACATTTCCTACAATGTTTTAAATGTCCTTTTGTTTGAAATCTATAACGGTTTTTAACAAATATAACAAATTTACTTCTTTGCTTTCTCCGCTTTTTAGATTATCGGGTAAATAAAGCCCTCCGATGGATTCCCGATGAAGTTCCGTAACCCCCAGTCCGACCGTCCCGAACATCCGCTTTATCTGGTGATATTTGCCCTCGAATATCGTTACCCTCGCCGTATTTTCAGACAGTTTTTCAAGGTCCGCCGGCATGCACCGCGTTCCGTCGGCAAGGACTATTCCGTTGCGGAACGAACGAACCGCACTTTCATCTATTTTGCCGTCAAGCGTAACGATATATCTTTTCGGCACCTCTTTTTTCGGTGAAATGCATTCGTGCGCAAACGCACCGTCGTCGGTTATTATAAGAAGTCCCGTTGTGTCTTTGTCAAGTCTGCCTACCGGTGCAATATTAGGTCGGCGCAGATATCGCGGCACAAGGTCAATTACCGTTTTGCGATTTTTATCCGTAGAAGCCGACAAAACGCCCTTGGGCTTATTAAGAATTATATAAACATACGGCTTGTACTCCACCGCAGCGCCGTCAAAGCATACGGCGGCAGACTCGGGGTCAAATAAATACGACGGTTGTTTTACCGTTTCCCCGTTTACCGCCGCACGGCCGCGGCGTATGCTTTTTACCGCTTCGCTTCGCGGCAATATAAGTTGATTTGCAATGAACTTATCAAGTCTTATTTTAGACATTTTTTTATTTCCTTTTTTATAAGCGGCACCATTTGCCCGTCCAGCGCGGCGCTTGAAAGATCACCGCCTATCACCCTGCCGTTGTAGACAAGCAGATTTGCGTTATAACGCACCCTGTCGCCCGATGTTACCTGATATGTATACAAAGTGACCGTACAGCCTTTATAAAGAGACAAATCAAATCCCGCCGCTTTCTGAAGCATATTGTAATTCTCGTAAACAGCGCCGAAGTTATCCGGTATAAGTACCGTTTTATGCTGTTCGGTATCGGTATCCGCGGAAATCCCGAGATTTGAAAGGAATGCCCTGCGCTCCGATACTCCGTCGGCGTTTTTTTGTACAAAACAACTTTTGGCCGTAAACACCGCCGTAAGTGCGAAAAGGCAGACGGCAAGCATTGCCGGCAGAAGCGTTTTCTTATTGAATATGCCGTATATTTTCATACAGTTCACCCTGTAAAAAATATGTTTACGGCGATATTTTTATTACCCGATAAGGCAGACCGCGTGCGCCGCAACACCCTGCATAGCGCCCGTAAATCCAAGACCTTCTTCGGTTGTGGCCTTAACGCTTACGTTATCCGTTTCGGTAGAGAGTGCCGCGGCGATATTTTCACGCATTTTGCCGATAAACGGTCCTATTTTAGGCCTTTGCACCACAACGGTGGCATCTATATTCAAAACTTTATAACCCTTTTCTTTTAAAAGAGCGCCCACGTTTTTCAGAAGTTCAAGCGAATCGGCGTCTTTATATCGGGGGTCTGTATCGGGAAAGTGTTTTCCTATGTCCCCAAGCGCCGCCGCGCCCAGGAGTGCGTCACACACGGCGTGCAAAAGCACATCGGCGTCGGAGTGACCCAAGAGACCCTCTTCAAAAGGTATCACAACGCCGCCCAATATCAGTTTTCTGTTTTTACAAAAGCGGTGTACATCGTACCCGTGACCTATTCTCATAACGCGCCTCCCTTTACAAGCGTTTCGGCAAAACGCAGATCTTCCGCAGCGGTGATTTTAATGTTTATACGGTCGCCCGGCACAATTTTTACCGTTTCTCCGGCAAGTTCCATCACTGCGGCATCGTCCGTAAGGCCGGTGCAATCGTTTTCCGAAACCGTTTTTTTGTAAATCCTTACATTCACGCCCTGCGGAGTCTGCGCAAGGTAAAGACTGCTGCGATCCACCGTTTTTTCCGCGTTTCCGTCATCATCGGCGCGCTTTACGGTATCGTTGACCTTGACCGCCGCCAGACAGGCGTTACATTCTGTAAGCGTTTCGGCGCAGGAACTTATAACCGCCGGTGTAACCAACGGTCTTGCGCCGTCGTGTATAAGAACTTTAGTTTCGTTTTTTTCGAGCATTTCCATACCGCGCAGAACGGAGGAGAGCCTGTCGGCGCCGCCGCTTACGATATCGGAAACCTTCGTTATGCCGTATTCAAGGCAGAGTTTTTGCATAACCGGTATATCGTCTTGTCTTGTAACAAGAATTATTTTTGAAATAAAGGAGGATTTTTGAAACGCCGAAAGCGTGTGAACGATAACCGGCTTGCCGCACAAATCCGCCAATTGCTTATTTGTGCCGCCCATACGCGTGGAACTGCCTGCCGCCGCTATTATTACCGGCATTTTGATATTGTCGGTGCCCTCTGCCGTATATTCAAATTTCATTTTGGTAATTTCCATATAAACGCCCACTTTAAAAAAGCCGCACCCTACGGAAAGTCAAGGTGCGGCTAAACATTAAAATTCGATTTTTCAAAAATCGATTATTCTTCTTCCTTGCAGCAATCGCTTTCGCAGCAATCGCAATCGCCGTCGCAGTCAAAGTCAAACTCAAGCGGAGTGCCGCAGTTGGGACATTCAATGCCCTCATCCTCCAGCATATCCTCATCAAGATAAATGGTGTCGTGGCAGGCGGGGCACTCTATTTCGTAAAGTTCACCGTCTTCATCGCCGCAGCAGTCGCAATCACAATCGCAGTCATCGTCATCACAGTCATCCTCGTAAACGATGTCCTCAAGCGTGGAAAGGTCTTCGTCTACCGCGTCGAGCTGCTCGCTCATGTCGTCGCAGCCGTCCTCTATCTCGCATATTTCCTCGGTTATATCACCGAGAAGATCGATAATAGCGGCAAGTATTTTGCCTTCTTTTTTGGTTTCATCAAGTTCAAGACCTTCTGCAAGTCCCTTGATGTAAGAGATTTTCTCACAAATATCCATTGTTTTCTCCTTTTAAATTTACGCTCTCTCCATATATTCGCCGGTACGGGTATCTATACGGATAACCTCGCCCTCGTTTATAAAGAGAGGTACGCGGATTTCGCAGCCTGTTTCAAGCGTTGCGGGTTTTGTAGCGTTGGTAGCGGTGTTTCCTGCAAAACCGGGTTCGGTTTTGGAAACGGTAAGTTCAACAAAGGTGGGGGGTTCTACGCCGAAGACCTTACCCTTGTAGGAAAGGATTTTGCATACCATATTTTCCTTAACGAACTTGAAGTTGTCCGAAAGTTCGGAAGCGTTTATCGGTACAAGTTCGTAGGTTTCCTGATCCATAAAATAATAAAGATCGCCGTCGTTATAAGAGTATTCCATATCTTTGCGCTCGATAAACGCGGTGGGGAATTTTGCGGTGGGGTTATAAGATTTTTCCACCACGGAACCCGTTATAACATTTTTTGTTTTTGTTCTTACAAAAGCGGCGCCCTTGCCGGGCTTTACATGCTGAAATTCAACAACCTGTAAAACCTGACCGTCCTCTTCAAAAGTTACGCCATTTCTGAAATCGCCGGCACTTATCACTGTGATTCCTCCATAATTATAATTATTTATATCATACTGAGTATAAGGCTTTTCCGCCCTTTTGTCAAGACGAAAAAAAGACCGCGGCGGCTGTAATTCCGCTGCGGTCGGTTTTTATATTTATCTTCTTTTCCAAAGCGAGGGACTAAAGAGCAAAAGCATCGGAAATATTTCAAGTCTGCCCAAAAGCATTGCAAAGGAAAGAACTACCTTTGAAAGGGCGGAATATGCCGAGAAATTGCCTGCGGGACCTACCAACGCAAAGCCGGGTCCCACGTTATTAAAGCAGGTCACGGTAGCCGTAAAGTTGGTTTCAAACCCGAACGGTTCAAAACTTACAATAAGGAATATTGCCGCAATGCAAAAAATGTAAAGCGCAAAATAAACACACACGCTGTGCACAATATTTTCATCCATAGGTTTGCCTTCAAACCGAACGGCGGATACCGAACGCGGCCGCAGGACTTTTTTAAATTCTCGGCCCACCTGCTTTACCAAAAGTACGGCGCGCGACACTTTAAGTCCGCCCGCGGTAGAACCGGCACAGCCACCGACAAACATAAGCAGCAGAATAATTGCCTTGGAAAATCCCGGCCACAAATTAAAGTCTGCCGTGGCAAAACCGGTTGTGGTTATTATTGAAGAAACCTGGAAAAAAGCCGTGCGTACCGTTTCGGAAAAACTGCCGAACATACTGCGGATATTCATTGCTATAAGCGCCGTGGAAACCGAAATCAAAGCAAAGTATATCCAAAGTTCGGTGCTGCGCAGAACATCGCGTATGCGGCGTATTACAACAAAGAAATAAAGGTTGAAGTTCACGCCGAATATCATCATAAATATCGCAATAACCCACTGTGAATACGCACTGTAAGAGGCAAGTCCGTCCGCCTTGATACCGAATCCGCCTGTGCCGGCAGTGCCGAAAGAATGTATAATGCTGTCAAATAACGGCATACCCCCTGCCGTCAGCAATATCACCTCGACCGCGGTTATAGCAAGATATATCAGATAAAGTATTTTTGCCGTATCCTTCACGCGCGGCACGATTTTACCGATTACGGGTCCCGGCATTTCCGCACGCATAATATGTATCGCTCTGTCGGAAATATTAGGCACTATCGCCATAACAAAAACAAGTATTCCCATACCGCCTACCCAGTGGGTAAAACTGCGCCAGAAAAGGCAGCCGTGACTCATCTTTTCAACGTCGGTAAGTATTGAAGAACCGGTTGTGGTAAAGCCGCTTACCGTTTCAAAAAAGGCGTCGAAAAAGTTCGGGATTTCGCCGCTTATAATAAACGGCACCGCACCCACAAGCGACATCGTGATCCACACAAGCGCGGTTATAATAAAACCTTCTTTTGAATAGATAACCGGACTTTTCGGCTTGAATACATATTTAAGCACACAGCCCAGTAAAAATGCGCCCGCCGCCGTGACCAAAAAAGCCAGGGCTTCGTTTTCGCGGTAGATAAGCGAGACTATGGCAGGGATAAGCAAAAGCGCCGCTTCAAGCCGCAGCATTCTGCCCACAATATTTAAAACCATTCTGCGGTTCATATCTTTACCTCTTACTCAAGAATATCCGAAAGTTCATCAACGTTTTTGCCGGTCGTTATAACTATAACGTTATCGTTAGGCATTATAACGTCGTCGCCGGCGGGAATGATTGTGCGGCGGCCCCTTATTATTCCGGCAATAAGTATATTGTTCTTTGTTTTAAGATCTTTAAGCGGAACATTTACATACTTAAATTCCGATGTTACATGGAATTCTATCGCCTCTATCCTGCCGTCAAGCAGGCGGTAAAGCGTTTCGATATTACTGTCAAGCGAGTTTCTGATTGCCCTTGCATACCACACGATAACGTCGGCCATAGTTTTTTTAGGCGACACAACGGTATCAAGTCCGAGATTTCGGGCCATAACGGAAAGTTCGCCCCTGTTTATCTTGCTTACCACTTTAGGCACGCCCACCGAAGAAGCAAAGCAGGAAATAAGTATATTTTCTTCGTCCATACCCGTAAGTGCTACGAAAGCGTCAACATCGCTTATGCCCTCTTCAAGCAAAACGTCCTGCTCGGCACCGTCGCCCATAATAACGGTTGCTTCGGGAAAAGTTTTGGAAAAGTCTTCACAGCGTTTTTTATCAAGTTCTATTACCTTTACTTCGTTGCCGCTTTTTACAAGCAGTCTTGTAAGATATGCCGCCATACGGCTGGCGCCCAGTATCATAACGCTGCGCGCGCCTTTTTGCAGGATACCCAGTTGTTTTAAAAGGCGCTGTATTTCGGTCGGCGCTGCGGTAAGGCCTATTTTATCGCCCGCTTTAAGCACAAAATCGCCGCCGGGGATAAAAACCTCGTCTCCCCTGCCCACCGCGCAGATAAGGAACATACCTGTATATTTTTTACGCAGGTCCGCAAGAGATACGCCGTCAAGTTTTGAATCGGGTTTTATTATAAGTTCTATCATTTCAAAATTACGGCGTGAAAAGGTCTCTATATTTATTGCGGAAGGTAATTTTAAAATATTAAATATTTCCTGTGCTGCCAGCAATTCGGGATTTACCACAAGCGATATATCAAGTTCGTGCTTTATAAAGCCCAGATTCTTATCGCTCAGTTCCGGATTTCTGATTCTTGCCACCGTATGTTTGGCACCCATACGTTTTGCCATAAAGCAGCTTAACATGTTAAGTTCGTCCGAACCGGTAACAGCCGCAAATATTTCGGCTTCCTCCACGCCGGCATCGGCAAGGGTATCGCACTCGGTGCCGCTGCCGCAAACGCACATAACGTCATAAACGTTTGAAATTGCCGTTGTAACTACGGGGTCGCTGTCGATAGCCACAACATCGTGTCCTTTGGAAGAAAGACTTTCAACGATGGTCGTACCTATTTTGCCGCAGCCTACAATAACTACCTTCATTTGCTTAAATCTCCTAAAAACTGAATAAATGCAATCCACATTGTTTTATCTACCATATAATACTACATCGCTTTTTGGTTTTCAATTACAAAATTTTAACTGATTGACAGCACCCGCTTGTTATTTTATAATTGTAGCAGGAAAACAAAAGGAGACAGTAATGAAAAAATCCAAAAAGATATTTATTATCGTGCTTTGCGTTGTGCTTGCACTGATAATCGGTCTGTGCGGCGCGTTTTTCATACTGCGTCACATAGGCAAAAAAAGTCTGCACGAAAACGATTCGCATATAAGCACCGACAATGTAACGGTAGACGACGGAACCGTTACATACAAGAACCAAAAATACCGCCTTAACGAGAATATCGTTACCCTGCTTATAATGGGCGTTGACAAAGAAAACATAAATGCGGGCGGTGAATACGGAACAAACGGACAGGCAGATTGTATCTTTGTTGCCGCGATAGACACGGAGAAAAAGACCTTTACGGTAATTCCCGTTTCAAGGGAGACAATGACAGACGTAGAAGTTTACAGCATAAGCGGCGGATATTCCGGCGTAGAGCGCACGCAGTTATGCCTTGCCTACGCTTACGGCAAAACGCCCGAAGAATCGAGTCGGAATGTAATAACCGCGGTAAAACGTATGTTTTACGGACTTAACATAAGTTCGTATATCGCGGTTGACTTTGAAGGTCTTGAAAGGTTCACCGAACTTATCGGCGGCGTTGAAGTTACCTCGCTTGAAGAGGTTAAAATAAACAAAAAGGCTGTTCCTGCCGGTGAAAAACTCAATCTTTCGGGCAGCAGCGCGGTGGATTATATAAGAAGCCGCGGCAAAGACCTTGACGCCAACAACCGCAGAATGGCGCGGCAAAAACAGTTTTTATCGGCACTTGTTTCAAAAACCGGAAACCGCATAATGAGCGACTTTACGCGCGTTGCCTCCTATTACAACACTATGCAGCCCTATATTTCCACAAACATAAGTCTGGCGCAGGTAACATATCTTGCAAGTTCCTGCATTACATCCGACTTAGGGTCGCGAATTGAATACCGCACCGTACCCGGCACAATGAAGCAGGGCGAGTTTGCCGAATTTAATACCGACGAAAAAGCGCTGCTTCAGATAATAATGGATGTTTTTTATGTAAAAGTGCAGTAAGGACCTTATATTTTCCGAAAAAGGCATTTGCCATGACGAGTGCAGCACAAAAGAATACAGAAGACGCAAAAAAGCCGAAGGGTAAATACCCTTCGGCTTTTAGGTTTCGTTTTACTTAAGCCTTAAGCGCAATTATATTCGCAACGAGAGCCAGTACAAAGAAAAGAATTGCAACATACTTGGTAATTCTTGCAAAAAGCGCGTCTGCCGTGCGTGCCTTATTCTTGGAAAGAAAAGTATCCGCACCGCCGGACACAGCGCCCGATATGCCTGCCCTGTGACCCTGCTGGAAAAGAACCACCGCAATTATCACAAGAGATACGAGTATTACCAGTATTCCGAGTATTATTTCCCAAACGCTCATTTATTTAAACCTCCGTTAAGTGTTACACTCTCACAAGTACAAAGTATAATACCACAACAATCCGCATTTTGCAAGCATTTTTTATTTTTTGCAGGAGCAATCTTTAAAAAGCATATCCATATCAAGGCTGCGTTCGGCGGAATTTTTAACAAATCCCAGTTTTGAAAACAGTTCATCGGGCGTTTTTTCGCCGTAAAAAGCCTTGAAAACAAACTGTCTTGAAGCAAAAAACAGCGCGCTTCTTAAAATGCCGTCTGAAAGCAGGATATCATCCTGCGGCGTTATGTAAAGTATATATACGGCGTCATTTTCAATTTTAAAAAGACAGTAGCCGAGAATTTCATCGCCGTTTCGTGCAGTAACGCAGCGGCAGCCCTCGCCGAAGTCGAGTTCTGCCGATAAAAAAAGTTCTTCGGTCTTTTTATCGTCTTTTTCCGGCAATACGGTAAGCATTATATTTCCTCCTCGGATTTTTTGGAAAGATTTTGCAATCTTGTAAGTTCTCTTTCATTAAGGTCGCGCCACGCGCCGAGTTTAAGTCCGCCCAGTTTAACGCCTGCGATTTCAAGGCGTTTAAGACGGATAACTTTAAGCCCCACTGCTTCGCACATTTTACGGATCTGGCGGTTACGGCCTTCGTGTATAATAAAGTTAAGGCTTGTACGGTCCGGCTTGCGTTCGGTTACAAACACATCGCACGGAAGGGTCTTTCTGCCGTCTATAACAACACCCGCCGCCATTTTTTCAACCTGTTCATCGTCAACGGCGCCTGCCACGGTAACGCGATAAGTCTTGTTTACGTTGCTTGAAGGGTGGGTAACAAGGTTTGCAAGTTCGCCGTCGTTAGTAAGCAGCAGCAGACCTTCGGAATCGCGGTCAAGCCTGCCTATCGGGAACACCTTTACCCCTACGTCCTTTGTGAGGTCGCAAACGGTTTTTCTGCCGTATTCGTCGCTGAGTGTAGTGACGTATCCGCGTGGTTTGTTAAGCATAATATAAACTTTTCTGTCGTTTGAAAAAACGGCTTTGCCGCGTACGGACACCTTGTCCCTTTTGGGGTCAACTTTATCTCCTAAAGTCGCCACCCTGCCGTTTACCTTAACTTTACCTGCTTCTATAAGTTCTTCCGCTTTTCTGCGTGAGGCCACGCCGCATGCGGAAAGATGCTTTTGCAGTCTTATTTTATTATCTTTCATTTCTTCACTCCGATTAAAGTCTTTTTAATACCCTTACGCCGCGCGGCAAAGCATCTCCGCAAACAGCGTTTTTATCTTTTTAATTTTGCTGTTTTGCGGCGCCGGATTTTCGCTTGCCGCCGTTATTGCCATTTTGCCGACTACCCTGCCATCAACGCAATAATACGCAAAACCGAGCGTATCTCCCCGCTTTATGGGAGGATACACAAAATGCGGCAAAACTTCCGCTGTAAACGCGGTACGGTTTTCATCCGCGGCAATTTTCAAAGCAGGGATTTCCGCCTTTACGGTGCCGCCCGAAGTTACGGGAATATAAACATATTTCTGCGGAAATATTTCGGTATCGGTTTTAAGCTTGCCATAGCCCAAATCGGTAAGCGTTTTATGGTCCGCCCAGTCGTTGCCGTCGTTTAAAGTTACTGTTATAACATATTTTCCGTCCTGTTTTCCGGCAGTTACAAGACATCTGCCCGCCTTTTTTGTAAATCCCGTCTTAACGCCGCATATATCCGCGCGTTCTTTTAAAAGGCGGTTATGATTTACAAGCGTATGTAATGTTTCGGGAGTCCCGTATTTAAGGGAAACCGATTTTGTTGCCGCCGCGGCCGCAAAATCTTTATTAAGCATCGCCGTTTTTGTTATAAGTGCAAGTTCGTATGCGGTTGTGCGGTGGCCTTCACCGTCAAGTCCCGAAGGTGTGGCAAATCCTGTGTTTTCAAGGCCCATATCTGCCGCCTTTTTGTTCATAAGCCGCACAAATTCTTCAATGCTGCCCGACACTGCAATGGCGGCGGCATTTGCCGCGTCATTACCGGAAGAAAGCAGCATACCGTAAAGCAGATCTCGGCACTTTACGGTTTCGCCTGCTTTAAGCCCCATGGATGTGCCCTCCACCCTTACCGCCGTTTCATTCACGGTTACGGCTTTTTCAAGGTCGGGTATGTTTTCGCACAGCAAAAGAGCCGTCATTATTTTTGTGGTGCTTGCCATGGGCAATGGCATATTTTCATTTTTGCCGTAAAGAATATCGCCGGTATCGCCGTTTATTACAACCGCCGCTTTTGCGGAAATATCGGTTGCCGAAACGCGCAGCACGCCGGCAAATACTATAAAACATAAAAATGCACAAAAAGTTTTCTTCATACTAAACACCCATAAATTTTATGGGTGTTTTATGTTTTATATTCACATCGGGACAACAAAAGCGGACAAATCAGCCGACAACGGCATGGTTATGCCCTTTACTTTGCTTTATTTATCTATAAAATCCGCAGGGTCGCTGCGTTTAAACAGGTTTTTCACCTTGTCTATAAGGTCGGGCGTCATATTAAGCGCCTTATCGACCGTGTTCATATTGTTATACACAGGCATCATACGAACGCTGTCGCCGTTTACGGCAATAAAGGCTATCGGCGTTACGGTAACGCCTGCTCCTCCGCCGCCTCCGAAAAGTTCGCCGCCTGACTTACTTGGAAAATCGCTGCCGCCGGTAGCCATACCGAAGGACGCCTTTGACACCGGAATAAGCGTTACCCTGCCTACCGTTATGGGACTGCCGATTATAACGTCGGCGTCCACCATAGTGCGCAGTTTTTCCATAGTGGTATCCATTATATTTTTAATGCTGTTTCCGTCGCTCATTTTAAGACTTCCTTTCTTCGGCACTGTTTTTTATGCCGTAATACATCTTTGCAAAGGATATCAGCGCCGCAATTGCGTAAACCGTGCTTACGCTAACATTCAAATCGGTTTTAAACACATACTCGGTGCCGCAAAAATCCGCCGACACGTTTATCTTTTTCGCTTTGAATTTTGCATTTGAACATATAACCGACAGCACGGGATATACCGCCGTGCACACAATGCCGTACTGTACCGCGGTATCGTGCGCATTGTCGGTCGCAACCGAAAGGTCAAAAAGAAACATTTTAAAATGCATCTTTTTTACAAACCACAAAAGTTTTTTAAGAACCTCTTTCGCAATATCGGCAAAATACTTAACGCTTTCGGTAAAGCCTAAGCGTTTGTACTGTGAAACAAAGAAATTTTCCTTTTTCTTTTGCTGCGGCGCCTGCGCGGTTTTTTCTTGCTCTTCTTTTTTATTTTTCTTTTTCGCTTTTGGTTTTGCAGTATTAAAAACCGTTATTCCTGCGTATTTAACCTTTACACGGGCTTCGCCCCGATAGGAAAACCGCACCGATATAGGTAAAAACAAAAGCAGAACGAAAAAACATATCACGGCAGATATTATTATTGTCGCCGTCACGGTGTATCATCCCCTGTTTCGGATCCGGTTATATCCTGCGGGTCAAGTTCCAATTGCTCGCCCACATCGGAAACTTCCGGCTGTTCTTTCGGAAGCGGCGGAAGTTCGGAAAGGTCCGACATTGAAAAGCACCTTAAAAAGTTTTTGGTGGTGCCGTAAAGAAGCGGTCTGCCGGGAAGTTCAAGTCTGCCGCGTTCTTCTATAAGTTCTTTCTCGATAAGAGTTTGTATAACGCCCGAACAGTCAACGCCGCGCACCTGTTCGGTAAAAGCGCGTGTAACGGGCTGATTGTAAGCGATAACCGCAAGCACTTCAAGCGCCGCGGACGAAAGGGGCGTTTTGCGCTTTATATCAAAAGCGCGCTTTATATACTCGGCATAGGCCTTTTTGGTCGTCAGCTGATATGTGTTTTCAAGTTTTAAAACCTCTAGTCCGCTGCCCTCGCTTTCAAGTTTTTCGGCAAGGGAGTCGATATGTTTTTCAATTTTGTTTTCATCCGTTTCAAGAACTTCGGCAAGTCTTTTCTTGCTTATCGGGTCGCCCGAAGCAAAAAGTACTGCTTCCAAAGCGGCTGTTATTTCTCTGTTGTTCACTTACGCTTCCTCCCGATAAGTTTAATTTCCGCCGTTTCGGCGGTATCGCCCTCTATCTCAACACGGTTTGCTTTGCAAAGTTCAAGCACCGCCAGAAATGTTGCAACAAGTTCCGAACGGCTGCGCGCCGACTGATAAAGGTTCATCAGTTTGCCGCCGCCTTTTTTAACAAGTTTTCTTAAAACATAAACTATTTTTATGGATACCGCCACAACCTTTTTTGCCACTATTTTTGTAAAGGGCGCGGTGCTCGGAGGCAGGCGGCGTTTGCCACGGCCGACTGCTTCGGAATAGGCGGTGTAAAGCACGTCCGACGGGTGAACAAGCGCATAACTTTGCGGAAAATCGTACTTGCCGGGTTTTCTTACAAAGCAATCAAATCCGCCCGTCATAAGGGAAAGTTTTTCGGCGGTTTGCCTGCAAAGCCTGTATTCGATAAGTTCGCCCGTAAGTTCGCGGGTAAGTTTTTCTATCTCCTCATGGCGCGGAAGCAGGCTGACCGTTTTCATATAAACAAGCCTTGCCGCCATTTCAAGGAATTCGCTTTCTATATCAAGTTCCTGTTCCTTAAATGCGTTTATCTGTTCAAGGTACTGGTCTATAAGAACGTAAAGTTTTATATCGTAAATATTAAGTTTGTTTCTTGAAATAAGCTGCAAAAGCAGGTCGAGGGGACCCTCGAAATCTTCCAGCCTGTAAGAAAGCGTCTGTTCCAATTTTTTACTCCTTAATACCGCTTTAACGCGCAAAAAGTTTAAAGGGAAGCGCCGTAAGCCATTTCACAAAGGCGAAAATATTGTTTGAAAGAAAGTCAAGCGGAATATTTAAAACGCCTATCCAGATAAGCGCCAGAAGCCCGATAAAAATATATCTTTCGTACCGCATAAATTTAAAGTAATACTTTTGCGGCAAAAAGGCAAACAACACCCTTGAACCGTCAAGCGGAGGAATGGGCACAAGGTTAAATACCGCAAGATAAATGTTTATCTGAGCAATATAGTAAAAAATACCGTAAATTACCCTTACAGCCACCGGCAGCAAAAAAGCAGAAAGCACACCTTCCGAAAAATAGGAGGGCATCGCGATAAACAGCACGGTGTTTGCAAGGAGCATCGACAGCGCCGCCATAATTATGTTTGCCAAAGGACCTGCCGCAGCGGTAAGCGCCATCCCCCATTTGGGATTTTTGAAATAGCGTGATTCCACCTGCACGGGGCGCGCCCAACCGAAGCCGAAAAGCAATATGCAAAGCGCGCCGAAATAGTCGATATGCGCAAAAGGATTAAGCGTGAGCCTGCCCTGGTAACGCGGAGTGGGATCGCCGAGTTTTGACGCGGTAAAGGCGTGCGCAAATTCATGGACGGGAAGCGTTAAGAACACTACCGCCAAACTTGAAAGAATATACGCGATAACGGTTGTAAGATTCATACCGTCGCGAAGTACCGAAGACAGCAAATATACCACTCCAATCTAATCATGATTATTATACACCACATCGGTAAAAAATACAAGCAAAAATGACTTGACTTTGTGTGTTGCAGGGTCGTATAATTCTTTTGCTATGAACATTATATATCAAACAATCAAGTATTTAGGGTTAGTCTCAGCGATCATCGGTTATCTTTTATGGTACAAAAACATATTCAGGGTAACCGGCATATTCGCCACAAGGCATTTTAAACCCGCAAAGAAAAATCACAAATATGCGATTCTTGTTGCGGCAAGAAACGAAGAAGCGGTTATTGCCAATCTGGTGGACAGCATAAGGCGGCAGAACTATCCGCAGGACCTGGTGGATATATTTGTTGTTGCCGACAACTGCACCGATAAAACCGCCGAGGAAGCGCGCAGGCTGGGCGCCGTTTGCTACGAACGTTTTGACAGCGCGCACCGCACAAAAGGTTTTGCGCTGCAGTTTCTTGTGGAGTGCATAAGGAAAGATTACGGCATAAATGCGTATGAGGCATACTTCATTTTTGACGCGGACAACCTTCTGCATCCGGATTACTTAAAAAATATGAACGACGCTTTTGACGCGGGCGAAAAAATAGTTACCTCCTACCGCAACACAAAGAATTTCGGTGATAACTGGATCTCCGCTTCTTACGGCATACACTGGCTGCGCACCGTGCGTAACGAGCACCGCGCAAAATCGCTTTTCCGCCTTGCCACGAGAATACAGGGCACGGGCTTTATGTTTGCAAACGAACTTATCGAAAACGGATGGAACTATACTTCCCTTACCGAGGACCGCGCTTTCTGTGCGGACGCGGTTGCGAACGGCTACAAGATTTCCTACAATCACAACGCCGTTTTTTATGATGAACAGCCCGTAAGTCTTAAAATAGCATTAAGGCAGCGCGTAAGGTGGGCAAAAGGTCACCTGCAGGCGTTTACGGAAACAGGCTGGCAGTTATTTTCCCACATATTCGTAACGGGCGGCAAGGAAAACGCCTGCGTTACCGGAGAAATATCAACCTTCCGCAAAATAGTAAACAATCTGCGTCTCAGGTTTATGAGTTTTGATATGCTTACTATCTGCTATCCGCGCGCAATGCTGCTTGAATTTAAAAAGATACTCGTATACATCTTAAGGGTTGTGCTTATCTGCGGCGGCGAACTTACCGTAACCGCAAATTTTGCTCCTCCCGTATTCAGAAAAGCAATGGCGCTTTTGGGTATTGCCGTGGCGCCCGACGGTAAAATATCAAGCATTGCCGTGCTGTTTTTATTCCTTATTCTCTGGACAATAAACGGACTGCTTAACGGAATCGTGACCGCAGTTTACGTCTACATAATAGAGTACAAGCGCATACCGCACATAGCATGGCACAAAAAGATATTCTACTGTATCACATTCCCGCTTTTCGACCTTATAGGAAAGTTTTCGCTTATCGCGGCGCTGTTTATGAAGGTTGAATGGAAACCTATTCCGCACAATGCCGCAATAAGCATTGCAGACCTTGAAAGCGTTAAAGAAACGGTTGCAAAATAAATTTAACAGTTAAAAAAGACCGACTGTCATACCCTGTCTTCGGGTTGACCGTCGGTCTTATTATTTTACGGTTTTGTTTTCAGTCGTGCAGGTATATCGTTCTTGAATTACGGTGCATATAAACGCTGAGCACCAGTCCTACGCCCAGATACACGCACAAAAGCGATGTGCCGCCCGCACTGAAAAACGGCAGTGTAACGCCGATTACGGGGAACAGCGCCACGCACATACCCACGTTTATAAGTATCTGTGCGAACAGCATACCGAAGAATCCTACGGCTATAAGTTTGCCGCTTTCCTTACGGCATTCGCGCGCCGCGATTATGCACCGCATACATATAACGGCAAGCAGCACAAGCACCGCCATACAGCCTATAAAGCCGAGTTCTTCGCCTATACTTACAAAAATAAAGTCGTTCTGCCCTTCGGGCACGCCGCCTATCTGGGTAAGGTCGCCCCTAAAAAGCCCCTGTCCGAAAAATCCGCCGTTTGCAAGCGCCATACGGCCGCGGTATTGCTGGTATGTAGCGCCGCGTATATCGCTTTCAATATTGAAAACGCTTACCACACGGGCGCGCTGGTCATCGTTCATAATAACGAAATATACAAGCGGTGAAGCGACAAGCGCAGCCGAAAACAACGCCACAAAATACTTCCACGAAAGTCCCGCCGCGCAAAGCATACAAAGCACCATTACCGCAAAAACAAGCGCGGTGCCGTCGTCACCCTGAAAATGTATAAGCAGCACGGGGAAAGCGCCGTGCAGACAAACGGGTATCAGCACTTTAATCTTGTTTATATCTTTTTTAACAGCCGAAAGATGCGCCGCAAAGGTTATTATAAAACATATTTTCATAAGTTCGGACGGCTGGAACGTTGTAATACCGAGGTCAAGCCACGCCTTATCATCGGTTCCTGCCGGAGCAAAACCTATGAAAAAAGTAAGAATAACCGGAACTACTCCCACCACCGCCGCAAGTTTCGGACGAGTGACTATTTTTTCAAAGTCGATATTTGCTATAACTATTGCGCAGAAAACGCCCAGAAGCGTTGCTATGCACTGTACCAAAAACGGTCTTGAAGAACCGATATACCGCGTGGCGGATAAAACCGCAACACAGCCGAAAAGCGAAGCCGCAACGCACGTTATAAGCAGCGTTTTATCGGTCTCGCGCACAAAGTCCGCCGTGCGCGCAGTAAACTTTCCCATCTTATCACCTACCGTAGTGCGCCGGGTTTAAATCACGCCGCACAAAACAATTACAGGAACATTCTACACCGTTTCACTGTTTTTTTCAAGTGTTACAGCGCCTTATATCCTGCTTTTTCAATCGCCGCTTTAAGTTCGGCATCGTCAACATCACGGTTTAACGTAACCTTAACTTCACCGTTATTGTGGTCGGCAACAGCCGAAACAACGCCGTTTATCGCCTCAAGCGCCTGTTTTACATGCGCCTCGCAGTGGGCACACATCATGCCTTCGACCTTTAATGTTTTTTCCATAATTTTTTCCTCCGTTTTAATTTCTTCTTTTTCTGTTTTAATTTCAAATTTTTTCATTTTAAAAAAGTTCAGCCGCAGCGCGTTTGAAACAACGCAAACGCTTGAAAGACTCATTGCAAGAGCGCCGAACATGGGGTTAAGTTCCAGCCCGAACGCAGGTATAAGCGCGCCTGCGGCAAGCGGAATGCCTATAATGTTATAAATAAACGCCCAAAACAGATTTTCCTTTATATTCTTTAACGTTTTTCTTCCCAAAGACAACGCGGCCGCAACGCCTGCAAGGCTGTTTTTCATAAGCACAACGTCGGCAGCCTCTACGGCAATATCCCTGCCGCCGCCTACGGCGATACCGATATCCGCAACGGTAAGCGCGGGGGCGTCGTTTATTCCGTCGCCTACCATTGCAACTTTACCGTCTTTTGAAAGTTTGCGCACCGCTTCCGCTTTGCCATCCGGCAGAACGCCTGCTATTATTTCGTCTATGCCGACCGTTTTACCTATGGCACGGGCGGTTTTTTCGTTATCGCCCGTAAGCATTACAACACGTATTCCCATTCTTTTAAGTTCTTCAATAGCAAAGCGGCTGTCCTCTTTAACCGTGTCGGCAACCGCCGCAACGCCGAGCAATTTGCCGTTCTTGGTAAACACAAGGGGCGTTTTTCCGCTTTCTGCCGCTTTTTCGGCAAATTCTTCGGTCTTTTCGTCAAGCGTTGTTATTTCTTTTGCCGCCTTTACGCTTCCGCCGAAATATTCATTTCCGTTTTCACTGCCTTTAACACCGCGTCCGGAAATTTCCTCAAAGTTTTCTATTTCCACGGGTTTCACACCGAGGTTTTTCGCATATTCGCAGATTGCCAAAGACAAAGGATGTGAACTTTTTTCCTCAAGTCCCAAGGCCGCGGAAAGAAATTCGTCAGGTGTTTCGGAATATACATCGGTAACCTCCGGAACGCCTTTTGTTACAGTGCCTGTTTTATCAAGAATCGTAATTTTGATTTTGCCGCTTCCCTCAAGCGCCGCGGCGCTTTTATAAAGAACGCCGTATTTAGCACCTACGCCCGAACCTACCATTATGGCAACAGGTGTTGCAAGTCCCAAAGCGCACGGGCAGGAAATTACCAGCACCGATATTGCCCTTGCAAGCGCGAATCCGGCGCCCTTGCCCACGGCAAGCCATATAATAAGCGTTACAAGCGCTATACCCATTACTATCGGCACAAACACGCCGGCAACCTTATCGGCAATGCGCGCTATGGGCGCTTTTGTGGCGGCGGTGTCGGTAACAGTTTGTATAATTTTGGAAAACGTGCTGTCCTTGCCTACCGCCTGCGCGCGGCACAAAAGATATCCGTTTTTGTTGACCGTAGCGCTTATAACGGTACTGCCTACGGTTTTTTCCACGGGTATGCTTTCTCCCGTTACGGCGGATTCGTCAACTGCGCCGCCGCCCTCCGTTACAATACCGTCCGCCGGAACGGCGGAGCCTGCGCGCAGAACGAATATATCGCCTACGTTCAGTTCCTCTGCCGATATATTTACTTCCTTACCGTCCTTTAAAACAACGGCGGTTTTAGGCGCCATGCTTTTAAGGGATTTAATCGCGTCGGTAGACTTGCCCTTTGCGCGCGTTTCAAGCATTTTACCGAGCGTTATAAGGGTGAGTATCATTGCGGCGGATTCAAAATAAAGATGGTTCATTCCCTGCCACGTTCCGGCAAACATACGGATAACCACATAAAGGCTGTAAAAGAACGAAGCCGCAGCGCCCAGGGATACAAGCGTATCCATATTGGGCGCGCCGTGAATTACGCCCTTAAAGCCGTTTATAAAGAATTTTCGGTTTATTATACATACCGCAAGTGTGAGAATCAATTCTATGCAGCCCTTATATGCCGGATTATCGGCAAGCACCGCAGGCAGCGGTGCGCCGAACATGGACGCGAACATAGAAAAATATATAAGAACAAACAAAAGTGCAAGCGATATTATAAAGCGCCGTTTTATCACCTTAAACGCCTTATCGCCGCTGCCTGTTTGCGCTTTTTCGGCATCCTCTATCCCGTAGCCCGCAGCGATTACGGCAGCCCTTATATCGGCGTCTGCGGCGGTGCCGCCCACCGAAAGGTCGCCCGTAAGCAGGTTAACGCTTACGTCTTCTGCTCCCGTAACGCCGCACACCGCGCGCTCTACCATGGCGCTGCAGGCGGCGCAGCTCATTCCCGTAACTTTATATTTTTTCATACTTAACCCTCTCTAAACTGAAAACAGCCCACTTTCGCGGGCTGTTGCTTAAATTTTCATACGCAGCATTGAGCCCGCTTTTATCTCCCTTTTAAAGGGAATTTTAATTATTGTCATCGGCTTGTTAGCCACTGCTAACTCCGCATTGTTTTCGTCAAGCATTCCGTCGGTGGACACCGAAAACGGACTGCTTCCCGCTTCAAGACAGTCAAGAACCTGTCCTTTTAAAAACTTGTTTTTAAGCACCGCAATAACACATCCGTCGCTGTACCCCGTTACGGTCGCCGCAACCGCATAATCCCTTATATATCCCGAATTTTCATAGGTTTGCGAATTCTGCGGCTGCCCGAAATAAAAACCTGTTGAATAGGTGCGGTGGCTGATTTTGTTAAGTTCCTCAAGTACCCATTCGGGCAATTTCCAATCGCCGCCGCATTTTAAACTGTCAAGCGCGGCGCGGTAGGCATTGGCGGTAACCGCCACATAGTATTCCGATTTTGCCCTGCCTTCTATTTTTATACTGTCCACGCCCGCAGCCGTCATTTTATCAAGATAAGGCGCCATACAAAGGTCGTTCGCATTAAGAATATAGGTTCCCTTTTCGGTTTCGGTTATATCGAAATACTGCCCCGGACGTTTTTCTTCCATTAAGGAATAACTCCATCGGCAGGGTTGTGCGCAGTCGCCGCGGTTGGCGTCGCGTCCTGTCATATAACTTGAAAGCAGACACCTTGCCGAAAAGGACACACACATAGCGCCGTGAGCAAAAGCCTCTATTTCAAGTTCGGGCGGCGTGTTACATCGGATTTTTTCGATTTCCGCAAGCGAGAGTTCGCGTGCCAAAACAATCCTTGAAGCGCCCATTTCATAAAACGCCTTTGCGGTTTCGGAATTAACGATTCCCGATTGCACCGAAACGTGCAATTGCACATCCGGCGCATACCGCTTTACAAGGTTTATTGTTCCCAGGTCGGAAGCAATTATTGCGTCCGCGCCGGCGCGGTTTATAAATGTTAAAAATTCAGGCAGCCGCGCGATTTCATCCTCATGCGGAATCGTATTGCAGGTCACGTGAACCTTAACGCCGTTTTTGTGGGCGTAATCTATTCCTTCAAGCAGTGCAGTCTCGTCAAAATTTGCCGAAGCCGTGCGCATACCGAACTCGCGCCCTGCAAGATACACGGCGTCCGCACCGAAATCCACCGCGGTTTTAAGCCGTATAAGGTCGCCTGCCGGACACAACAGTTCCGGAATCTTATTATCAGTCTTCATATATCCAGTTATTCTCCGCCTGAAGTTTCGCTATTATCTGATTATGTTCTTTAAGCGTTTTCCTGTAATAGAAATTCATTGATTTATCGGTAACGAAATAATAATAGTGATTATCCCGATCGGGAGCATTTGCCGCCTTTATCGCCTTTATGCTGGGCGCGCAAAGCGGTCCCGGGGGCAACCCCTCGCAGGTGTAGGTATCGTATCTTCCGTCGCCGTGGGGGTACTTTCTTGTGGGCGAAGAACCAAGCGTTGAAAACTCGTCGCTTTCAAGACGGTTATAGAATACCGCCGCAACGCCTGCCATCTGGTCGGGTGAGCCGCCTGCTTCAAGTTCCACTATGGAAGCCATAGTCATTACCTGGTGAAAAGTGTAATTTTTATAAAGATTCTTTCTTATTTCGGCGGTTTTTTCTTCAAGGGTGCGAAGCATGGTATCTACCGCAAGGTATGCGCCCTCTTTGGAATCTTCGCAGGCATAGAAGTTGTATGTATCGGGGAAAAGGTAACCTTCAAGCCTGTAATACACAGATTTTTCGGGTATATCCTTTATAAAGTCATAGTTAAACTCGCCGTTCTGAACAGCGTCTATAAAATCTGCTTTTTCGCATATACCGTTTTCTTCAAGCGTTTCCGCCATATCGTCTATGCTCGACATTTCCTTAATGGTAACGGTCTTTGATTCGGCTACCGCGCCCTCTGTCATAAGCATTTGCGCAATACTCTCATAGCCGAGTTCGCTGTTAAAGGTATAGACGCCGTACTTATATTTTGAATCGTAATGCTTAAGTTTTGAATAAAGCCTGAAAAGCAAGGGCATTTTAACAGCGCCCGTATCGTTTAATTTTTCGGCGATAACAGCCGTAGACGCGCCCGAAGGTATTTCCATAACGCAGTCCTTTCCCCTGCCGAAACCTATTCCGAGGTAATCCGCGCCCGTAAAGATAATAATAAACGCCGCCGCAAGAGAAATTGCGATTATAACAAGCACGGTAACAAGGCTTTTAAGCGTTCCCGAAGAACCTTTTTTGGCCTTTTTACCGCCCTTTTGCCTTTTAGTACCTGCGTTTTTTTTGGAAACCGGCGCACTGCTTTCGGCAGCGTTTTCCGCGCCCTGCGGCAATTCTTCCGCCTTTTCCTGCTGTATATTTTCCGTATTAACGGTAAAACCGTTTTCAAATTTGTTGTCTTCCATATTCCCTCCGTTGTTTTTTAAACTTTCGGTTTAAAAACACATCTGTTCGCGTATTGCAAGGGCAGTTGTGCTGTCCTTTAACGTTTCAAGTATCAAAAATCCGAACTCCGCCGCCGCACCGGGACCTTTTGCGGTTATGAAGTTTCCGCTTTTAACGCACTTGCCGTCGTACACTTTTTTGCAGTTAAGTTTTTCTTCAAGCCCCGGATAGCACACCGCCGTGTGTTCGCAAAGCAGGTTTTTGCGGCCTAAAATCGCAGGTGCCGCGCAAATGGCGCATATATATCTGCCGTCGCTTACCGCTTTGTCTATACAAAACTGAACGGCATCCGAATTTTTAAGGTTGCGCGTGCCGGGCATACCGCCCGGAAGAAGCAGCGCATACTCGCCCGAAAGGTCGATTTCCTGCGGCATAATATCCGCCGTAACCGCAATTCCGTGCGCGCCCGTTACCGTTTTACCGGTAACGCCCACTGTTTTTACATCAACGCCGCCGCGGATTAAAATATCTGCCGGAGTGATTGCCTCGCTCTCCTCAAAGCCGTCAGCCAAAAAAACATATACAGTCATTATATCACCTCAAGTGCCGCTTTTAAAACATCGTTGCCTATGTCCTCTATAGTGCGCGGTGCGCCGCCCTCGGCGCAGGAAATAATCTTAAATCCGGAGTATTCCGCAACAAATCTTGCGGCGCGGCGGCAGTTATTAAGGTACTGCACGTCGCTTTCGTGAATATCCTTTTGCCCTTCGTCCCCACCGTAACGGAAAGTAAGCAGTTTCTGTGATACCTCCACCGGCATATCAAGAAAAATCACAAGATCGGGCGCGGGGATTCCCACTTTTTTATATTCAAGGTCGTAAAGCCAGTCAACAAAGTTTTTCCACTCATTCTCGGGCATTTTGCACGTTTGATGAATGGCGTTTGAAGTTGTGTATCTTCCCGATACCACAATGCCGCCCTCGGAATAGAATTTTCCCCACCCCGTTTTATAGGAAGCGAACCTGTCAACCGCAAAAAACAGTGACGAAGTATAGGGGTTGACGTCCGACGGGTGAGAACCGAATTTACCGCCGAGATACATTTTTACAAGCGCGCTTGAATCGCTTGAATAATCGGGAAAAGAAACTTCTTTGAATTTTTTGCCCGTTTTTTCAAGATTTTTGCAAAGCAGGTCAAGCTGCGTGGACTTTCCCGATCCGTCAAGACCCTCGATAACTATAAGTTTACCCATTGTTTTTAAGTTCCTTGTAAAATTCACGCATTTCCGCCGCCTTACCGCAGGACATACTGCCCTCGGGGCAGGCACCTTTAACACAGGACGGACCGGCGTTTTTGAAAAGTTCCGGCGCTACGCCGGAAACAAGCGCAAGCATCTGATTTGCCACTTCGCGTATCTCCCACTGGGCGCGCGTGCAGCAGCGCAGATTAAAGAAATTCATAAGCGACCGTGCGTTCATGGTGACAACCATTTTTGTCTCACAGGCGTTGGGAAGCACGAAACGGGCGTCCTCAATAGCCTTTTTCTGCGCCATACGCGCAGCGGTTTTTTCATCTTTACCCTCCGCCAAAAAGGCTTTTTTATGCTTTTCTTTAAGTATTTCCGAAATTCTGTCGTAGGTTCTCTGATCCTCCGCCATGGATTCTTTATAAAGACTGAGCGCTTCGGGGTCGGCTGCTATTTCGGGCGGAATAACATACTCAAAGCCGCCCTCGGAAACATAGCGCTGGCTTTTCACCGAGTAGGAAGCGATACGGTGACGCGTTATCTGCGCCAGAAAAGAACGCGACACACCTTCTATACCGAAAGTAAAGGAAACGTGTTCAACAGGGCTTGCATGTCCTAAAGAAGCAAGCATTTCAACGAACGATTTTGCCTTTTCGTCGGTAAGACCGTCCCGAAGGTCTTCAATATTTGAAGAACTGTAACAAAGTTTCGCGGCTGAAGCCACGGTTTTTTCGGGATCGGGCGTATAGGTCAACAAAGTTACTTTAGGCATAAGAGTATCCCCCTTTTTATAATCCATTTAATTATACCAAAAACGCTGTCGAATATCAATGAATTTTTACGGTTTAAAAAATTACGAAATAAATATTTTTCCAATCGGTATATTCTACAAAATTTTTACTCTAAAATCTGTAATATTTTCTGTATCTACCCCCTTTTTAATTTTAAAAAAATATGTTATAATCGGTAAAGAAAAAATGCAAAGGGGTATTTTATGTCGGAAATTGATTTTAAACACACTCCATACGGCGACCTTGCCATAGTGAGCATGCGCGGCTGCGAGGAACTTTCCTCGAAGGTGGACTACTACCTTAAACAGTGGCGCAACGTTGAAGAGGACAAGTCCTTCGTTGTAAGCACAAACTGTCCCCGTTTCGGAACGGGCGAGGGCAAAGCCGTTCTTAATCACACGGCGCGTGGCCTTGACGCTTTCATAATCTGCGATTGTTTTAATTACAGCGTTGAATACAAAATGTACGGCAGAACCGTGCCGATGAGTCCCGACGACCATTTTCAGGACCTTAAACGCGTTATTGCCGCTTTCGGCGGAAAGGCGCGAAGAATCACTGTTATAATGCCTATGCTTTACGAGGGCAGACAGCACAGAAGAACCGCGAGAGAATCCATGGACTGCGCTATGGCGCTTCAGGAACTTGTGGCGATGGGCGTTAAAAACATAATTACGTTCGATGCACACGATCCGCGCGTAAACAACGCGATTCCGCTTGACGGTTTTGATAACGTTCAGGCAGCCTACCAGATGATAAAGGCACTTCTTAAAAACGTTCCCGACATTAAACTTGACAGAGAACACACCATGATAGTTTCTCCCGACGAGGGCGGCATGGGCAGATGCATATACTATTCCTCCGTTTTGGGACTTGACCTCGGTATGTTCTACAAGCGCAGAAATTACTCCGTTATAGTAAACGGCAGAAACCCCATTGAAGCGCACGAATTTTTGGGCAACGATATTTTGGGCAAAGATCTTATAATCGTTGACGATATGATTTCCAGCGGCGATTCCATGCTTGATATTGCCGCAAAACTTAAAGAATGGGGCGCCGGCCGCATATTTATGTTCTCTACTTTCGGCCTTTTTGTAGAGGGTCTTGAAAAGTTTGACGAATATTACGAAAAAGGCTATATAAACAAAGTATTTACAACCAATCTTGTTTACCAAACGCCGGAACTTTTATCGCGCGAATGGTATTGCAGCGTTAACATGGCAAAATACATGGCACTGCTTGTGGATACCCTTAACAACGATAATTCGATAAGCAAACTGCTTGACCCCGTTGACAGAATAAAGAAAAAGGTTGCGGAATACGAGCACAACTGGAAATAAGCAATAAATTTTTAAACCCGAATTTGCTTTGCTGCAAATTCGGGTTATTTTTTTGCTTTTTGCAAACAATGTTATTATGAACACAAGAACCGATCTTATAAGCGAACTAAAAAGCGGTTTTCCGGAAATTTCGGGAACCGAAACAAAAACAAAAATAATAGGAAATGCCGAACTTTGCACTACCGAAATAACAACGGAAAGCGCTGCCGAAAAACTGCAAAAACCCAAGGGGAAATACTGCACCGTAAGTTTTGAACGCCTTGACCGCATACCGGACACAAAGGATATTGTATCCGCGCTTATTGCCGCACTGCGCGAACTTGTAGGAGATCCGCCCGAAAGCACGCTGATTGTAGGACTCGGCAACACGGACATAACACCCGACGCTCTCGGTCCCTTTGTTGCCGATTCGGTGATAGCAACGCGGCATTTAAGCCGTAATCTGCGGCACACCCTGGGACTTGACGGGCTTAAAACCGTATCCTGCCTTATACCCGGAGTGCTCGGAAAAACGGGAATAGAGTCGCAGGACATTGTATCTGCCGCCGCTGCCGAGACAAAGCCCGAACTTATAATAGCGATAGACGCCCTTGCCGCGCGCGACCCCGAAAGGCTTTGCTCTACAATACAACTTTCAAATACGGGAATAACCCCGGGGTCGGGCGTCAACAATGCAAGAAAAGAACTTTCAAAGGAAAAACTGCACATTCCGGTAGTGGCAATAGGTATGCCCACCGTTACCGATGCCGGCAGCCGCAGCACGGATAACCGTGCCGATATGATGGTAACACCCAAGGAAATAGACCTTTTGATTAAAAAAGGCAGTGAAGTTATAGCAAAAGCGCTTAATATGTTTCTGCAGCCGTCTTTAGACGAGGAGACCATAGAAAGCATAACCTGAAAACTCACATACCGGCAGGGCATAAAAAACCGCCATAGCGAATATTATTTTTTAGTGCGACCGGACAAAACAAAGAGGATAAACCGATATTTTGTCAGGGCAAAATTTTCGCACCATGTTATTTTAGGCGGTGACGGCATGAAAAACGCAGCCGGTATTATAAGGGTCGCAGTGTCTTCCGCGGTGTGCGCGGCAGTTATGCTTTTTGACCTGTATATTTTTTCGGGCCTTTACGGCAAACCGCGTGCAAACGCAGATGCCGAAAAAGGAAAAACGCAATCGGTGACCGAAACCGTGACAACTTCGGGCGAAAGTACCGAAAACGGCAAGGAAAACGCGTCATCTGCAGTTGCAGCAGCCGCGGAAAGCGCGGCAGTAGGCAAGATACTTAATAAATTCATATCCCCTTACACAGCAAACACCTGCTATAACAACGTATATCTTAAAAACAGCACAAATCTTCCGGTCGATATAAAAGGTATGCTTTCAGAACCGCTTACCTTTAAAATCGAAAAATCCGAAGAACCGCAGGTACTTATAGTTCACTCGCACGCAACCGAATCTTTCCTTACCGAAACGAGGGATTATTATACCGCCGCGGACGCCACGCGTTCTCGCGATAACAACCTTAACACGGTAGCGCTTGGAAAAATAATAGCAGACAAACTGAACGCTGCCGGTATAAAGACCCTGCACAGCGAAAATCAGCACGATTACCCCGATTACAATTATTCCTATACAAACGCGGCAAAAACCATAAAAGCGGCGCTTAAAGAGCACCCGTCAATAAAAATCGTGATAGACCTTCACCGCGACGCCGTAGGCGCCCCGGGCGGCGACAAGGTTAAGGTGACAACCAAAATAAACGGAAAGTCCGCCGCGCAGATAATGCTTGTTATGGGTTCGCAAAGTGGGGACACGACCGATTTCCCCGATTATCGCGAAAATCTTAAGCTTGCCGTAAGATTTCAGCAAACGCTTGAAGTTATGTACCCATCGCTTGCAAGGTCGATAAGTCTTGTATCAAACAATTATAACGAAAGCCTTACAAAGGGCAGTATGCTGCTTGAAGTAGGCACCGATGCAAATTCTTTGGAGGAGGTGAAGTATTCGGCAGAACTTGCGGCAAACGCCCTTATATCGCTGTTGAATACACTTACTTGAAAACAGGAAGTTTCAAAATATTTTTACGCAGTTTTTATATAAGCATTACGGTTATATTCTGCGCTTTTCTGCTTTTGTACGGCAGCGCAAAAGCGTACGAGAACATACGTGCCACGGCATACGCCGAATACGGCGGCGCGATAGAAAGCGAAAACAGCGGAATAAGAATTTTTGACTTTTTCATAAAGTATTAAAAAAGCGCCCGTTGGGCGCTTTTTACTTTTTTAATATTTTACTGTTTAAAGGCAAACGCCTTTTTCTTTGCCGGCGCTTTTACGAGCATCGCCTCGTATTCCTTGACACCCAGAACGGTTTCGCCGTCTATCTGAAGCGCCGTAGGCTTATCAAATTCCACCTTTATTTCGTTTCCCTCCAGCACTTCAATCATTTCGGTATGGTTTATATGTTCACCCTTAAAGATAGAAGGAAATACCGCCAATGTTTTAATTTTATCCGACCCGTACATAACAACAAGGGTGAGTTTTTTTCCCTCGCCTGTGCGGCGCTGTTTCGGCGCAGTCATCATACCGCCGCCGTAAAACCTGCCGTTCATTGTAGGCGCCAGCCAGACCTTTTTGAATTCGTAACTTTTACCGTCTACGGTGACCTTTGCGTTTACGGGCTTATAGTGAAAAAGAAGTCCTTTTATCGCTATGGCGGTATAGTTTATATCCTGTTTGCCCTTGGTGCGCAAACGGTCGCCCTCTTCGCAGCAGTACCCGTCTATTCCGTAACCTATACCGTTTAAAAAGCGATGTGTTTTACGCTTGACCGTAACAACGGGAAGATCGGTTATGTATTCGTTTATGCAAACGGGTCCGTCCTCGGCTGTCAGTCCCAGATCGCGCCAGAAATCATTGCCGCTGCCCGAAGCATAATAGTAAACCTTATTTTTAACTTTAATATCCGCTATATCGTTTACAAAATGATTAAGCGTGCCGTCGCCGCCAACGATTATTACTTCATCGTCTTTTTTAAGGGTTTTCACGCATGCAGCGTAATCTTTAATTTTAGTTATATCTGCAAATGTTACATCTTTGCCCACAAGAAATTTTTTAAGGCGCTCAACACCTTCAAGGCCCCTGCCGTTGGCGGAAAGTTCGTTATAAAGAACGTAAGTTTTCATTTTCGTCACCGTCATTCAACGTATTTTTTTGCGCGTTTGAGTACCGAAACCAAAGGTAATATTAAGGTGCCGCAGATAAGATTGGATACGCCGTGCACAACATCAAAGGGAAATCCCGCAATAATCCACGCCACCGTACCCTTAAAGTCAAGCCCGAAAAACAGCGCCTGAAAAGGTGCGTACAGCGTACCGAAAAGAAACCCGTGAAGCGCGCACACCGCAGCGTAAACAACTGCGGCAACCTTTCTGTTTTTAAAATCCGGCAGCGCAAGCACCGCAAGCATAAGCACTGCCCAGATATACAGATAGGGTATCCACCACGCGGAGAAACCGTTGAAAAGTCCCGTAAGAAAGACAAAAGTGTAAATGGGATAAAGTGCCTTGGCACGGAAAACAACGGTAATCGCCACGATAAAAACGCCCAGGAGATGAACGTTAGGCAAAAATTCAAGCACTATCTTGGAAACGTACATAAACGCGCCCAAAAGGCCGAAAAGCACCGTTTCTTTTATGTTCAGCCTGCGCATACAAAAAATCCTTTCAAATCCCCTGTACAAAACAAGCCCGACACAACGGTCTTGTTGTACATTCGACATTTTACTACAAAATTCTCTTTTTTTCAAGTACCCAAAACCCGGTCAATTTTGCCGTTTTGTCCAAAAAAGCAAAGCCGTTCTTTCATTGGAAAGAACGGCAATTTTATACTTTTTTAAATTTAAAACAGCAGATTCATCAAAAACGGCACTGTTACAACCGAAAGCAGCGTGCTTAAAAACACGCCCGAAGACGCCAGTTTTTCATCGCCGCCGAACTGGTAACAGATTATCGTGCTGTTGGTTGCAATGGGCATGGAAACAATTATCGTTATTATTCCCAGCACAAGCCTGTCAGTGATAATAAGCCGCAGAATACTCCATGCCGCTATCGGGAAAAGTATCATCTTGAAAATCAGGAACACATAAGTGCGCCAGTTTCCGAAAACCTCTTTCGGCGAAAGATAGGCAAGCGCGCAGCCCACTATAAGCATTGCAAGGGTGGAAGTGGTGTCTCCGACCCTTTTTGAAACATCATATACTATCTGCGGACAGCGCATACCCAATTTTGTAAAGTAAAGAACATAAGCAAAAACCGCTGCCAACACAATAGGCCTTAAAAGCATTACCGGATTTACGCGGAATTTTTCGCCCGTCATAAGGGTTATGCCGTACGTCCAGCAGAAAAGGTTGAACATAAGTATAAACACGGTGGCGTAAAAACGGTATTCCTCACCGAAAAGCGCGTCTATAACGGGGTAGCCCATAAATCCGATATTGGAGAAAATGAACATATACCGATAGCAGTTGCTCTGCTTTTTTTCGGCTTTCATACACTTTGCAATCACCATTGCAATAAAAGCAAGGATTATATACATTGCAAACGCAATACCCGTAAGTTTAAGGGTATCGATATTGCTTATCGGGTGGCTGCCGGGCTTTATTACCGAAGATATTATCTGCAGCGGACTTGTAACAAACGACAAAAGGCGTGAAATATTGGCATTAAGAGTAGGCGTCATATACTTAAGTTTCGCCGCGATAAAGCCTATTATCATTATTGAAAACAGAATTATCATTTGTGTAAACAGCGCTGAAGTGTCCATATCTTTCCCCTTTTTAAGTCGATGCCTGCCGCAACAAAAACCCGCCTTTTCGGGCGGTTTCGTATTCCGTAAACGGCATAAATATAATACCGCACAAGAATACAAAAGTCAATCATACAGGCGATGTTTTCCCTATGTTTAGCATAATAGCATAAAATGTCCATAACTTCTTTACAGAACAACTATGAAAATGAATGAAAATTTGGCAATTGTTATCCGCGGTACAAATACACTTTTTTACGGCAATACAAAAGCCGCCCCGAAAGGACGGCATAAACTGCGATTTAAAGGATTTTAATTTCCTATTTTTAATGATTTTACGACGCGCATTTGAACTGCAGGCGGAGTTTATCGCTTATCATGGCAATAAA
>CAKSTF010000012.1 GCA_934491515.1 uncultured Eubacteriales bacterium
TCGATAGCAAAAGCACTGAGCCCCGACATACATGAAAATATGCCGATTATCATCCCGAACGTCAGGATTACGGAGATGATTTTTGCAGCACTTTTTTTAGAGTGGTTCGCCATAAAAAAGTTGCTCCTTTCTTACTGAAAAAGGTCATTTTTCGCACAATGACCCCTTGTAGTTGTATTATATCTCAACGCTTGTACGTTTGTCAACATTTTTTAACCCAAAAAGGACAATTTTTATACCTTATATATAGAAAATCGGAAAAGACGGCGCAAAAATTACATTTTAGCGCAAAAATAACCGCGCATCTGTATTCCACCGTAATACAAAAAACGCCGAAATTCCGCAAAGGAATTTCGACGTTTTTCTGCAATTTACGCTATTTATTTTGCATAGTCCACGGCGCGGTTTTCTCTTATAAGATTAACCTTTATCTGACCGGGATACTCAAGTTCATTTTCAATTTTTTCGGCAATATCGTGCGCTATAATAACCATCTTGTCATCGCTTACCACTTCGGGTTTTACGATTATGCGTATTTCTCTGCCTGCCTGAATGGCATAGGAACTTTCAACTCCGTTAAAGGAATTCGCTATTTCTTCAAGTTTTTCAAGACGCTTGATATAGTTTTCGATGTTTTCGCGGCGTGCGCCCGGGCGCGCCGCCGATATTGCGTCCGCTGCCTGAACTATGCAGGCAATAACGGTTTTCGCCTCAATCTCGCCGTGATGTGCAGCGATAGCATGAATAATTTCTTCGCTTTCACGGTATTTTTTCGCAACCTCAACGCCGAGCTGTATGTGCGAACCTTCCTGCTCATGGTCTATTGCTTTGCCTATATCGTGCAGAAGACCGGCGCGCTTTGCGAGGGTAACGTCCGCACCGAGTTCGGAAGCCAAAAGCCCCGAAAGGTGGCATACTTCAAGGGAATGGTTAAGAACGTTCTGACCGTAACTTGTACGGAAATGCAGGCGGCCGAGCAATTTAACAAGTTCGGGATGGAGATTATGAACCCCTGCCTCGACCATGGCACGTTCACCCTCCTGCTTGATGACTGCCGCAACCTCCGCAGTGGCTTTTTGAACAGTCTCTTCTATTCTTGCAGGATGTATTCTGCCGTCAAGAATAAGTTTTTCAAGAGTAACTCTTGCTATTTCTCTCCTTATAGGTTCAAAACTTGAAACGGTGATTGCTTCGGGCGTATCGTCGATTATAAGATCAACGCCGGTCGCGTTTTCGATAGCGCGAATGTTTCTGCCCTCGCGGCCGATTATTCTTCCCTTCATTTCATCGTTGGGAAGCGCCACTACCGACACCGTCATTTCCGAAGAATGGTCGGCGGCACAACGCTGTATCGCCCTGCCTACTATTTCACGGGCAATCTTATCAGAATCTTCACGCGTTTGCTGTTCAAATTCAAGTATTTTCTTGGCTTTTTCGTGCGTCAGATCATCACTGAGCATATCAAGAAGCTGAGTTTTTGCCTGCTCCTTTGAAAGGCCCGAAATGCGCTCTAAAACCTCCATCTGACTGCGCTTTAACTGTTCACATTCTTCCATTTTAGCGTCAATTGCCTTGGAACGCTCTGCAAGTTTTTCCTCTTTAACCTCAAGATTTTCTATCTTGCGATCAAGGGATTCCTCTTTTTGCTGCATACGGTTTTCCTGACGCTGTACTTCTTTTCTGCGTTCGCGCAGATCGTTTTCTGTTTCCTGGCGGAGACGGTGAATCTCCTCCCTTGCTTCAATAATTGTTTCTTTCTTTCTGGTTTCGGCGTTTTTCATTGCTTCGCCCAGGATGCGCTTTGCCTGTGCTTCGGCTGAACCTATTGTTTTTTCAGCCGATTTCTTGCGCGCAACCGAACCTGCAAAAAAGCCGACAACCGCAACTGCTGCCGCTATCACGACAGTTATGATGATTTGCAAGTTTTTTCACTCCTTATATATATTAAGCGGATTTTTGCAGAAAAGTCCTGCCGGGGACCGCAGTAAATGCCGAAAGCGCAGCCGAAAACACCGCGCGGCATCCCCCGAAGATAAAGATAAAAAAGATATTGAAAATTTCAAGGTGCGCGAAAAATCACCGTAAAGCACCTTCTTTAAGGCAATTTTTCCGTACATTGCGGAAAGTTTCCGCATATAAATATCCGAAAACGCCTGAGCCTTCCGCCCGGACGCAACATCTCATCTATAACTGATATGATACCACTTTTAAACCCGTTTTGTCAAGTTGTTGCTTGGATGCCGCTTCGGCAGATGCAGACGAATAAACAAGTATAGCGGCGGCTGTGGCAGACGCACCGAAAAATCAGGGGACAAAAAAATAATTTGTATCCCACGCCGGCAAACACGGAAAATGCCGCAAATACACTTTATAATCCGGATACATTTCGGCGACTTTCAGCGGAATTTCAAAAATATCGGCGCTTTTATGGTATGCCGCTATCTGCATTTTCGGTCTGAAACGTTCTATCGTTTTCGCGGCACCGTTTAAAAACGCCGTTTCCGCGCCCTCGGTGTCGACCTTTATAAGCGAAAATCCGTTTTTGGGCAAAATACCGTCCGCCGAAACCGAATTCACCGGAACACCCGTACCTATGTGCGATCCGCGCGAGCCTTCCTCCCCGAAAAGCACGCTGCCGCATCTGTCGGAAACGGCGGCATTCAATAGTTTTATGTTTTTTATATCTTTTGTGTTTTCGCAAAGTTTTGCGAAGGTTTTTCTGTCCGGTTCCACCGCGGTTATGCTTTGCCACTTTTTTGCGCGTGAAACAAAGGAAAGCACGGTATCGCCCCTGTATGCACCGAGATCCAAAAAGTTTTCATTGCATCCGCAGGCAAAAAATCCCGAAAAGGCTTCATCCTCCGCGGTCTCGCACCCGAAAAGCAGATTGATATCTCCGCTTAACTTATACCTAATTATATTTTCGTATGTCTTTTTTGATGTTTCATCCGCAAGCATTTTATAAACCGCCCCTATTTTTTCGGCATTGCGGCGCGCAAAGCGAATATCGAAAAGTTCGCCGCCGCAGACCGGAACATCCGGCGCGTAAAGTTCGGTTTCTGCCGCTATTTTACGGATATTTTCTATAACCCGCGGCAAGCCTGTGCCGAAACAGAGCAGAACTATCATACCGGGGAAAAGTTCCTTTGCCCTCTCATAAGTAAGCAGCGGCATTTCATGGAATGTTTTTTCGCGCACAAAGTCCGCCGACGAAAAAACTCCCGACGGCTTTATCCCGTAACCGTTTAAAACGGATATAATCTTATCCGCACCGTTTCCCATACCGTAAAGCACCACGGGGCGGTTTTGTTCTTTTAAATAATTCCATAAATCGCTCATAGATTTATTATACAGCACGCCGGTACATAACACAAGGAAATATGAACAAAATGTAAAAGTCAGAGAAAGTCAAAAAATTTTTCATAAAAAGTGTTGACTTTTAAAAAACAGCGGTTATAATAGAATCATCGGTTGGGAAGTTTAACCTTTCCTGACCAATAAAAATACAGGAGGTTTCGAATTGGCTGAGACCACTAAAAAGAATGCGGAAACGCCCGAAAGCACCGAAAAAACGGCGCAGAAGAAAAAATCACGCAAGGACGCCGAAATTGAAAATTTAAAAAAGGAACTTGCGGAAAAGAACGACCTTTTAATAAGGACCGCCGCCGAGTTCGACAATTTTAAAAAGCGCAGCGAGCGCGAGAAAGCGGGCATTGCGGAGTACGCAAAAGCGGAAGTAATTAAAAAACTGTTGCCTATACTTGACAACATCGACCGCGCAAAAACAGCAAGCACCGACACACCCGAATATCTTAAAGGTATCGAGATGATCGTAAAACAGTTTGAAGCGCTGGCCGAAAACCTTAGTCTTGAAGAGATTGCCGAAGAAGGCGATGCTTTTGACCCCACGCTTCACGACGCGGTAATGCACATTGAGGACGAAAATCTCAATGAAAACGTTATTGCCGAAGTTTTGCAAAAGGGTTACAAGTTGGGCGACACGGTTGTAAGACCGGCTATGGTTAAGGTAGCAAA
This sequence comes from uncultured Eubacteriales bacterium, assembly GCA_934491515.1. Classification (GTDB taxonomy): domain Bacteria; phylum Bacillota; class Clostridia; order Oscillospirales; family Acutalibacteraceae; genus UBA737. Next base: position 4,036 of record CAKSTF010000012.1, read on the forward strand.
TTAAGCAAACACTATTATTAAAGCAAATAACAAAAATACTATTTTCGGAGGAATAACATCATGGGAAAAATTATTGGTATAGATTTAGGTACAACTAACTCCTGCGTAGCCGTTATGGAAGGCGGCGAAGCGGTAGTTATAGCAAACGCAGAAGGCGCGCGCACTACCCCTTCGGTAGTTGCATTTTCAAAAACGGGCGAACGTATGGTAGGTCAGGTAGCAAAACGTCAGGCCATTACGAATCCCGAAAGAACGGTAAGTTCAATCAAAAGAGAAATGGGCACCGATTATACGGTTGAAATAGACGGCAAAAAGTTCACCCCGCAGGAAATTTCCGCAATAATTCTTCAAAAACTCAAAACTGACGCGGAATCATACCTCGGACAGAGCGTAACGGAGGCCGTTATCACCGTTCCGGCATACTTTACCGACGCACAGCGTCAGGCAACAAAGGACGCAGGCAAGATTGCCGGTCTTGACGTTAAGAGAATCATAAACGAGCCTACCGCGGCGGCGCTTGCTTACAGCATCGACAAAGAGGACGACCAGAAGGTTATGGTTTACGACCTCGGCGGCGGCACATTCGATGTTTCGATAATCGAAATGGGCGACGGCGTTCAGGAAGTTCTTGCAACGGCAGGTAACAACCGTTTGGGTGGCGACGACTTCGACAAGCGCATTATGGATTATATCGTTTCCACCTTCAAAGCGGAGCAGGGCATTGACCTTTCGGGCGACAAGATGGCTATGCAGCGCATTAAGGAGGCTGCCGAAAAGGCGAAAATCGACCTTTCAGGCATGACCACTGCGGACATCAATCTTCCCTTTATAACTGCGGACTCCACGGGACCGAAGCACTTCGAAACCACCCTTACCCGCGCAAAGTTCAACGAACTTACCGCAGACCTTGTTGAGGCTACCATGGGACCCGTTCGTCAGGCGCTTTCGGATTCAGGCCTTGATAAATCGCAGATAAACAAAGTTCTTATGGTAGGCGGCTCAAGCCGTATCCCCGCTGTTCAGGAAGCGGTTAAAAACTTTATGGGAACAGAGCCTTTTAAGGGTATCAACCCCGACGAATGCGTTGCTTTGGGCGCTGCTTTACAGGCAGGCGTTTTGGGCGGCGACGTTAAGGGTCTTCTGCTTCTTGACGTTACTCCCCTTTCCCTCGGTATCGAAACAATGGGCGGCGTTTCCACAAAGGTAATTGAAAGAAACACAACCATTCCTACAAAGAAGAGTCAGATATTCTCTACCGCGGCAGACGGTCAGACCTCTGTTGAAGTGCACGTACTTCAGGGCGAGCGTGAATTTGCAAAAGACAACAAGACGCTCGGCGTATTCCACCTTGACGGAATTGCTCCGGCTCCGCGCGGAATACCCCAGATTGAAGTTACTTTCGATATAGATGCAAACGGCATTGTTCACGTTTCGGCAAAGGACCTCGGTACAGGCAAGGAAAACAACATCACAATCACCTCCAGCACCAATATGTCCAAAGATGACATTGACAAGGCTGTTAAGGACGCCGAGGCTTACGCCGCAGAAGATAAAAAGCGCCGTGAAGCGGTTGATGTTAAAAACAATGCCGATCAGATGATTTATCAGACCGAAAAGACGGTAAGCGATATGGGCGACAAACTCTCTGCCGACGAAAAGGCAAAGGTTGAGGCTGCCAAGGACGCGCTTAAAGAAGCCGTTAAGGGCGAAAACACCGAAGATATCAAGGCAAAGAGCGAGGCGCTTCAGAAAGAACTTTACGCCGTAAGCGAAAAACTTTACAAGGAAGCGCAGGCGGCGCAGCAGGCTCAGGGCGGCGCAGACGCACAAAACGGTACGGCAGGCACTGCGGGAGCCGACAACGTTTACGAAGCGGACTACACCGACGTTGACGACAAGAAAAACGAAAAATAATCGGTAAACAGAACACTGCAGTACGGGTGGGAAACCGCCCATACTGCAGGTTTACATACTTGCGGCACCCGTAGGGTGCTGCGCAATGTCAGTATTAGGAGAAAAAATCTGTGGCAGAGAATAAAAGAGATTATTACGAAGTTTTGGGCGTTGACAAATCGGCAAACGACGATGAACTGAAAAAAGCCTACAGAAAACTTGCAAAAAAATATCATCCCGACTTAAACCCCGGGGACGCTACGGCTGAAAAGAATTTTAAAGAAGTAAACGAAGCGTACGAAGTCCTTTCCGACAAGGAAAAGCGTGCCCGTTACGACCAGTTCGGCCATGCCGGGGTAGATCCCAACTTCGGCGCGGGCGGCGCCGGCGGATACGGAGGCGGATTTACGGGCGATTTCGGTGATTTGGGCGATATCTTCAGTTCCTTCTTCGGCGGCGGTTTCGGCGGCGGAAGAAGACAGAATCCGAATGCTCCGCGCAGAGGTAACGATACCTCCGCGGCTGTAAATCTTTCCTTTGAGGAAGCGGCGCTCGGATGTAAAAAGACCATTCGGTTCACAAAAATCGACAACTGCAGCGACTGCGGCGGAACAGGCTGTGAAAAAGGCTCAAGCGCCAAAACCTGCCCTGTTTGTCACGGTAGCGGCCATGTTGCCACTGTTCAGAGAACGCCATTCGGGCAGATACAAACGCAAAGCGTGTGCAACAACTGCCACGGCAGCGGTAAGATAATTGATAAACCTTGTCATACATGCGCCGGAAAAGGCAGAATACGTCACACGGTCGAAAAAACTGTTGATATACCTGCGGGAATAGACGATACGCAGGTGATAAATCTGCGCGGCGGCGGTGACGCAGGCGTAAACGGCGGACCTTCGGGCGACCTTAGGGTAAGCGTAAACGTGCGCCCCCACCCGATATTTTCGCGTGAAGGGTACGATGTTTACTGCGAAATACCGATAACCTTTGCGCAGGCGGCTTTAGGCGATGAAATCACGGTGCCCACTCTTTACGGAAAGGTTAAATTTCAGATCCACGAGGGCACGCAGCCGGGCGACGAGTTTAAACTTCGCGGCAAGGGTATTCAGCGCCTTAACTATGCCGGAAAAGGCGACCAGTACGTTAAGATAAACGTGGAAGTTCCGCGCGACCTTTCCAAAGAACAAAAGCAGAAACTGCGCGAGTTTGACGGCGTTACAGGCGAGAAAAATTATAAATCAAAGAAAAGTTTTACGGATAAAGTAAAAGATTTTTTTAAGGACTGAACAAAACCGCGGTTTTCAGAACGAAAATCGCGGTTTTTTAAAAAATTGTATTGACAAAATACACCCTTTTATGTATAATATTTTTTGCTGTCGGCAATAGCCTTCGGCGTTTGGACCAGTAGCTCAGTTGGTTAGAGCAACCGGCTCATAACCGGTCGGTCCGGGGTTCGAGTCCCTGCTGGTCCACCATTTGTTTTTTCGGGTTATCGGGCTTTTTTAAGTCCGATTACTTTTAGGTAAATACTTTATGTTTAGGGGTATAGCTCAGTTGGTAGAGCATCGGTCTCCAAAACCGAGTGCCGAGGGTTCAAGTCCTTCTGCCCCTGCCAAAAATCCCGTCCGCTTTAGTGGACGGGATTTTTACTTATTACTTATTACCTCTTAACTTTTACTTTAAAATAAAAGAGTTTTGAGTGTTTGGACGAGAGTTCAAATCTCTCCTGCATGTATGTCAAATCCGTTTTAATGTATCCTGCAATATACCGAGGCGTAGAACATTCCGTCTTTTATTTCAAAGTGGCACACGCCGTTATATTGTTCCGCAATGCTTTTTACCGAACTGGTTCCAAGACCCATGCCTTCGTGCTTGGTTGAAAAAAGTTCATTCTTTTTTGTGCGGCTTACGGCGCCCGTAAACGTATTATCCACGGTTATGCAAAGGGAGTTTGCGGCACAGCTCGCCCTGATAACGATTTTTTTATCGCTCCCTTTTTCCGCTTTGCAGGCGTCCATTGCGTTTTCGATAAGATTGCCGAGCAGGACCGCGATATCCGTATCGGGTATACCCGGATTTTTATGAATGTCGGTTTTTACCGTGTAGGCAATATGCTCTTTCTCGGCCTGATACGCGAAATGAAGAAGAACGGCGTTTGCAGCCGTATTTTCGCAAAAACACACAAGCGAATCGTCCGGCAGACCGGCGCCGTATTCATCAAGATACTCTTTTAACGCAGAATAATCCTTATTGTTAAGGTATTCCTGCATAATGGCAATATGGTGGCGCACGTCATGTTTTGCCCTGCGCGCTTCTATTATCTTATCTTTTAACTTTTCATATTGCATAGACTGCATGGCAAGTTGGTGGTTATGCTCGCCGAGTTTTAAAACTTTATTCTGTTCAAGAATCAGCTGTGCTACCACGGAATATATCAGAATTTCGCCTACGTTTATAACAAACAGGAAAAACGCGTTTTTAGGCTGCAGAGCGATTTCAAGACTGCTTTGCGACGAATCGCCGTAAAAAGCATAGTACCACATAACATAAAAGGTTGCGGGAATCAGCCATAAATAACGCCATTCAAGACCCGACGGTTCTTTTTCCACCGCGGGAGTATACACCGTTTTCATATATGTGAATATGGGGACGGAAAATACCGCTTCCACGGCAGAAAGCATAAGCGCAAAAGACCAGCGATAATCCTGCACGGCAAGGGATGGGAAAAGTTTACCTTCTATGCACTTTGACAAAATAACGCCGAGGTTTGCAATGTTGGAAAGCATTAAAAGCGTAAAAAGCGTTTTTCCGAAGTGCTTTTTTACAGCAAGAAAATAAAAAGCAGCGTACAGCACCGTACTTACAGCGCTTACCTTACCCGCGTTGTCCCCGGGCAGAAATGCCACCCACGCGCCGAGGGCAAGTTGAATAACGGTTAAAAAGCCTATTAAAACACCCGTGATTTTTTTGGAAAACCGCAAACTGTTGCGAAAAGGAAAAAGCGCCAACATAAGAAAAGGCAGGAAATTAAGCAGCGAATAGGCTGCAACCTCAAAAATTCTGTAAAGCGGCGGCATTATTTGTACTCCCCTTCCCTTAACTGCTCAAAGCAAAACGACGAATATGTTTCAAGCACCTCATTTGCTTTTCGGCGGCTTATCGGGACGATGCTGCCGTCGCTCATACGGAAAGTATCGCCGTTTTGTGCCGTTACCTCGTAAAAATTTATTATCATTCCCTTAGTGGGACTGAAAAAATATGAATATTGGCACAAAACAGACTCGATATCAGAAAAATTCGCACGCAAAACGATTTCCCTGTTCTGTTTGCAATGAACCGCTATACAGTGGGAAGCGCAGTCGGTATAAATAATATCGCGCAGTATAACGCTTCTGCCGTCCGGCAGTTTTACGGCGCGCATTTTTTCGATTTCCGGAATATCAAGGCGGTCAAGCATATTTTTTATTTTTTCTTTGCCGAACGGCTTGCGCAGATAATAACAGGCGTTAACTTCGTAACTTTCGCTTGCAAACTCGTTGCTTGCGGTGCTGAAAACAATCTTTACGTCGGGGTCGGTCTTTCGTATTTCCTTTGCCGCGTCCACGCCCGTAATACCGTTCATAAAGATATCAAGGATGATAACGTCATAAACACCGGGCTGCCATGATTTTAAAAAATCCTCTCCGCTTTTAAAATACGAAAACTCCGCAGGACTGCCTAAAGCCTCGCTCAAAAGCGACTTAAGATACTTAAAACTTTGCACATCATCGTCAACGATAACTATCTTCACGGGAAAACTCCTTTTACACCAACTTGATTTATGCATTATAACACAAAAAAATCAAAAATTAAAGTCTGCTGTTTCCCGTCTTTTACCGCTTGTGACAATTTTCTGCCGTTTGTGCCAAACCTCTTGTTTTTTCCATTGTTTTATATAATATTAAACCGTAATGAATCTATAAAAGATTACAAATTCGGATGACGAACTCTTTGGAGCTTAAATATCTTAAGTCGCACCTTTTTGAAAGGAGTAATTGTATGATAAAGGGAAGAATATCGGCGTTTTTGCTTTCGTGCACCATGCTGTTTACAATGTCGCCCAATGCCGGCGGCTACGTAGGGCAGGCAGTCGGCGAACGTTCGGTATCAAATATCGCAACGTTTGCTGCAAGCACCGGCTGGCAGCCGAAGCCTACAAAAACGGTTTCGGGCTCGGGTTCTTTTCCGCTTACGCTCAGTAACGGCGAAGTATTGCAGATAAACGGTCCCGTAAACTATACGGCGCCTGCCGGAAAAAGTCCGATAACCGTGGCTTCGGGCGCAGCGGTAAAAATAATTATAAACGGCAGCGTTACGCTGCACGGCGCAAATGCTTCGGGCACTTCGGGCGCTACGGCGGCCATCAATGTTCCGGAAAACGCAAAACTGACTATATACAGCGCGCATGACGAGGAACTTTCAACCTCGAAATCGTCGCCTAAGGACACGCTTACAGTAACAGGCGGCAACGCTGCGGCAGGTGCCAACGGCACTGCGGGCGAAAAAAAGATTACAGGTTATGAAAACATACAGCAAAAGGTGACCAACTGGGTTACGGGCAACGGCGGCAACGGCGGAGGAGGTGCCGCGGCGGCTATCGGCGGCAACGGCGGTAACGGCGGCGCGGGCGCCAAGGGAAAAACCAGTCCGCAATATATAACCGAACAGACATGGTCGGGAAGAAATTTCTACGACGTTAACGATCGCCGCGGCGAATCGGGTTCTTCCGGCGGTTCCGGTTCTTCCGGCGGCGGCGCGGGTACTATTTACGTTTCGGGACGGCTTTACCTTAACGCCACCGGCGGCAGTGCAGCGGCAGGCGGCAACGGTATGGGCGGCAGCGGCGGATTTGCAGAATGCCAGAACGGTCCCGAAAAAGACAGAACCATCGGCGGCGCCGGAGGCGGCGGCGGTGGCGGCGGCGGTTGCTCCGCACCGGCTATCGGCGCAGGCGGTGCCGGCGGTTCGGGCGGCGGCAGCGGCGGTCACCCGGGTTCGGACGAACAGGGCAACGTACAGGGTCCCGGCGGTGGCGGCGGCGCAGGCGGCTGGCCTAACGGCGGCGGTGGCGGAGGAGGAGGCTCCGAGTGCACCAAAGCCGAAGATAACAGGGACAACACCTCAAAAGGCGGTTCGGGCGGTGCCGGCGGCGCCGCGGGACAAAAAGGCAGCAACGGCTCTTCCGGCACGCAAACAGGCACCAAAGGTCACGGCCTTAACGATGCGCCTCCGGGAGCCGGCGGCCAGGGCGGACAAGGTATTTCCGTAAGCGAATCAAAAGCAAGCGGAGGTCAGGGCGGTCAGGAAAAGGACAGCGAAAACTATGACGGCGGCAACGGCGGCAGCGGCGGTTCTTCCGTACCGCTTAAAAGTTGGCACACTGCCGGAAGTTTAATCCTTTCAACCGCGGCAAATCTTAACACCTATTCGTGGGGCGACGGCAGCGGTCAGGGGTCTTCTTCCTCGCTTACACCTTATGTTATATACGATTTGATGGATTGCCGCATAACCCTATCATTTAATCAGGTTACTTACAGCGGCAAACAGCAGCGCCCGACGGTGCAAAGCGTAATATACAACACATCTACCGACCGCGACGGCAAGCAGATTGCCGGCAGCAGCGCTACGCTTTCAAGCAGCAACTATTCGATTTCGGGCTACGGCGAAAACATACACTGCCCCACGGGCACGGTAAGCGTTTCCGGCAAACAGGACGCAAGCCGCACCACCGTTCAAACCAACGGCGCAGCGGTAGGAAATGTTGATATTACATTTACCATAAGCAAAGCCGTGCTTTCGGCGCCTATAAAACTTACCACGTCTACGCCTTACTTAAACCAAAGCGTTACGGCAACGCTCAGTTCATACTCGTCATCCGCGGCAGGCGGAGGAAACCTTTCCGGCATTTTGCGGGCAAGTTCCAAGAAGAAGGAAGGTCCTAAGGTAAAGTGGGCCATAACCCCATCTTCCTCGGGAAGTTTCAGCGCAGCCGACGGTCTGCAGGCAAAATTTTCGCTGATGAGCGCGGGAACCGCGAATATCACGGCGGCGCTTACCGATATGAACGACTTTGTCGATTACACATCAGCCGCTTCCGCTACGGCGAAAACGCTGCAAACGTGGACTTCTACCCTGTCTTCCGACACACCGCATCCGCGCGTACCGGTTTCGGTTATTCTGCCTTCGGGTGTAAACAGCGCTTCTTACCAATGGTATGCAAACGGTACCGAAATTGCCGGCGCCACGGCGCAAAGTTACACGCCCACGGCTTCCGACATAGGCAAAACCCTCTCCGTTACGGTAAATCCGGCGGCGGATACGGGATATGCGCAGTCTACGGTAACTGCGAAAAACACGGTTGAAAACCATAAATACAGCACAAACGGATTTTGCACCGTTTGCGACGAATACGAACCTGCCGTGCTTTCAAACGGTATTTACCGAATATCAAACGGCGGCCAGTTGTTCTGGTTTGCAGCCCTTGTAAACGGCGACACGGCACATGCGGTAATTCCCGCCAAAAACGGTGCTGCAGCGGCTGCACTTACGCAGAACATAAACCTTGAAAACAGGGAATGGAAACCCATAGGTACCTACGGCAGCAGTTACACGGGTTCTTTTGAAGGTCAGGGAAAAACCGTTTCGGGACTTCATATTACCAAAACAAACTCCTACACCGGATTTTTCGGATACCTTGAAGGAACCGTACGCAATTTCACGGTTAAGGGCAGCATCGCCCTTTCGGGCAACGGCAAGCGCGTCGGCGGCGTTGTGGGCTCACTTTACGGCGGAACGGTATACGGCGTGTACTCTGACGTAACCGTTACCGATTCGGGCCGCATTTCCACCCACTTAGGCGGCATAGTCGGAGGGGTGGATAATCCCGAATCCGTTGTGGAAAAGTGTATGTTTACAGGCTCTATGCAGATTCTTGTTTCCACCGACTGTATAGGCGGTATCGTTGGTTACTCGAACGCCGGCGTTCGGATACGCAACTGCGCTAACTTGGGTACGGTTACAGCCTCGGCTGCGGGTGCGTACACGGGCGGCATATTAGGTTACGTAAATAACTCGGCTCCCTCTATTCAGAACTGCTACAACTACGGCAAGGTGCAAAACGGCGGCGGCGATTACTGCGGCGCCATTGTAGGGCGCGTAAGAAGCCACACAGCCGCAAAATACACCGGCGATTACTACTTGGCAGGCTCTGCGCCGGCAGCATTCGGCACCGGCAGCAACAGCACAACGGCAAAGTTTTACGCCAAAAGTGCAACAGCCTTTGCAAGCGGCGAGGTTTGCTACCTTATAAACGGCAGTTCCTCGGCAGAAAGCGTTGTATGGCGGCAGGACGTGGATAACGGAAATACCCCGTACGATGATTACCCCGTATTTGACGGCGGCATCGTACTGCAAAACCGCGAACAACACGACTGCACCGCAAACACCTACACCTACGCTTATTCAAACTCCGTAAAATCGGAGGACCACATAAACCACAATTACAAAAACGGCTTCTGCTCCTGCTGCGACGCGCTTATGCCGGCACAGGCGGTAAACGGCGTATACACGATATCGAACGGCGGTCAGTTCTTCTGGTTTGCCAAAGCGATAAACTCGGGTTCCGTTTCGCAAACCGGCGCGGCGGCACTCAGCGCCGACATCGACTTAGAGGGCAGCAAAAACGGACAGGCAGCCGGATACACGGGAATTACAAAAGACCGTAACTTCCCCGGCGTGGGCACAAACAGCAAAAATTACAACGGCACGTTTACGGGCAACGCTCACACGGTATCAGACCTTTATATAAGCGTTACAAACAAAACAAGCGAGGATATCGAGGGCGTGGGCCTGTTCGGCGTTGTAAACGGCGCTGCACTTTCGGGCTTTACCGTTAAGGGAACTATCCTTCTTAAAAGCGAAAGTTCCGATTCAAACGCAATAAAACGGATAGGCGGCGCGGTAGGCTCTGCAGTAGATTCCAAACTTTCGGAACTGTTTTCATACGTTAACATTACCGGCACGGGCGCAAAGGAAACCCCGCACGTGGGTGGCGTTGCAGGCGAGATAACAGAAAATTCCGATATGTTTAAATGTATGTACTTCGGCACCATAAGTCTTGAAAACACGCTTGACTGCGTAGGCGGCGTTGTGGCATATATCAACAACGTTTCGGTTCGGTACAGCGCTAACCACGGCACCGTAAAAACGGGACGTGTAAACGGCTACACGGGCGGCGTTGTAGGATATCTTAACAACAGATACGGCGTTGTGCGTAACTGTTACAACTACGGCGCGGTGCAAAACGGCGGCGGAAAATACTGCGCCGCGGTAATCGGCTGCTTGCGTACCCACACGGCGGCAAACATAACCGATAACTATTATCTTGATACTTCCGCACCCGACGGACTGGGCTTTGAAAAAACGCCCTATGACGTTACAGCCCCCGCAAAGGACAAGGATTCCTTTGTAAGCGGCGAAGTTTGCTACCTTGTAAACAGTAAGACAAGCACGGGCGACGCGGCGGTATGGAAACAGGATATAGACAACACCTACACGCCTTACGATAAATACCCCGTGTTTGAAACCGAGGCGGTTTATTACAGAAGCGACAACACATACAGCAACTACCCTGAAAAGATATCGGTTACGATAACCTGGGGCGCTATGGACTTTGAGTATCAAACAGGCCGCTGGGATCCCGCCACGCACAAATACAGCGGCGGCTGGTCGCCGACAAGCGACGGCGCAGACAGCCTTTCGGCTCAAAACGACAGCAACGTTGACCTGAATGTCGCATTTGAGTTTACAACAGACACGGCGCTTTCACAATACAACCTTACGGGAAGTTTCACCGGTGTTAATACAGGCGCAAACCGCGTATCGCACGGTTCGGGCATTACTTCCAACCTTGTTTTGCGGTCTTTAGCGCCGGAAAGCATAAAAGGCAGCGGGCGGAAAGCACTCGGTGAAATAACCGTTCGTCTTACTACAATAGGAGGAGGTGGTAATTGATGGCTTCACAAGAAAACGAAAAGGATAAAAACGGCAAAAAACGGCTTTTGCTTTTATTGCTTTTACTTTTGCTGCTGATTATCGCCGTAAGCGTAACTATTTGGGCACTGTTTTTCAGATCCACACCCACGCTTACGCCTGATTATGCACCGCGGCAGGAGGAAAAGTATGCCGAAGATATCGGCGATAATAACGAATCGAAGATGTCACAGGCCAAGGGCGGCGGCGCGGTAAGTCTTACATACACCACAAACGTGGAAATAGACTTATCTTCCAACGTTGCCGATCTGTACTTTGCGAATCCTTCAAAATCCAATCAGGACATTGTGCTTCAAATAGTTGTAAAAGACGTGATAATAGCACAGTCAGGCACCATTTCCCCCGGCAAACAGATAAGCAAACTGAGTCTTTTAAGCGATGCCGCCGCAAAACTTTCGGCAGGCGGATACAACGGCGAATTCAAAGTTTTGTACTATCAGCCGGACACGCATGAAAAGACAATAGTAAACACAGAAATCCCCGTGAATATCACGGTGAAGTAATCCCTTGTTTGAAACGCATAATGCGTTTTAAAATAAATATATTAAAAAAGGAGAAGTTTAAGATGAAAATCAAAAAAATTGCAGCAGTTGTTCTTTCGCTGGCACTTGTTACGGCTCTTTCCACCACTGCGTTTGCCGGAAGCAACAACCACACAGAAGTAGGTATCAACGACGAGGTAATCCCCGTTACCGGCGCATACAGCGGCACCGGCACCATTCTGGATGCTTACAGCGTAGACATTGAATGGGGCGAGATGGCGTTCACCTACAATACCACCGGCGACAAGAAGTGGGATGCCGAAACCCACAAGTATAACTTTACCGATGGCGACGGCTGGACCGTTAACACCCCCGACACCGGCGACAAGATTACGGTAACAAACCACTCTAACCTTCCCGTAGACGTTGCGTTTTCCTTTACAAAGGACAGCAATTCCTACAAAGGCGAGTATACCGGCGTAGTAAACGTAATTGAGGGTAACACAAGACTTGAAGCAGGCGTTGAAAATCATCCCACCGACGCTAAATTCGTAAAAGGTCAGCTTGTTCTTGACGGCACGCTTAACGTTGTTGAAACCACAAGCACAACCCTTGGCACCGTAACGGTTGCACTTTCTGCCGTATCGACAGAACCGTAAAAAAAACAGTGTTTTCTAAGAGGGGGAGGAAATCCTCCCCCCTTGGGGACTATCGTATATCATATATGTCCCAAAGTCTTTTTTTGAGGCGGATATGATATATGACAGTCACACAGAAAGGACGTAAAAGTATGACCAAAAAAATTCTGCCGATTACGGCGGCACTTTGTGCGGTTGCCGTAATTGCGATGATACTTGCGCTTACTTTCGGCGGAAAACAGAAAACAACGGAGTTTTCTCCCCCACCGTTTGACAGCACGGCCCAAGAGGGCACGCCGGACGTTCCGCAGAACGCAGGATACGGCGAAATGGACGCAAAACTGTTCACCTTTTCCGCCGCCGGCGAACTTACGGTAAAAGGCGGGAAAACGGACGTGTGGTTTACGAACCCTTCCGAAAATTCGGTTTGGATGAAAATTCGTATTCTGGACGCCGACGGTAATATTTTAGGCGAAAGCGGACTTATCAGACCTAGTGAATATGTACAGTCGGTAAAACTTGACGTTGTACCGAAAAGCACCGTAAATATATCACTTAAAGTTATGGCGTACGAACCCGACACCTATTACAGCGCCGGTTCGGCAAGACTTAACACAACGCTTACGGTTCAATAAAGGAGAAAAAGGAATGAAAAAAATAATCGCGGTTTTGGCGACAGTTTTACTGCTTTCGGGTTCGCTTACGGCTTTTGCGGCACAGTCCCGAGTAAGCACTGTGCCGGAGAATCGGAACATTGAAGTGACGGGTAACCGTAAAAACAATAAAGACTATTATGAAATCATAATAGGCGCCGCAGGTTTGGACTCGGTAAAACTGCCGGACGGCACCGTAATAAGCGGAAAAAGCGACAGTGCCGAGGACAACGGACTCAGCGTTATAATAATCCCCGTTACAGCCGAGGCGGAAGCGGCGGCATACGCCTGGATGTCCGATGCAGCAAAAACGCTCGGCAAAGACCCGACTGCCTACTATCTTGCATTTTACAAAAATGGCAGCGGTGTGCAGCCTGCCGGTAAAATCACAATCACTTCAACCGTAAGACCCGATACCGATCTTTTTTATATGGACAGCAATGCCGAAGCGGCAAAAATAACCGATAAAACTGCTGCGAAAACCGTTAGTTTTGAAATGAAATCGACCGGATATTACATTTCGGCAAAATCGCAAAAGCCCCCTACCCCCACGCCGGACAGCCCGAAAACGGGAGATAATTCGCATATAGAACTGCTCCTGCTGGTTATGGCAATAAGCGCGACGGTTTTACTGGCGCTTTACGGGATTAGAAAAAGACAGAGTCGTCAATAATAGTTAAGTAACGGAGCAGAAAAGAACAATCAGGGAAACTTGACTGTTTTTTCTGCCCGATAATAAAACCGGGAGGTATTTAATAATGAAATTTAAACAGAAAATTCTTTGCCTTATACTCGCTTTGTGTATAACGGCGGTTTGTCTGCCGTTTGCAGTATCGGCGGAAACTGCGGCGCCTAAGGGTCTTTGGACGGAATATGCCGCCGCCAAATTTGCGGGCGGCACAGGCACTAAAGGCGACCCATACAAAATAGCCACCGCGGAACAACTTGCATTGCTTGCAAAAGAAGTAAACTCCGGTTCCGGTGGAACATCCCATACGGGGCACTACTTTATTCTTACAAACGACATTGACCTGTCGGGTCATGTGTGGAAACCTCTCGGCTACGAAAGTTATGCTTCCGGCGGCAGTTCCGCACAATCGTTTGAAGGTTATTTTGACGGCAACGGCAAAAAAATCACCGGTCTTTATGTAGACGAGCGCACGGGCGACAGTTGGGGCAAAAACCGTAACTCCGGCCTGTTCGGATGCGTTACGGTTATCGGCAGCGATCCCGTTATACAGAACCTTACAATAGAAAACGGTACCGTTCTTTCGGGCGACGGCGGCATAGAGGAAGAATACGGTGCAGGCCTTTTAGTAGGTCATATCACTACTTCCGGCGGCAGCAGTATAAAATACGGAACCATTAAAAACTGCACCGTATCGGGAACGGTAACGGGCACTAAGTATGCGGGCGGACTTGCAGGCGACGCCGCTTTCACACATTTTGAAAGCTGCCGTTCCGACGCCAAGGTAAACGGCTATTGCGCAAGCGGCGGTTTTGTGGGAATGACGTTCAAATCGGAATTTAAAGACTGCGTTGCGGCAGGCGATGTAAAAAGCACGGGCTGGTCTACCGGCGGTTTTGCGGGCATACTGTTCCATAACACCGTGGTAAAACATTGCGCGGCGCTTGGCGAAGTAGAGGCAAACAACTGGAATTTAGGCGGATTCGTGGGATACCTTGAAGATTCCTCTACCGTTCAGAACAGCATTGCCATGGGCGACGTTAAAAGCAATTTGTTATATAATCCGAAAGCCGGCGGCTTTACAGGTACTGCAATTAACGGCTCGAAGGTTGAAAACTGCCACGCGGCAGGCAAAATCACCACCGCGCACAGCGGCGATATAGGCGGTTTTATTGCGGTAGGCGACGGCAGCAGCGCCGCAAGTTGCTCTTTTGACAACGAAAAGAATCCTGCGCTTTCCGGTGTAGGCGCGATAGTTTCCGGCACATACGGCGCAACCGGCGCTAAAACCGCCGAAGTGCTTTCAAATATCTGCACCGACTACTACGGCGGTCACGATATGAAAGCGGTAGCCGCAGAAAAAGCCACCTGCACTAAGAACGGACACGAGGCAGGCACAGAATGTGCGCGCTGCAAGCACCGCGAGGGCTTTGCGGTTATAAGTGCCACAGGACACACCGGCGGCACGGCGACCTGCAAAGAAAAGGCTGTTTGCACGGTATGCCGCGAGGTTTACGGCAATCTTAACCCGAACAACCATGCCAATCTTAAACACACGGCGGCAAAAGCGGCAACCGCAAATGCGGAAGGCAATATTGAGTATTGGTACTGCGACGGCTGCGGCAAATATTACTCCGACGCGGCGACGCAAACCGAAATCACCAAGGCGGGCACCGTAAAGGCGAAACTTGCCGGCGGTAAGAACTCGCCGAACACAAGGGACGGCGCAAATCTTATACTGCTTACGGCGTTGGCATTTGTAAGCGGCGGCGCGGCGGTAGGTACTGCCGTTTATACCAAAAAGAAAAAGCATTCGGAAAATTAAACGTTTTTCCGAATTTCCAAAGTTTAAAACTTAAAAAACAGGACTTGAAACCTCGGAAAAATATTCCGAGGTTTTCTCTTTAATAGTTCTTTACAGTCTTAAAAAAATATTATATAATAATGTCGAATAAGAGGGAATTTAATGGATACTATGATTTACAATCCTTTAGAGGAGTACCGTGACAAATTCAAAGATCTTCATCTTGAGAAAACGACCGCTTTTTTTGAAAAACTTACAAAGCAGTCGGGCGTCAATATTGAAGAAAACCGAAAAACGGTAGAAGAATACAACACCTACCGCGAAAACCTGAAAAAATTGAAAAAGAAACTTAATCTTTACAGATTTTTAAGGGTTTTAATGATAATTACAATCCTGCCTTTGCCGTTTGTATTTATGAAAATGACTCCCGCAATAAGAAAACTGCGCGAGGACATAAACTTTGCGGACGACAAAGCAAATGAACTGCTTGAAAAGGCAAAACAGCAGATGCAGCCGCTTAACAGCCTGTTCACCGACCGCGACGCCCTTGATATCACCGAAGAAACGATACCGATGATATCTTTTGATACCTGCCTTACGGCAAAACAGGAAGCCGATATGGTAATAAACTATGATTATACGGGGCTTAACAATCAGGAACAATCCACGCTTGACGTGCTTGCGGGAAAATTCAACGAAAATCCCTTTATTTTCGAGAATAAAAAGATACACCATATGGGTCTTGCCACATACCACGGTTACAAAACCATATCGTGGGTGGAGACCTACCGTGACAGCGACGGCAAGATACGCACAAGAACGCGCACCCAGCGGCTTGAAGCAACGGTAGTAAAGCCGAAGCCCTATTATCACACACAGGTTGTTTTAAATTACGGCGCGCAGGCAGCGCCCGACCTTTCTTTTTCAAGGGACGCAACGCATCTTGATAACAAGAGCGACAAGGAAATTGAAAAGTACATAAAGAAGGGCGAAAAGTTACTTAAAAAGAAGACCGATAAAGCAATAAGCGGAGACGGCGACTTTACGAGTATGTCCAACACCGATTTTGAAGTTTTGTTTGACGCCCTTAACAGAACAAACGAAGTTCAGTTCAGAATGCTTTTCACTCCGCTTGCACAAACGAATATGGTTGACCTTATCCGTATGAAAGACGGTTACGGCGACGATTTCAACTTCTTTAAAGAACGCAGAATGAACAGAATAGTTACTACCCACAGCCAGGGCAGAAACATAAATCTTTTATCGCGCAATTATGTTTCATATTCCTACGATATTGCGAAGAAAAACTTTATAAACGGAAATATCGACTTCTTTAAAGCGGTGTATTTTGACCTTGCTCCCGTTCTTGCAATCCCCGTTTATCAGGAGCGCCCCGTACAGTCGCTTAAACCGATACCCGATTATTCGCAAATGTATTCGCTTAAAGAATGTGAAGCGCTTGCGAATATGATAAACAGAAAGTACGTTGTTCACCCTGACACGGTAACCGACGCGATCCTTAAATCCGAATTCTTATCCTCGGAAAACGGCGTTGACACGACCCGCATTACCGCATATTCATATAAAACCGAACCGAGAGTAGATATAGTATCGGTAAGGGGTGACGACGGCAACTATCATGACGTTTCCGTACCGTGGGACGAATACATTCCGCTTTCATCGCAAAGAAGTTTCCGCATAAGCAACAAGTCCGCTGCCGACGGCAAAAACGGCATTGCAGGCAGAAACGGTCTTTACATATTTGACTGAAAAATATTTTGAAAGGAGAATTTAACATGGCAAATCAATTAGACGAACTCAATCCCGAAATCAGAGAGGAAGGTCTTGACACAAACGTTATCGTGAAGAAGATTCCCGCAACCGTAGGCGCAGGCTCCACCGTGTTTGAAATCCTGCTTTGGGTGCTTGGTATATTCCCTGGTCTTATATTCCTGTTTATGAAGATCAACGCGCAGAAACATTTTGATCAGTTACAGCAGAAAATTCAGCGCAACGCTTCTCAGATAGACAACTACCTTGAACAGAGAGTTGTTGTTCTTCAGAACTGCGCACGCCTTCTTGACAAGGCGATAGACCTTGACAAAAGCACATTTGAAAACATCGCAAAATACAGATCCGGCAACGGCGATACAGACGTTGCGCGTAACGAGATCGGCGACCAGGTTGAAGCAATTTCAAGAAACATAAACGTTGCGGTTGAAAATTATCCCGACCTTAAAGCACATCAGGAAATTGCGGACGCGATGCAGCAGAATATGTATCTGCAAAGAGAAATCACCGCCGCAAGAGAACTTTACAACGACACGATAAACGAGTGGAACCGCGATATATTCGCATGGCCCACCAAAAAAATCGTAGCGGCAAAGAACGGCTACACCACAAGAATTCCGTTTGTTGCTTCAAAGGAAATAAAGGAAAAAGCAACCGGCGTGTTCTTCTGAAAAACGAAATAACAGCACTAAAAGCGGACGTTCCGGGAAAGAACGTCCGCTTTTGTTTTTTTACAGACAAATCAGTTGACAAATTAAACACACGGTGATAATATAATCGTATAATATGTTCATTCTTCAAGTGGGAGTTCTGTATTTTTGAACAAAATACAGTTCCTGCTTTTCGTTGCGCGAAAAACTGCGTTTTGTGTTCAAAACAAAGTTTTTACAGAAAAAATCTGAAAACAGGCAGGAAGATTTTTATGAAAATCAAAAGAAACATACTTTTAAATCCCGGTCCTTCAACCACAACCGACACCGTTAAAATGGCGCAGATAGTGCCGGATATATGTCCACGCGAAAAAGAGTTTGCTGACGTTATGGCATCGCTGCGGCGCGACCTGCCGAAGATAGTTCACGCCGAAGAGCCCAAATACACCTGCGTTCTTTTCTGCGGTTCGGGCACGCTTAATATCGACGTGTGCCTTAATTCCCTTTTACCTGCCGGCAAAAAAGCGCTTATAGTAAACAACGGCGCTTACAGCACACGCGCCGCCGAAATATGCGAATATTACGGACTGCCGTACATTGACCTTAAAATGCCGATAGACCGCCCCGCCGACCTTGCGGCGGTCGAAAAAGCGTTGTGTGATAATCCCGACATTGCGCTTGTGCACACCACCCACAACGAAACCGGCACGGGCGTTTTAAACCCGATAAGGGAAATCGGCGCCCTTGCGCATAAGCACGGCGCGATTTTCACAGTGGATACCACTTCCTCTTTGGCGATGATACCGATTGACATAGAAAAAGACAACGTGGATTTTTGTATGGCGTCCGCCCAAAAAGGAATTATGGCAATGACGGGACTTTCCTTTATAATAGGCAACCGTGCGGAAATCGAAAAATCAAAGGACTACCCCAAACGTTCGTACTACTGCAACCTGTATTTACAGTACGACTTTTTTGAAAAAACCGGCGAAATGCATTTTACGCCCCCCGTTCAGACGGTATACGCCGCACGGCAGGGACTTGACGAATACTTCAAAGAGGGCGAAATCCCCAAATGGGAGCGCCACAAAAGGGTGTTTGAGGCAATTCACAAGGGTCTTGACGAATTGGGCCTTAAAGACGTTATAAAGCGCGAATATCAGTCGGGACTGGTGGTATCGGTCCTTTACCCCGATGATGAAAACTGGGATTTTTCAAAGGTGCACGACTACTGTTACGAAAGAGGATTTACGATATATCCGGGCAAAATATCGACAACCAACACATTCAGACTTTGCTCTCTCGGCGCTATTGACGCACCCGACATTGAAAATTTCTTTAAAGTTTTAACCGAAGCGTTCAAGGCAAACAACATAAAAATTCCCGCGGTTTACAAGGAGGAAAAAAGTTTATGAAAACGGTTTACACCTGCTTTTGCACCGATATAATCCACGAAGGTCATCTTAACATAATAAAAGAGGCAAAAAAATACGGACGCGTTGTGGTAGGCGCTTTAAGCGACAAGGCGCTTATCCGTTACAACCGCTTCCCTACCATTTCGTTTGAAGAAAGGGTAAAACTTTATAAAGACCTTGACGGTGTTGACGAAGTGGTAGTGCAGGACGATATGCTTTACGGCGAAATAATAAAAAAACTGCGCCCTGATTACGTTATTCACGGCGACAACTGGAAAACGGGCAGTGAATCGGTAATAAGAGAAAGCGCAATAAAGGCTTTAGGTAAATACGGCGGCGAACTTATTGAAGCGGCATACACGGTAAATGCGGAAGTGCGCGCAGTAGATAAAAGGCTGCGTGAAAAACTTGCTATGCCAGAATACCGCAGAAAGCGCCTGCGACAGCTTATAGAGATGTGTCCCATTGTAAAAACCATAGAAGCGCACAACGGTCTTACCGGCATAATAGCGGAAAAAACGGTTGTTGAAACCGACGGCAAACTTGACCAGTTCGACGCGATGTGGGTATCTTCCCTTTGCGACAGCACCGCTAAAGGAAAGCCCGATATAGAACTTGTGGATATGTCCTCGCGCATACGCACGCTTGAAGATATTATGGAGGTCACCACAAAACCCATTATACTTGACGGCGACACCGGCGGACTTACCGAGCACTTTGTCTACAACGTAAGAACCCTTGAAAGAATAGGCGTTTCCGCCGTTATTATAGAGGACAAAACGGGTCTTAAGAAAAATTCGCTTTTCGGCACCGAAGTTGTCCAGACGCAGGACAGCATTGAGCATTTCTGCGAAAAAATAAAAGCCGGCAAGCAGGTTCAATTGACCGACGATTTTATGATAATAGCAAGAATAGAAAGCCTTATTTTAGAGCAGGGTATGGACGACGCGCTTAACCGTGCGTTTGCATACGTGGCTGCAGGCGCAGACGGCATTATGATACATTCAAGAAAAAAAGACCCTGCGGAAATTTTTGAATTTTGCGATAAATTCAGGGCAAAGGACCCCAAAACGCCGATAGTTGTGGTACCTACTTCCTTTAACGAGGTTACAGAGGAATGTCTTGCAAGCCACGGCGTGAACGTTGTAATTTACGCAAACCAGTTGACAAGAAGCGCTTTCCCCGCTATGCAGGCAACCGCTACCGAAATCCTTAAATGCCACCGTGCAAAAGAGGCCGATTCAAAACTTATGCCGTTTAAAGAAATAATAACACTTATAGACGAACTCTGACAGAAAGGAATAATTTTATGACGCTCGATTTTCTTAAAGATTTCGATTTTTTTACCGGCGTTCCCGATTATCAGTTAAAACCGCTTTGCAATTATCTTACCGATACCTACGGCATAAGTAAAAATCATATAATCGCCGCAAACGAGGGCAATGCCGCTGCGCTTGCCGCAGGGTATTATCTTTCCACCGGAAAAGTACCCGTGGTTTATATGCAAAACAGCGGTATCGGCAATATAATAAATCCCGTAGCCTCGCTTATGAACGACAAGGTTTACGGTATCCCCTGCATTTTTATCGTGGGCTGGCGCGGCGAACCCGGGGTGCACGACGAACCGCAGCATATCTTTCAGGGCGAAGTTACGCTTAAACTGCTTGAAGATATAGATATAGAAACGTTTGTAATTGACAAAGACACCCCCGAAAACGCAGCGGCGGAAAAACTTGAAGATTGGGAAAACCGCCTTGAAAGCGGAAAACAGGTCGCTTTTGTTATAAAAAAAGGCGGCCTTACGTTCGATAAGAAGGTCACCTACAAAAATAAAAATCCGCTGCTTCGCGAGGAGATAATCCGCACGATAACCGAATTTTCAGGCGATGATATAATCGTTTCAACAACGGGAAAAGCGTCAAGAGAACTTTTTGAAATAAGAGAAGCGGCAGGCGCGGGCCATGCCCACGATTTTCTTACGGTGGGCTCTATGGGGCACAGTTCCTCCATTGCAATGGCGGTAGCGCTTAATAAGCCCGATAAAAAGGTTTGGTGCATAGACGGCGACGGCGCCGCGCTTATGCATATGGGCGCAATGGCGCTTATAGGTGCCAACGCCCCCGAAAACCTTGTGCACATAGTTATAAACAATTCATCGCACGAAACCGTAGGCGGTATGCCCACCGTTGCCGAAAAACTTGATTTTGTAAAGATTGCCGAAGGCTGCGGATACAAAAACATTGCAAGCGTTAAGGAAAAGGAAGAGCTTTTAAAGGCGCTTAAAAACGCCAAAGATTCCCATGCCCTTTCGTTTATCGAAGTTAAGTGCGCCATAGGCGCGCGGGAAAACTTAGGACGCCCGACTACCACGGCAAAACAGAACAAACAGGCGTTTATGGCAGAACTTGCAAAATAAAACGTATAAAAAACAAAGCCACGCGACAGTCGCGTGGCTTTTAAAAAAATCAAAAAGCGGCAGGGAAAATTCCCTGCCGCTTTTGCTTTTTATTTGGTTTCAATATCTTCAATAAGTTTTCCCACCACAAGGTAGCGTTGATCGTCGTACCCGTCCGTACAGGTGCTTAAAACGAGCAGTTTATCCTTTCCGTAAACAGGCTGTTCGCCCGAATAAACGTTATACGACTGAAGGCTTTTAGGATTCATACATTCGCTTGTAAAATGATTGAATCCCGATTCCGAATTAAAATCGAAAGAGTTAAGCAGGTGGCGGTCATCATAAGTAAATGCCGAAACTATTTCATACTTAAGCGCGTGACCCGGAGTGTAGATGTTTATATAACGGTTTGCTTCAAAAAAGTCGCGGTTGCGGTATTTCCTTATTCCTGCAAACATAGAACCGTTTTTCATATTATGCCCGTAAAGAACGGTGCACGGGTCAGAAAAGTCGCCGTCGTTCAGTTTTTGCATATATATAGAGCCGGCAAACTTTGAATTTTTAAGCCAATCATGGTCAAGGTAATAATCGTCGTGATAACCTTCTCCCGAACGCATAACGGGGTAATCAACTGCAGTGCCGTCAATCTTTATATAACCGCAAACGTCCTCGTTCTGGGCTTTAAGTTCCGCAAAATTTATCGGATTTTCGGGAAGTTCTTTTGAAGAATTTTCAGAAGGCACAGAACTTGAATGATTTTTATACTTATCAAAATCGTTCTTTTCGGGCCAGAGTTTTACCGCCAGCACCATGGCGCTTACTATAAATATTACCGAAAAAACCGCAAGCAAAACAATATAGAGCGTTTTTTTATTTTTCACTTAAATCAACCCTCGTATTTTCTTTCTGCCTTTATAACCGAAGTGCCGCCCATATACGGACGCAGCGCTTCGGGAATTTTAACGCTGTAATACTCGCCGTCGAAACAGAGATTGTTTTCAAGCAGCGCGATAAGCATACGCGGAGGCGCCACAACCGTGTTGTTAAGGGTGTGCGCAAGATACTTTTTGCCATCGGCGCCCTTTACTCTTATTCCGAGCCTTCTTGCCTGCGCATCGCCGAGGTTGGAGCAGGAGCATACCTCGAAATACTTTTTCTGCTTGGGACTCCATGCCTCTACGTCGTAAGACTTTACTTTAAGGTCCGCAAGGTCGCCTGTGCAGCATTCAAGCGTGCGCACGGGAATATCAAGACTTCTGAAAAGTTCTACCGAATATCCCCACATTTTATCAAACCATTCCATACTTTCTTCAGGACGGCAGATAACTATCATTTCCTGTTTTTCAAACTGGTGTATGCGGTAAATTCCGCGTTCTTCAATACCGTGAGCGCCCTTCTCTTTTCTGAAACAGGGTGAATAACTTGTAAGGGTAAGAGGAAGTTTTTCTTCATCGGTTATCGTGTCGATAAACTTGCCTATCATGGAATGTTCGCTTGTTCCTATAAGGTAAAGGTCCTCGCCCTCTATCTTATACATCATAGCGTCCATTTCTTCAAAACTCATAACGCCGGTTACAACGTTACTTCTTATCATAAAGGGCGGTATGCAATAAGTAAAGCCTTTGTTTATCATAAAATCGCGGGCGTAAGCGGTAACAGCCGAATGCATACGCGCAATGTCGCCCATAAGATAATAAAATCCCTCGCCTGCCACACGGCCGGCCGCTTCCTTGTCAATGCCGTCAAAAAGCGCCATAATATCCGTATGATAGGGCACCGTAAAATCGGGGTTTGTCTGCTCGCCGTACTGCTTAACTTCAACGTTTTCGCTGTCGTCCTTACCTACGGGAACACTTTTGTCAACAATGTTCGGAATCTTCATCTGAAGTTCCTGCACCTTTGCGCCTAGTGCCGTTTCTTTTTCTTCAAGCGCTTTAAGTTCCTCCGCCTGTTCGGTAACAAGTTTCTTGGCTTCTTCCGCCTCCTCACGCTTGCCCTGACCCATAAGCGCGCCTATTTGCTTGCTTATGCGGTTGCGGTTTGCGCGAAGTTCGTTCGCTTTTGTTTCGCAAGCGCATTTTTCGTTATATGCGGCAATAACTTCGTCAACAAGCGGAAGTTTATCGTCCTTAAACTTGCGTTTGATATTTTCTTTTACAACATCGGGATTTTCACAAATAAATCTGATATCAAGCATTTTTCGGATTTCCTCCAAATTGAAAATTCTGTAAAAATTATTATATCACATATATTTACCACTGTCAAAGAATTATAAAGCCGTTTTTTAAGGCAAAAATACTTAAAAGGAGGGTCGCGCCGCACACGATATTTTTCGGCGTGATAAAATATTATGGAAGAAAAAAACAACGATACAAAACGCCCTATTATAGTAGTTCCCGACGGAGTTGCGGAATTAGGACTTGAGGACTCCGTATTTTCGCCGCATCTTGCGGAATTTGACGTTCAAAAAACCGCGGAAAGCGAAAATCTGTATCCGGCGATAGCGCAAGGTTTCCCAGTAAGCGGCTTTAAGGAGATTTATAAAAAAGACAAGTTTCGTTAATCCACAACTTTTAATTTTGATTCTATTGTGATTAGAATTATTCTGCCGTAATTTGATTTTTTGCTTTATTTTAGAACAATAAGGTGATATAATCAAAAAGAGGTGGTTATATGACCGATCTTTCCATTAAAATAGGCGAAAACATCCACACTGCGCGGAAAACAAAAGGATTCACGCAGGAAACCCTTGCAGAGATTATCGGCTACACGGGTAAATCCGTAAGCAAGTGGGAATCGGGAAGCGCACTGCCGCCCACTGCGGCGCTTATTGCGCTTTCAAAGACGCTGGAGATTACGGTTGACGAATTGCTTTCCGACCGAAAAGACATAAGATACTATTTAGGGATAGACGGAAGCGGCGGCAAAACACAGTTTGCGCTTTGCGACAAAAACGGTACGCTGCTGCAAAGTATTACGCTTGAATCCACAAACCCGATATCCGCAGGATTTGAAGAATCCTGCGCAGTGCTTAAAAAAGGAATTGCGGAAATATGCCGCGGTATTCCTTTTGAAAACATTTCGCTTTATGCAGGTCTTTCGGGAGGTACCGCCGGCGACAATCTTAAAAGATTTGAAGCCTTTTTTGCAAACATGCATTTTGCGGCGCACGCCTGCGGTTCAAACGCGGAACTGCCGGTTGCGGCAGCGCTTGAGGACAGCGACGGAATCGCGGCGATTCTCGGCATAGGTCACACTGTTTTTATAAAAAAAGACGGCAATATTTCCGCCCTTGCAGGTTACGGAGAAAGGTTTGATTTGTCGGGCGACGCTTACTCCATAGGCAGAGATGCCGTTTGTGCCTGCCTTTCGGCTGAAGAAGGGTCCGCTGCGGAAACATATCTTTGCAAAATAATGCGAAAACGGCTTTGCTGCGAAAAGGTATCCGATATACTGCCGCGCCTTTACAAATACACAAAAAACGAAATAGCCGAACTTTCCACGCTTGTTACCGAAGCCGCGCGCGGCGGCGATAAAACGGCGATATTTATACTGCAAAACAATATGAAAGAGATTTCAAAACTTTTGAATATTGCTGCGCGGCGGTTTCCCTACGGCAGCGAAAAAACAGTGGTTTTGTGCGGAAGCCTTACCGAATACTGCGACCTGCTTTTACCGTTTATAAAAAATTCGCTTGAACATCCGGAAAAATTCATTTTTAAAACGCATCCGGGCGGCGCTATGCAGGGTGCTTTCATTTTAGCGGGGCTTAACAAAAGCAAATAAAAAACGATAAAAAATCCACCCGTAAACGGGTGGATTTTTATTTTTACCTTAATTAGTCGGCAAATGCAGAATTTAGTCGGCAACTACAAGGTAGTAGCAAGCGGGGTTAAGCGCGTCGCCTATATGGAAGGAAAGAATACCGTCCTCATAGGTTGTTTCAAGTTTGCCGGCATAGTAGCCTTCGGCATTTACGCCCCAAACTTTAAGTTTATCTCCCTTATTTGTTTTAAGGTGGATATCAGCCTCTACAACCTCGGCAAGGATCGGCGCTTCGCCGCGTTCAATCATCTTTTCGCCGTCGAACTGGGCGCCGGTGTTTCTTGCTCTGCCTATTGCGGATATAAGTATGTTATCGGAGTTTTCAATGTTGTCCTTGGTAAGCGACGACATTGCGATAACGCCGAAATCGGTAATTGCGTCAACATTAAGGCCGTTAAGTTTAATGCCCACGTCGGTATTCTTACGGGTGGAAGCCGCAGCACCGCCGCGCGCGAGAGTGCCGTAAACAACCTTTGTCATCTCTGTGTCTATAACGCCGTAATGCTTTTTAAGGTCGCGCCACATCTCACCGTTATCGGACATCATTATTCCGGGCGTTTCAAGCGGTACGGTTTCTCCTTCAAGAACCTGACCGTCGAAACCGGGAGCATTATCCTCGAAAACGGTGGCCGCGCGGTTTACTTCAAGAAGATTCTTGTAAGCGCCTACAACGTTGCCTGCAAGATTTTCCGTTTTAACCGCTATGTTTTTATTGGCCGGTTTTATATCGCAGCGCCTTGTAATAAGCGCCGCATGATAGAACAGACCGAATTTAGCCGGATCGTTCCATACAGAGAAAATACCCTCACGGTAAGGCACGCCGCCTACGGGGCTTGACTGCTCTTTACCGAGAATTTCCATTTTGTCAAGACGGGTACCGTATGCGTATGTATGTATCGCAAAACCTGCCCAGCCCTGAAGAGCGCCTACCGCCGCATAGTAGATAGGACCTTCGGCACGGTAAGAGTTCGGCCACGGATCGTCCCACTCGGAGCAGAAGAAAGGTTTGTTTGCAACCTTCATCTTGGCAAGCGCGCCGAGTACGGCACCACCCTGTGCGGTTATTGCGCGGTGAGAGCATACACGTTCGGTGTTGCCCCACTTCCATTCGTAGAAATAGTGGTGGCTGTCGGTGTAATCCAGTTCTTCGTGTGAAAGGATATTACCGCCCGCCTTTGTCCAGTTGGTACCGGTTATCGGAATCTTAACACCTACGGCGCGCATATGATCGTACATTTCCTTAAAGAAAGCCTTTGTAACGTCAATACGGAAAGCGGTTATCTCATCGCTCTTGTCGCGCCACATATCACAGTTTTCCCAATCGTATGTTTTGCCGTGCTCTTTAAGCCACTCGCCGAATCTTGCGCGGTAAGCCGCCATTTTTTTAGGCGGATCAACGTAGTCGGTCTTGGTAAGGAATCCGGGGCTGAAAAGATCGCACTCGTTTATAATTTCGGACATTACAAACACCGGATCGTCCTTGTAAGCCAATTTGGTGTACGGGTTGTAGTGATTCCAAATCTGGGTCACAAACTCTTTCTGCAGATCTATCATTCTGCGATCGAGAATACACCACGGCTTACCCATATCCATAAGATACTCATACTCGTCAACTCCGTCCTCTTCCTTAAAGTGGCGGTAGGTATTCATATCAAGGTAGCAATAGATGCCCTCTTCTTTAAGAGCGTATATAAGATAATCAAGCGCGTCAAGAGAGCGTTCGTCCATCTTTCTTGTGGTGGTTACCCTTTTACCTTTTGTAAAACTGAATATGTTGGGCGTATCCCATTCTGCGTCCAGCTGATGGAAACGGACTATATTACAGCCCGACTGTGCAAGGCGCGTTGCAACCTTTTTTGCGTAATCGTGATCGGGGAAGCATGCGCCGCCGTTGAAGTTAACACCCCAAAAACGCGCAAGCGTGCCGTCCTCAAAACGGAAGTCGTCGCCCACTGCTTTGACAAATCCGTGTTTGCCGGCGGGTTTTTCATCCTCAAACACAAAAGAGATGTCTACCGGCATCATATCCGGATACGCAGGCTGCGGAATGTAACGTGACATAGTAAAAATCTCCTTCAAATAATTTGGCAGAGTCGGTCTGTAAGCCGAGTTCTGTCGTGTACGGTCATCTATCTCGACGCGGAGTCGCCCCCGCGCTCAAGCCGCTTTTTGCAGCACACCGGGCAGGTGTATCGCTGCGGTCAGCGTTGCTCCGAATAGGGTTTACAGACCCCGACAGTTTCCTGCCGGCGTGGTGAGCTCTTACCTCGCCTTTCCACCCTTACCGGTAATACCGGCGGTATATTTCTGTTGCACTCTCCCTAAGGTCACCCTCGGCAGCCGTTAGCTGCTATTCTGCCCTGTGGGGCTCGGACTTTCCTCACGCAATGCGCGCGACCGTATAACCGACTTTGCTTGTGTGGATTATATCACAAAGTTCAAAATGTGTCAAAAGGTAAGATGCCCTTTTCATAAGGTAAGCAATTTATGCGGCAGAAACCGCAACTTTTGCACATTTAACATTCGAAAATAGCAAATTCGCAATTTTGCGCTTCCGTATGCAAAGATAAAATGCGTTATCTTTGTCTGTTTTTTGCTGCATTTCAAGGCAAAAGTGTCAAAAAAGTCAAATGCGAATAATATGTGGTATAAATCTAAAAAGGAGTAAGGCCGATGACCTCAAAATGTAAAAAAATATTTCTCGGTGCGAACAGCACCGAAGGATTTGTTTCTTATTTTAAAGACTGTTACGATCCGCGCGACGGATGGAAGGCTTACATAATAAAAGGCGGACCCGGAACCGGAAAATCACACTTTATGAAAACGGTTGCCGAAAATGCCGCAAACTCCGGATTTTTACCCGTTCTTTGTTACTGCGGCAGCGATCCCGACTCGCTTGACGGCATAATTATAGAAGAAAAAAAGACTGTTTTTCTTGACGGCACCGCGCCGCACACGGTAGACCCCGTATTCCCGGGTGCTTGCGAGGAAATACTTAATTTAGGCGAATTCTGGAACAGTGATATGCTGTTCCAAAACAGAGAAAAAATTATAGACGTGTGCGACCGCAACCGTTTTTTCCACGCGGCGGCTGCAAGATGTTTATCGGCGGCAGGTCAGCTTAAAAAAGATAATCTTAAAACCGCGCATAAAGCCCTTAAATTCAGAAAAGCCGACCGTTTTGCCGATAATCTTATTAAAAAATATCTTAAACCGCGCACATGCCGCGGAAAACGCTTTAACTGCTTTATAAGCGGCGTAACGCCCAAAGGCGTGATAAACTTTACCGATACCGTAACTGAACACTACAAAGAAACGGTGGTTATAGAAGATAAATTCGGTGCGGCAGCGGCGCACATAATGCAGCGCGTATGTACCGCAGCGGTTGCCGGCGGTTACAGTGTTACCGCTGTAAAAGACCCGTTTTTGCCCGAAGAAATAACAAGCCATGTGCTTATAAAAGAACTTTCCCTTGCTTTTGTAACCGAAAACGACGACATTCGCTTTGACCTTGACACGCGTCGGATTCACGCGCGCAGATTTTATGACAGCGCCGTTTTGCACGCTTCAAGAAACAGAAGACTTTTTAATCGCCGTATCGGCAAGGCGCTTATTCTTTCCGCCTGTAAAAATCTGAGCAAGGCAAAAGCCGAACACGATAATATCGAATCATTCTATATAAAAGCGATGGATTTTTCAAAAGTGCGCCGTCTTGCACGAAAGATAAGCGGCATACTTTTCGACAAACAGTGACCTTTTGCCTATTTGACAATACCTATCGGGAGTATTATAATATAGAAAATAAAACTTCTCCGAAAAGAGGTATTTTTTATGGCAAGACATTATACTTCCCCCACCGGCGCCGTTAAAAAAGGATACATTTCAGCATCGGCAGCGCTTTGCATTTTAGGTCTTATAATGATAATTTTCCCGCAGTTTTCAAACAAGGTGT
Organism: uncultured Eubacteriales bacterium; assembly: GCA_934491515.1. Classification (GTDB taxonomy): domain Bacteria; phylum Bacillota; class Clostridia; order Oscillospirales; family Acutalibacteraceae; genus UBA737. The sequence continues at coordinate 33,312 of CAKSTF010000012.1, forward strand.
TCGGCATTGTATGCGGCATTATGTTTGCTGTGTTCGGAATAGTGCGGATTATGAATTTCTTTTCCGAAGGCAGCGGTCCAATTTCGGGCGTCGACCTTGTGCTTGGCACAATACTTGCCGTGGTGGGCATTATAACACTGTTTAACCCCGAAAGTCTTACGGCGTTTATCTGCCTTGTAACGGGCATTTATGTACTTGCCGACGGTCTGCTTAAAATCGGCATAGCGCTTGATATGCGCACGGTAGGCACCAAGGATTGGGGCGGTCTTTTCGCAGTGGCGGTACTTACGGCAGTTCTGGGACTTTTGCTTGTTTTCCGTCCTTTCGGCGGAAGCCGCGTTATAACGGTTCTTTTCGGCATAACAATACTTTTTGAGGGTGTTCTTAATTTAAGCGTTTTTATAGCCGCAAAACGCGCCCTTAAATCCGCCAGACCTGATGAGATAGTGATTGAATACCATAGCGACGACGAAAACAAATAATAAACGGCATTATATTAAACAAGCCGGAGAGCAGACTCTCCGGCTTGTTTGTTTTCTTGTTTGTTTTCTTGTTTGTTTTTCCGTAACGGAAATCTCAGTTTGAAAATTTCTGTCTTGCCGCGTCTATCTTCTGCTGAGGCGCCTGTTCGGACGGATACCAGCCTTTTTCGGACATCTTGTTATATATGGCATTCTGCATAGCAAGCGTATCGTTAAGCACCTGTGAAAATGCGCTGTGAACATCGGGCGTGGCGGATTCAATGGTTCCGTGCATAAAAAGGTCGCAGGCGCCCTTTGTCGATGTGAGTATATTATCCATAATAAGTTTGTCTTCCATTATTATTCTCCTTTTCTTGCGGCTGTTTAAAACTAACCCAAAAGTCCGTAAAGTCTGTCAAAACCGGACTGATATTTTTTGCAAAGATCCTGCACAAAGTTTTTAAGTTCGGCATCGTTTAACTTTGCGGCAAAATCGGCGCAGCAGTCCTTCATCTGTTTTTCGTGACCGAGCGCATCCTCTACATAAAGCAATTCTTTCGGTGACATATAAAAATTACCTCCTTAAAGTCAGTCTTTATGACTGTATTTTTATTATCCCGAAAATGACACACTTTATACTTAAAAACAAAAAGTTTGCGAAAGGCAATGAGCATTCCGCAAACTTTTTTATTATTCCTTTTCGGCTTCCTTTATCCTTTTGTACATATTCTGCATACGGCATACCCGGCACCGTAGGCGGCGCATTCGTACATTTCTTCGTTAATGCCGGCAGGCAATTTGGACTTGTCCGCCTTGTAGCGTATGTCATGTTCAAGACTTGCCCAAAAATCCATAGCGATAGTGCGTATCTGAATTTCCGCCAGCACATACTCCGTTCTGTCCGAAAAATAAATCGGGACCCTTATATCAAGGTGCAGTGAACGATAACCGAAGAAATGGTAAAGAATGCAGACGCTTTGTTTGGAATAAAGACATATCCCCATATCGACTACTACGAAGCAAGTTATCACGCCGCAAAGGTGCTGACAGAAATTTTAAACGGCAAATGCAGACCCTGCACGGAATTTCGGAAGATTCCGATGCTTGTATCTCCGGAATGCAGTTCCACGCTTACGGGCGCAGGGCTGGACGCCAAAACATATTTTGAAAAATTCACCCGCGAACACAACCTTATCGACGCCGAATTTTTCCACGGCTGGGCAGGTATGGACAGCGTAACGGACGGCGCCTCTGTTATTGTGATTGCCGATGCACATAAGCCGAAAGACGAGGCCGACCGCCTTGCAAACTATGTTTTTGAAATGCGCGGCCGCTTTAACGAGCCGGAACGTTCCGCCAGTGAAGCGGTGGACACGGCGCTTGAATTACTTAAAAACGAATATGTTGTTATTAACGAAGGTACGGACAATCCCGGTTCCGGCTGCCCGGGCGACGGCACGCACCTGCTTGCGGAATTCATCCGCCGTGACCTGCCGCGCAGCATTATGGGACCGCTGTTTGACCCCGACAGTGCCGCCGAGTGCCACAAACACAAAATCGGCGACTGCTTTTCACTGAATGTCGGCGGAAAGCACCACCCCGCGTTCGGAAAAACGCTTAAACTTGACGGTGCGCGATTACTCGCGTTATCTGACGGTGATTTTGTATGCGACTCCCCCGTTCATAAAGGCGCCGTTATGCATTACGGTCCCTCCGCACGGCTTAAATACGGCAACGTTGAATTTATTGTTGTAAGCAACCGTTTCCAAACTTATGATGACAGACCGTATCTGATGCTCGGCGCGCAAATGAGCGATTATTCGGTTGTGGGCCTTAAATCGAGCAACCACTTTAAAGCCTATTTTGCCGAACAGGCGGACGCAATAATATCTGCGGATACACCGAGTCTGTTCCCTAAAGATTTGCGGAAAATCGAATATCATAAGGTTGCCAGACCTATATATCCGCTTGATAAGGACACGGCGTTTGAACTTTAAAACGAAACAACGGTTAAAAAAGCACCCAACCGATGAAATTTCGGTCGGGTGCTTTTGAATTTTTAAGGTGCTGACATAACAATCGTTTTCACGAATGTTTTTTCTTTTTTCCGCGGATAGCAAGTGCGGTCGCCGCGACGCTGCTTACAAACAGCAGTGCTATTAAAAACGCAAAGTTTCTGCTGTCGCCCGTCTTGGGAGATTTATCGGCATTACCGGTATTATCGGTGTTACCTGTATTTCCACCGCCCTGCTGCGCCGCTTTTATTTCAAATTCGGTGCTGCATTCGCCGTCGGTATAAACAACGGTAAGGGTATGTTTCCCTACGGAAAGCGTGGCAAGATAATCCTTTTTAAGCGTAATTACGGTAGAACCGGATTCCGCCGTATATTTATCGGCAGAAACCGTTTCGCCGTCCACCTTTATGCCGCTAAACTTTGAAAAATCGCCGTTTGCGCGGAATTTGAGCGTGCTGTCGGTATCCTTGGTCCATGTGCCTTTTGCGCCCTCGATTATCTTATAGTCGTGCATTGTACCGGATGCCTGCGGTGTCATAGTAAGGTCGGTGAGAACCCACATAGTACTGTCGGAACCGTCACTCGTGTTGCCTTCGTAGCGTGTGTAATTCACAAATTTGCCGTTGATTTTCAGCCTGGTGTCGGGACCGAATACATAAGTGGTATTTTCACTTTCAACAAAGCCGACTGCTTTTACATACACGCCGTAATGATAGGTCTTGCCGGCTTCAAAAGCGGTGATTTTATTTTCATAAGCACCGCTGAAAAACTCCGAAGAGATTGCGCCGGTCTTGCTGTCCAGTTCCCACCACTCGCAGTCGTACTTATATTTTACGCCGTTGGGCACCTTACCTGTAAATACGGGCTTATCGCCGTTCTTAAAGTTAACGGTTACGCCATTTATCTCCACCACGTCAATGACGACAATGTTAGGCATAGTGGGCATAGTAATCGTTTTAACGGCAGGGATATACATAACACCGCTGACGAAAGGTGCCGATACTTTTTGCCCGTTCACGGTAATGACGGTTTTATCGGTAAATGTATATCCGTTTTTCGGTTTAAGCATAAGTGAATAAACATAGGTTTTTCCGCTTTCAAATTTCGTGATAGCAGGTATATTACCGTGCGATGCGTTATCGGAATACCATGCGGCAACAGGCTGGTTGTTTTCAAACTGCTGCCAGCATTCATATTCAATTTCATATTTATCTGTATCGACTTCTGAAACCCTTGCCGTTGCCTTCGGAGTATCGCCCGGCTGATAGCCGAATTTTGCATTTTCAATTGTGGCAGCGGTGATTGCGGTGCTCGGCGCTGCCGCCGCGAATTTAACGGGTGCAGTACCCGTCTGGCGGTGGTTTTCGTCCGCGCCGGTCTCTTCCATACCGTTACCCAAAATCAGTTGACCGCCGATTTTTAAAGCAATATTTCCGGCTTTGCCGGTATCAAGAACGGTAGTGCCGCCGTTAAACGCGGCAACATTGAACTCATACGGCATCCTAACCAAAAGTCCTACGTCATTATAACTTTCGTCCACGTTGAAAACGATAGGTGTAAATTCTCCCCAATCCCAGGCAGCATCCAGCGTGCCGCTATTTACGGTAAGTTTGCTTACATCAACGGCGGGGTAAGCATAAAGTTCACCGTTGTACGGGCTTTTGCGTACCGGCTCCCTAACGGTAAGCGTTGCGTCAGAGAGGATAAGTTCGTCGGCGTCAATTCCTCCCGTTTGTACGCTGCCGCCGGAAATAATAACCTTTTTGGCGCCATAGAGTTGTTCCTTATTTATAACGGTACCGCCTGTTACGGTGAACAAGCCCTGCGTGTCGGCAGCACCGAAATTAGCCATATAAATTTTTCCGTTTATGGTTTCAAGGGTGCCTCCGTTTAAGGTGATATTACCGGCGTTGGAGGTTTTGGGACTGCCGCTGCTACCCACTTCCGCATCGATAGCGTTGCCGGGCCTACCGTAGTTATCTTTTTCCTGGGTGCTTGCAGCAGTAAGTTTGCCGCCGTCAAGAATGATGCCGCCGCCCGAAACATATGCGCCGTAGGCACCTGAAACTGATACTTCGCCGCTGCCGGAAACGAACAGATCACCCACGGAAATACACAAACCGTTTGACAAAACTCTTGATTCTGCCATAGAAGGAACGCTCTGCGCCGTAAGTTTACCGTCACCGGACACGGAAACATTGCCGCGATAAATAGCAACGCCGCGGGAGAATTCCAAATGATCTCTTGTACCGTCCTCGTTTAAAGAAGCGGCTTCTCCGCCTACCGCAGTAAGCAAGCCGCCCATAACCACAAGGCCTTTATTGCGCGTGTCGGTTTCCATATTCACGCCAAAAGAAAACGCTAAACCGCCGTCACCCGTAACTTCAGCCAAACCGCCCTGTGCCGACACATTACCGCCTTTAACGGTAAAATCGCCGTCAACGGTGATACCCGAAGTGTAGGTCCAGCCGTTGTCTGCATTTTTGTGACTACCGGAAACGGCGGTTAAACTGCCCGTGCCGCCCTCAATGGTAAGCGAACCTACGGCGTCTATTGCGGTAGTATAAATTGAGTTGTTTTCTTTGCCGTTTACATTTGCTGTTATATCGCCGCTTTTTACGGTGTTTGAAGTACCGTCTTTAAGAACGATTGTAGACCCTGCAGGCAGTTTCACAGCCGTTTTGGCGGTTGTAACAAAGTTGACGCCCCACAAAGTCAGGGTCTTGGTGTCGCTGTTCCAAAGCGAGTCCGCCGTACCGGTCTTGTACTGATTGAGCAGCCTTATGGCTGTTTCACCTCTGCCTACGGTAAAGTCCGCCGTTTCGGCTGCAGACGTTGTCGCCAGTGCCGCTATCGGCACGATTGACAATATCATACAAAGCGTCAGCAGTATTGCCGGCAGTTTTTTCCTTAAAAATTCTGCTTTCATAAACACGTTCTCCTTAAAGTATAAAATTGAAGTTTATGTTTTTATTTAAAGTTTGTGGCCGCATTCGCTGCAAAACGCGCTGCCGGGTTGTGCGTCCGCGCCGCAAGCAGGACATTTTGTTATAAGTTTTGTTCCGCAATGATTACAGAACTTCGAGCCTGCGGAAACCTGTTCTTTGCAGTTGGGACAAACGGTCATCCCCGCCGCTACGGTTTGCCCCGCGCCGGTTACAACCACGGGCCTGCCGCCCGTAATGATCGTGTTTTCAATAACCTGAAATACCTCCGAAGGAAGCTTCTTTTGTTTAAGCGCGCCCATTCCTGCCGTTATGGCAAGCGGCCACGCGATAAACAGTCCTACTGCTCCGGCTCCCAGTTTATCCGACCACTGTCCCTCGCCTACGCTTACGTCAAGCCTGTCGTCTGTAACCGCTAACTGAACGGTGATTGCAAGCCGCATTCCCGAAAAGGTTTTCCAGCCGTCTTTAGGTTGGCTTGCCTGCATAATACAGCCTTCCGTAGTCTCGGAACTTTGGACCTCCATTCCCTTTTCAAAGCGGAAAAATCCTTCCAGACGCGTAACTATATCCTGCACATCCGTACCGTTTAACATAAATACTCTTGATTCATTCATCCTGATTTCCTCCGTTCTTAAAACCGTTTTTATTAGATATTGCCCTGCGGTGATACCGCATTCATTACAAGTTCGTTTTCAAGATATTGCGAAATACTGTCCGCTACAGCGGTTATGGCACGCTGAACGCCCAAAGGAGACAGCCACTCGCACGGACGTACCATTGTTACGGACAATTCCGTGCCCGCCGCCTGCTCGTTCACCGAAATGGAAAAGCGGCTCATATTGCCGTAGACCGACATATCCGACGAAACGGTCGAAGAATCCGTTTTTTCATATTCGGCGCCGTTTTTATCCAACACCTCGTATATTGCAACAATTACATATTGTCTTTTGTAAGGAAGCGTTCTTTTGGTTGTATCATTGTCCTGCAAAGCGGAATTCCGCGCCGTGCCCATGGTACCAATCCTCCTTTTCTTAATCTGCTGCAATCCGATTTTATGTGTTACTGTTTTTCAATGTATCCGCTTATGGGTTCGGCGTACATATTATCGTCCGTTACCGCTTTGTAGCGGCTGCCGTCATAAACATCGGTAAAACCGTTTGTCGCTTTGTAGATTTCGCCTGTATCGGTATCGTAAACACGCTCGTAACCGAGTATCGCGTCACTCTGTTTCTGACTCATAATGTCCTGACTTCTGTTGCGGCTTTCCCAAGATGACATCATCGCGTCCATCGTTTGGTTGAAATTCTGGCTTATCTGCTTTGCAAGGGCAACCTTTTCATTGCTTGCTTGGTTTGTGGCGTTTACAAAACTTTCGGAATACTGCAGTGTCTTCATACAGTCGGCAAGCACGCTTTCCCATTCGATAAAGGTATCCTTTGCGGCGGTAATCGCCAGAATGTTGTATGCCATATAATAGCCGCCGTCCGCCGATTGAAGCTGATAGTTTATAACATTGCCGCCTGATATTCTGACACTGCCGAAATCAACAACGCTTGCGGCGAACATTCCCTCGCCGTCTTTTCCGTTTTCGTTGAATGTAGCCCTTAACAGTTCATCGCCTAAAGCCACAGATTTCATACTGCTTGTAGACTCGTATCTGTCAGTCACCGTAAAGCCGCTGAATGTAGGAAACGTGTAGCCGCCGTAATCGGGTTCCACTTCCGATACAAACGCCGCGTACTGCGGAAATATTTTAAAGAATCCTTCGGTAGACGGATTTTCAAGTACGGGAGCCTTGGCAAAAAGTGCTGCCTGCGTGTTGCCCATTGAATAGTTTTGCTGCCATGCCGCTTTACCCTCTTGGCTGTGCAGAAGAATATCCGCCTTAAGCAGAATGAACATCTGATTAAGCGGCTCTTTTGGGTCGCAAACGCGGATACTGTGGTAGATATTCGTTCCGCCTGTTGTTACCGTCCAGCCTTTGGGGATAGTCATACTGAAATCCGCCGTTTCGTATTTTTCGGTTTGTACGGCTTTTGCCGCCGTTTGCGTTACTTTTATTCCCTTTTCGGTTTTGGTTGTTTTTGTGCCGTCCTCGTTTACAACGGTTTTTCCGCAGGCGGAAAAACTGAATATCATAACCGCCGTAAGCAGCAGTGCTGTTATCTTTCTTATGTTCATAATCTTTTTTCTCCTTACTCTTCTTTATAATTTTTACCGAAACCGTTACAGCTGTATCTTGTGTACTTGCCGTACCCCTCCGTAACGATTTTCGTAATGGGCAAAATGGTGTAATCGGAAGTGATAACATAGTTTGTACTGATATTCCGCACGTCGCTGTAATAATTACTCAGCAGCGTAATCTTCCGAAGGGTCAGATTGCAGTTTAAATGTGCCGCTGCCGGGTAATAAGGCGATACGGAACCGTCGGGCGCTGCCTGCGCCTGCGCGTCGCTGTCGTCTAACGGAGCCGCCGCATACACAATTTCGTAAAACGCGCTGTTTGTCATAAGAATGTTGCTGTTAAAAAGACGTATCGGCGTTTCTTTACCTATTGCCGATAAATCAAGGTCAAAAGCGATATACTCCCTTTGCCCCATATCGAGGTACCAGTTCCATCCGGTCGTACCTTTGTCAAGATACTTTGCGGAAAACAGCATACTTACCTTTCCGTCTTTAAAAGCCATCATCGGTATGCCCCAGTCGTATATCTTATCGGCGCTTAAAAACTCCGCCGTGTGATCTTCAAGCGTTTTGCCGTCCACCGCGTAGCGATATACCTTGTTGAAAAGTTTATACTGCGTTTTATCAAGCGGACTTGTCTGGAACGGAGGACTGCTCACCTTATATCCGGAACCGTCCTTTAAATAAATGGTGCCCATTTCACCGTCGTGGGTCAAACGCCAGTAAAGCACATCCTTGCCGGGCAGGGTGCCGAACTCCTGCAAATTTTTCCCGTTCGGAAGCGTGGAGTTAAAGTTTGCCCGATAAAGTTTGCCGCCGGACACAACAAAGTCGTTTATATCTTTACTGTATGTGTGATCAAGAAGACAGTCAAACTCGGCGTATTCGTCTATAATGTTTTCGCCGCCCGTAAACTTTTGGTAATCCGATTTGTCAAACGATATGCCGCGCTCTTTAAGAAGCGCCTGTTCAAGCGTTACGGGTTCAGTACCCGTTGAGGCGTCCTTTGAAGAGCCGGAATTATCGCCGCCCGACGAACCTTTGCCGCAGGCGCAAAGCGCCGTACAAACAAGCAGCAAAAGTGCCGCCGTTTTAATAAAAAGGCGCTTTTTTTGACCTTTGGCGGAATATAGGCGTTTATGCATGCCGTACCACTCCCAAATTACTCAAAATACTTTGCTATAATTATATTTATATACGGTTTAGATGTATATAAGGGAAATCCGCCATATCACGCAAAACAGCGTGGCGGACTTCCGCCAACTTTAAAAAATGCCGGAATATCGGCGTTTTTTATAAAAAATTGTAAAAAAAATACCTCCCGTTAAACGGGAAGTTAAAAACAAAATATCAGACCAAAAACGCAGCCGCTGCGGCAGAATTATTTTGCCTGTGTGCTATATGTTATTATAAAGTGAAACAAGACTTATTCGCGATTTCACGCCGGTTTTTTCATATATTGCGGATACATAGCGTTCAAGCGTTCTTCTGGACACATACAAACGGTCGGCTATCTTTTGAAGTCCGTCCTCGGTATTTACAAGCAGGCCGAACACTTCCGCTTCACGCGGGGTAAGCGCAAATTTATCCGACAATTTCTGCAGTTTTTCACTGTCGCTCTGTTTGTCACGGGAATCTGCGGCAATTTTTTCAAAAAAGGTTTTTCTTCTGTTTGTGTAGGTAAGCGTCGCGATACTTGTAAGCACAAACAAAAGCAGTTCGATAACGATAATAACAACGTTGTTTTTTGAATTAAGCAGCGCCAGCGAACCGCCGGAGATTACCACGGCAACAAGGTTGTTGACAGCCCTGCCGAGTCCCGCCCACAGTTCCGGAGTTTTTGTGTAACGCGCCATCTCCATAAAAGAGGCGGTGAAGAAAACGGCAAAAAAGCGGATACAAAACAAAGCCTACCGTACTGATGCCAAGCGCATAGTTCTGCGCCGCTACCGACCGATTGCCCGACGCGGTAAGAGCGACCATATTAACAAATAAAACTTCAGTGCCGAGAAACACAAAGGTAAACAGGCTCATTAAAACGATTGCTTTTGTATACGGAACTCTGTTTTCCTTGTTAAAAGCATCGCTTTGCCTGATTTTTTTCAAAATTCCATTCATAAACAAACCTTCTTTGCTTTGTACGCAAACCGTTTCAAGTCCACTTTACACCGTTTAACATTATAGCATAACGCAAAAACGTTTGCAATATTAAACAAACCTTCCCCGATTTTCAAAGGGAAGGATATTTTTATTGTTTTTTAACTTTTTGCTCGTTTCGATTGCGCTCCCACAATTCATTTTAAGTGTGCAGGACGATACGCCGATAACAGAGTGCGTCAAACGGTAAGATGTGACGGTGTGATTGCAGGGCAAAAAGATAAGCACCGAGGCTTTCGCTTCGGCGCTTATGTTGTTCGCCTCGGTGGTTATCAGCATATTGATCGGGGAACCGGAGAATGCATTAAGGACGATCGCATAGCACATAAAGAACGACTGTTTGAATATCCTGCCTGCAAGCAGCGCAATGAGACCCTTTGCGACGGTCGCAAAAACGACGAGCGCGGCAGCGCAGCCCCAAAGCGGAGGGCAGCGCAGCCGATGACTGCGCTGTTCTTTCAAAAAAACGCTCTATCCTGATTGCTTTGTCTATCTAACTCAATTTACATCTACCCCGGGTATTAAATTCATATTAAAGGAACTTGTCAAGCTCGCGCTCAACGTTCTTATATTTTTTGACCTTGGGGCTATGTATAAGGTGCCCTCTTGCCATGACCATTCTCACATTACGAAGGGTTCTGAGGTCGTCAATCGGATTTGCATCGGTGACAATAAGATCAGCGCATTTGCCGGGCTCTACAGTGCCGGTGATATCATCGATATGCGCTATTTCAGCATTTCGCTTCGTTGCGGTGTAGAGCGCGAACTTATTCGACACGCCGCAATATTTATGGAAATAGAGAAGTTCTCTCCACATATCGTAGTGAGTGATGAACGGACATCCGGTGTCGGTTCCGAGACCGACGGGAATACCGTTTTCAAGGCATTTCACGGAGCAGTCGATTATGCCCTCGAACACAACATTGCCGTTAAACTGCGAAAGTTCGGTCGCATGGCTGACGGAGCGATCGAACAGCGCATAAGGAAGCGCCGGAGAAAGTGTCGTTATAAGCGCCGCGTGTTTCTTTTTAAAAAGCGAGATTATTTCATCATCCGCCTTTGCGCCGATGTCACAATATGTAAAACGTATATTGCGACAATAAACTCCGCAAATCTTAAACAAATACCTTAAATGCAAGCACAAAGACAATAACAAGCACGAACGGAAATATACGCCCAACTTTCGCACAAAAAACGCAAAAGAACAAACTTAAATGGGAAAGAGGTATAGCAGCGCTGTAAAAATATGTCAAATATTACGGTTAAAACCTACCCCCCCTCCTCGGCGGTTTGCCACTCCGGGCTTTTTGTTTATTTTATTGCTACTAAATGAAACAAAAAAGCAAACGCTCCCGCTTTTATATAACGGGAAACAAAACAAGAAGAAATTAAATAAATATATGTAATATAAAATATAAATATCTTTCTTTTTGTTTTTTTCCCTTATATATAAAAGTGAACATTGCGCGACTGTGAAGTATCTCCATATTTTACCATTACATCCCGTGCCGGTGTCGGTGTAAGCCGTCAGGCGTTGCGGTTGTGTTTGTTGCATGATTGTTTGCAGATTTGCTTGTGCGGTGATTTTGGGGTTTGTTTTGTTGTGCATAGTGCCGAAAAAGGACAGCATAAAGCATTATTTTATTTTTTGCGGTTTTCGTGGGGCGTTTCTGGGCGCTTGTGCGGCGCTTAAATTGTTTTTTAATATTCGGAGCAAAACAAAAGCCGCTTAAAAGCCTGTTTAAACGGCTTTAGCGGCGTGTTTGTGCGTTGCTGTGCTGTTTGTATATTGTGCATATTGCACAAATAGGGGTATTTGAACATATGCGTTGATTATGATATAATAACAATGTAAACAAAGCAAAGTTTACAATTTTACGGTTTGGAGGTCTTGAAAATGACGGGCGAGAACGAAACACGGGAGGAAAACGCCGAAATGATGAGCGATAAAACTTTAAACGCTTTAATCGCTTTTTTACGCGGCAAGGGCTGGACGGAGTCCGAGATTGTCGAGTTGTTTGACTTTATAAGCAAGTAAGGCAATAAAAAGCGGCGCAACCCATAAAAACCCCCGAACGGTTGCACGACCCAGCGGGGCAAGAGTTACGCCACAAAACACGAACAGAAAAACCAAACGAGAAGGCGGAAGCCCGAGGGCTCGCCGTCCACGCCGTCTTTTCGTTTCTGTTCTTTTAGATGATAACACGGCGGCGGGCATAAAGTCAATATTTAAATTTTGGAGGTTTTGGAAATGACCTATACAATCGCGAATAATGAACAGTACAACAGCATTGAAATTACTTTCGACGGCAAACCGTGCGCCGCCATACGCGCGGCACTAAAGGCGAACGGCTGCCGCTGGCACGGTGTACTCTGAAACCTCACACAGCAACACGGGGTATCCACTACGTGGATACCCCGTGTTGCTGTGATATTTTCCTTAAACAACCGTAAAATACTCTTTTGCTTTTCACTGTTGCTTCCTACTTCCCGAAAAATCCTCACATAAGAGAAAAACGGCAAATGAAAAGCGAGAAAGAAATAGGTAATAAGTAAAAATCCCAATTCTTACGAATTGGGATTTTTGCCACCCGTACCCAATAAAGATACCTTTCTGTTTTTGGTAGGGGGATTCGTGACACTGCGACAATCATTATATCTCACTCCCTTGCGTTTTTCAATCTCTTTATAGTGCCATCTCAATTTCCGTGCCGCCGATAAAGACCACCTTGATTTTCTCTTTTGATTCCACCACTACGCATTCTATAATCTGCCGGACGAGCTTGTCGTCATATTCCATCGGGTGGTTTTGCAGTCCGTCAAGTATGGTGTAAATCTCATCGAGTCGGGGCTTTGCGCTTTCTCGCTTTTGGCGCATGGCGGCGTACTGTTCAAGCTGCACGGTCAGTCTCTGCTTTTCGCTCATGAGCTCGGCAATCCGTCCCTCGTCGATGGCATCTGCATTGTCGGCGGATACCGCTTTGAGCATTTTCTGAAACTCGGCATCCAACTCCGCTATGCGTATCTGAATGTCGAGGGTCTTATCCTCGGTGGTTTCATCCGTAAGTCCCATGCCTATATGCAGTTTCAGTGTTTTCAGCACTTCTGTGTTTTGTTTCGCCGTCTGCATGATGGCTCTCATAATGGCATCTTGCAGCAGGCTTTCCTCGATGCTCGGTGAGTTGTGGCAGTATTTCTTGCCGTAATCGAGTCGGTTGATGCATCGCCATACAACTTTCTTTTTGCCGTGTACCGTCCAAGTGCATCGGCGGTAAGGGGTACGGCATTCGCCGCAGATCAGCAGTTCGGTCAGCGCATATTTGCTTGAGTATCGGCTCAGCTCGGTTATCGTGCCTTTCTGTTTGACCTTCGGTTTGCCTGCCCGCCGTGCGATTTCCTCTTGAACTCTTGCAAAGGTGCCTGCGTCGATAATGGCAGGGTGATTTTCCTCAATGTAGTATTTTGTTCGCTCACCGTTATTCACCTTGACCCGCTTGCTGATGCAGTCGGTCACGAAGGTTTTGTTGACTACGGCATCACCCTTGTATTTTTCGTTTGTCAGTATGGAGCGGATGGTTCGGTGCTGCCATTCGGTGCAGCCGCCCGGTGTCGGTATTCCTTTTACTTCAAGATAGCATTTTATTCCGTGCAGGCTCTCACCGGAGAGATAGCGTGTATATATTTCTTTGACAATCTCGGCTTCTTGGGGAACGATTTCAATCTCACCGTCTGCGCTTTTCGTGTAGCCGAGGAAGTGCTTGCATTGGAACGGCACGACGCCTTGCTTTGCACTTTGTGCTTTGCCCCATTTGACATTGGCGCTGATATTTTCGGATTCGCTTTGGGCTATCGAGCCGTAGATGGTGATGTAAAATTCCGAGGCAGGATCAATGCTGTGGATGCCCTGTTCCTCGAAGAACACATCTACATTGACATCTCGGAGCTTTCGTGTCGTTTTGATCACATCGAGAGTGTTTCGGGCGAAGCGACTGATGGATTTGACGATGATCATGTCGATTTTGCCCTTGTAGCAGAGGCGAAGCATTTTATTGAATTCGTCACGCTTTTTCATGCTTGTTCCCGTGATGCCCTTATCGGCAAAGATGCCGACAAGCGTCCATTTCGGCTCGGTACGGATGCGTTCCTCGTAATGAGTTTTCTGCATCTCGTAGCTGTTTAGCTGTTCGTCCTGCGCCGTGGATACCCGACAGTAAGCGGCAACTCTGAGCTGTCGGTAATTCTGCGTTATCGCCGCTTTGGTGTCTATCGTCGCAGGGATGATATGCACTTTCTTTTGCGGCTTCATGGTTGCTGTCTGCGTCATGCGGTTTCCTCCTTTCCGATCCTCTGACCGTTTATCAGTGTAAGGCTTATTTCGCCGTTTCTTTGTAGGTGTATCTCGCTGACCGCTTGGTCTGCCAAGGCGCTGTCATAGGCTGTCAACGGTGATGCGGATTTGAATGTATCTTTTAGGCTCTGCGCCGTGGTCACTTCCGTTCCAAGACACTTGTATTTTTCGCTCACGCAAGTGAGCATTTTTTGCTTCAGTGCTTCTTTATCAAAGCCGATGGTATCGAGGGTCTTGACTATCTCTACGCTCATGCGCTTGACCTCTTGGCTTTCCTCATAGGCGCTTTCGGGTATCTCGATTCTTTCGGGGTCGGCGATGACTTCGTTGAGCCGTTTTGTAATGCCGTTTTGCATATCCTCATCGGTTATGCTGACGGTGGTTTTGCATTCGGGGCAGCACCACCATGTAGATGCTTTACGGCGGTTGTCGTAGCGTCGCTGCATTCTGCTGCCGCAGCTTGGGCAGACGACCGGAACGGTCAGCTTGAAGTGGGATACTGCCTTTTGCGTGTTCTTTTCGGTTTTCATGGCCTGCATAGCCGTATACGCTTGCTCGGTGAGTATGGAAGGATATCCGTTTTCGCCGATATAGCGCTTATCGTCGATCATGCGCTGTATGCGTGACCTGTTCCAATCGTTCTTGCCGGGCATATACTCAACTCGCTTTGCGGTCAGCAGTTCGGCTATGGTTCTCAGTGATTTCCCACCGAGATATTGTTCGGCTGTTTCTCGGATAATAGCGGCTTCGATATCGTTGATGATGACCGTGCCGTTTTCCATAGTGTAGCCAAACGGTATGTTTCGATGGTTCATGCTCGGTTGCACCGTCCTTTCTCTCGTATTTTTTCGGGCAGGCTGATGCCGCCTATGAGGTGGAAGGTCAGTTGGTCATTGCCGTCCACCGTGATGCTGTCCACCGTTTGTCCGAACAGCTCGGCGTCGAAGTCCGTGCCGAGTTCGGTTTCTGTGAGGATATCGTTCAGCAGTTTCAGCCCATCCAACATTTCGTCCTCATCGCTGTCGGTGATTTTGGTTCGGCGTTCGATCCGCAGTTCGGTTATTCTGCTTTCAAGCGCATCGGACTGTGCCGTGTAATCGGCGGCATTGAGCAATCCTTTGCCGTGCAGACGGGAGAGGACAAGGTTCTGCGCCGCAAGGTCGGCGATCTCTCGGTCGAGTTCTTTGATCCGCTGCTGACTGCCTGTGGTACGGTATTGCAGTTGTTCGAGCTGGCGGATGAGCGTGCCGAGCAGATATTCTCTGTTGGCGCTCAGCTTCCGTATCATAAGGTTGAATGCGGCGTATACTTCTTGCTCTCGGACTCTGCGCCAAGTGCAATTCGTTTGTCCCGTGGCTTTTCCGGCGCATATCCAATAGGCTGTGCCTTTTATCGTCTGACGGCGGAAGCTGCGGCCGCATTCGGGACAGCGAAGCATTTTGGACAGCGGATAGGTTTTATAGCTTCGCTTACAGTTTGGCTGTCGGCTTTTAATAAGCGCCTGCACCGCCTCATAGGTTTCACGGCTCACGATGGCAGGATTGCTGTCCTCGATATAGTACATCGTCTGTTCGCCGTGATTTTTCTGCTTTTTGAACGGCAGGGTCTGTGTGGTGATTTTCTTTTGCAGGAGAGCGTCGCCCATGTACCTCTCATTATTCAGCACATAGTTCACGGTGGTATGATACCATTTTTCCTGACCGTACCGTCTGCTCACCTCATCGGCGTTGAGCAGATTGGCAATTTTCTGCATACCGATGCCCTGTAGGTAGAGATTAAAAATCCGGCGAATCACAGCCGCTTCCGTTTCGTTGATTACGAGCTCGCCGTTGATGAGGTCGAAGCCGTAAGCCGGAGCGCAGCAGTTGAATTCGCCGGAGTTCATTCTCTTTTGATAACTCCATCGCATATTCTGCGATATGGAGATGCTTTCCTGTTGGGCGATCATGCCGGGGAAGGTTGCGAACATCTCGCTGTTCATGGACCGGGTGTCCAGTCCTTGTTCCTCGAAGTATACGCTGACTTCCATTTGTTCGAGCGCTCGGAGCGCCGTCAGCATTTCCTCGGTGTTTCGGGCGAAGCGCGACATGGATTTGACGATGATGCGGTCTATCAAGCCTTTCTTGCAATCCCGCAGCATTCGGCGGAAGTCATCCCGCTTTTCCATACTCGTTCCGGTCACGCCCTCGTCTGCATAAATGTCTACGAATTTGTATTCGGGACGCCGTTTACAGTATTCGGAGTAGTATTTGATTTGTGCGGCGAAGGAATGGAGCTGGTCACTTGAATCACTGGACACTCGACAGTAGGCCGCAAGTCTTATCTGAGGTGGCGTCGGCTTTTGCCGGGTGATCTCGGTTATTGTTTTCATCTGTATTTCTCCTTTCCGCAAGGGGGTCGCCTTGCTGTTATTCGCCTTTTGGCATGACACACCATACCACAGGAGTTCGAATACTTCCAGCGGTTTTTCGCAAAAACCTGAGAATTAAGATTTCAGACATAAATAAGTTCAGCGCCGTAGTGTTCGGCGCTAATCCTGACGATTTTTTCGTATTCGTCCTCGGTGATGAGTTGCATGGCGAGGAGCATTTTTAATAGGTTCACGCAGTAAGCAAAAGAGGCGTTGCCGATGTCTTTCTTATTCATATTCGCACCTCACATTCCTTGGATGAACGGATCGGCGTCCGGCGCAAACTGTTCGGTCGGGCAAGAGCCGTCTGCCGTTATTTCAATGTCGATGCCCTCATCCGCAAAGGCTTTGACGATGCCTGTCGCCATAGCGGTGTTCCTTCCCAAGCGGCTGATGTCGGGGATGATGAGCAGCTCGGCATTTTTGCTTTTCATGTCGGTGAGAATGTTATCCATAACAGATGCCATTTTCTCCGACGGTTCTTTGGTAAAAGCAGAGCCGACGATGCGGTATCCGTTTTCCTTGCAGTAGGCGTCCATTTCTCTTTGCGCCGTAAGGAAGTCTGCTTCCGTCGCCTGCGGCTGCATTCTGGTGAAGGTATAGGCGGTGATGCGGTTATCGTCCATGAATCAGTTCCTCCAAATATTTGATGCCGAGGCTTACCACAATGGCACGGTCAACGGCGGCAAGGGCCTTGCTGTCGAGCCTGCCGATGTATTCGCCGAGCCTCGCTTTGTCTATCGTCCTGATTTGTTCGAGCAGAACGGTGGATTCGGTTTTAAGCCCTTTCGCCATGATTTTCACATGGGTGGGCAGAGCTGCTTTTGTTTCTCTGCCTGTGATCGCCGCCACGATGGTGGTGGGGCTGTGCCTGTTGCCGATATCATTCTGTAAAATCAAGGACGGGCGCGTTCCGCCTTGCTCGCTGCCGAAGCCTGCGCCGAAGTCGGCGGAATAGATTTCGCCTCGTTTAATCTCTTTCATAGTTAGCCTCCATTTAAGTAAAAGGCGGCCGAGTGCTTTTGGACAAACGACCGCCTTGTGTTTTGTATCAATCGTTCTTGGTTCTGTTCGTATTTGTCCACGACGCCCCGAACAAGGGAACGCATCCTCCGGCAATGCATTTTGCCTCATGGGAATCTCACCCCTCCCAGGATCTCTGCGAGGTGCTCTCATTGGTTGCGACGGCTCACAGCACTTTTTTGTGCCGCTTCAACGCTCGACCTGTGACTGAGCACAAGTATCATTATTGCTTCTGCCTGTCATGGCCTTCGGTGCGGATGCGCCGCATCGTCCGACTCAAAAGGTCGTGTGGCTCATCGGCTCTCGCCGACGGCAGAAGGAAGGTAAAGAATGCGCTGTACTATTCGGTTTTCAAAGAACGGGCGGAGGCTATTGAGAAAGCCCCCTCACTTTTTCAGCCGAAAAAGCAAGGGGGCTACAACCAAATTTTTTAATTTTCTAAAAGTTTTTTGAGTTTCGCACGGATCTTTGCGATTTTCTTGCTGATTGCCTGCTGTGAAACGCCGTAGCGCTCGGCAAGCTCCGTCTGCGGAACTTCGTCATAGAAATGTGCAACAATCAGAGCCTTTTCATCCTCCGGCAGAGCGTCCACCGTTTTTCGCAGCTTGTCCAACAACTGCTGATGGACAAGCGTATCGCACACATCCGGCAGCTCGGCAATCAGAATTTCCTCGCCGTTGAATTCATCACTGTCCAAGGCGTCATACGAAACATCGCCGTTATCCCTGCGTTGCTCGTCGAGATATTTCTGTCGACGTTTGTTGCGGTAGAATCCAATGTATTCCTTTTCACTTACCTCCATGATCATGCTGTGAAGGCCGATGAATTTCTTTTCTCGGTAGCCTGCATCGGTTTCTTTCCGAAATTCATGCTCCGCGGGAGTAATTTCCCGATAGCCGCCGTTGGCTATAATAAAAACCTTTTTAGGGTTCAGTTTTTTCAAGTTTATTTACCTCCGTTCAATCGTTTTTTGTTGGGTCAAAAACGATTGATACGGAGGGCTTCGACAGCCTACCGCAAACTTTGACAGTACGCTGCCGTTTATACAAACGCAGAAAGCCAAGCCACTTTGAAATTCCGAAATAACAGATTTATCGTTGGTCTTTT
>CAKSTF010000013.1 GCA_934491515.1 uncultured Eubacteriales bacterium
TTGTAAAACCGTATATAAACATAAGCGCAACAGGCCAAAAGAGGAGTCCGGCACCGTGCATTATATCTACGCTTCCGACAAAGGGTATATACGTTTCGTGCATACCCGAAAAGGCAAGTGCCGTAAGGTAAAGCGCCGCCACAAGCATCTGCAAAAACGTTTTCTGCCTTGCCGTAAGACCGAGGTTGCGTTTTTTTACAACCTTTATATAATCATCGAAAAATCCGATCGCGCCCATACAAAGCGGCATAATAATACCTGCCGCCATAATTCCGGCACGGTCCGCCGTGTGAAATTCGCCGTAAAGTTTGCTTTGCGACAAAGCAGATGTGCAATATGCCGCCGCAAAGGAAATAACGGTACCGGCAATCATCATAATGCCGCCCATTGTGGGCGTTCCCTGTTTTGATTTATGCCATTTGGGACCTATATCAAGTATAGTTTGCCCGAATTTGAGTTTTCTAAGATAAGGTATTACAATAAATCCAAGCAAAGAAGTTATAAGAAACGAGGTCAGCGCCGCAATTACCGTAACATAATTTTTCATTTCTGTTCTTTCCTTTTTTCTTTAGTTTCCGAAACGGCTTCGGCCACAACCTCGCGTTCGTCAAGATGCACCGTACCGCTTGCAAGTATCTGATAGGTTTCGTGTCCCTTACCGGCAAGAACTATTATATCACCCGGCATACCTATTGAAATCGCATATTTGATTGCTTCCGTGCGGTTGGGTATAACTTTAAGCGGTGTTTTAAAGCCCTCGGTTCCCACAAGTATATCATCTATTATTGCCTGCGGATCTTCGCTTCGCGGGTTATCGCTCGTAACGATTACAAAATCCGCGTTGTGTACCGCTATGTTGCCCATTATGGGGCGTTTTGTTTTATCCCTGTCGCCGCCGCATCCGAACAAAACAATCAGCCTGTTTTTTTCACATTCCTTAAAAGTGGAAAGAATGTTTTTAAGGCCGTCCGGCGTGTGGGCATAGTCAATTATAACCGTAAATCCAAGGTCGCACGGCACAACCTCCGCCCTGCCCTTTACGCCCTCAAGCAAGGAAAGTCCCTTTGCGGCGATTTCGGCGGAAATTCCGCATTCAATAGCGGCAACAGCTGCCGCAAGAGAGTTATATATCGTAAATTTGCCGCCTGTATTAACTGTAATTTCGGTAAGTTTGCCGCCGCCCAAAAGCTGATAACGCACGCTTGCAGGGCGATATATTATAGACTTTGCGCTGTATGTTGAATCATTGCCGAGCGAATAGGTCACTATATTGCAGTCAAGACCCTCCATAAGCTTTCCGGCATACGGGTCGTCAAGATTTATAACCGCCGTTTTGCAGGCGTAAAACAATTTTTTCTTGGCAGCCAGATACTCCTCCATGGTTTTATGGTAGTCAAGATGATCCTGCGTAAGATTTGTAAATATTGCAACGTCAAACTCAATTCCCTCCACCCTTCTTTGATGAAGCGCATGGGAGGAAACCTCCATAACCGCATAGTCGCAGCCCTCGCTTACGGCTTTGGCAAAAAAAGCGTTAAGTTCGTACACGCCGGGCGTTGTGTTATGCGATTCGGTAACCGCATCGCCTATCATATTCTGTATTGTTCCGATAAGGGCGACCCTGTGACCGGCGGTTTCAAGAACTTTCTTAAGCATATAGGTAACCGAAGTTTTACCGTTTGTTCCCGTAACGCCTATAATGTGAAGTTTTTTTGCGGGAAAATCGAAAACCTTGCCACACATATAGGAAAACACAGAATGTGTATCATCAACGATAACCTGGTTTGCAAGACCCAAATCCTTTTCGCATACAATAACCGCCGCGCCGTTTTGAAGGGCGGACTTTGCATAGTTGTGACCGTCGTTATCGGGTCCTTTTATGCAAACGAACACGCTGCCCTGTGTTACTTTGCGCGAATCGCAGGTAACGCCGCCTATTTCCGTGTTTTCAAAGTCGCCGTTATACTGCGGCAACAACTCCTTAAAAAGCATTGGTATCTCCTTTGTTATCTTTCTGCCATATCGGGTTGGGTTTCTTCGGTAAAACTTACTGTAATTATCTGGCCTTTTTTGACCTTTGTGCCCGCGGGCACACTTTGTTTATAGGACTTAGCGCCCGAAGAGGACGCATTGCCCGAAAACTCAATATTTATCGAGGCGGCAGCCGCTGCGGTGTTTACCTGCGCTGCGGTAAGTCCCGTAAGCTGCGGCACCGTTGTTTCCTCTTCGGCGGTATCGTCGGTGTAAATAATGACCGTACCGCCCTTGTATACGGAAGAACCGGCTTCCGGCAGCTGGCGTTTAACTTCGCCGCCGTTTCCTACGATTTTATAATCAAGTCCCGCACTGTTAAGCAGACTTTTTGCGGTTGCAATCGGTTTGCCCGAAAGGTCCGGAACCGCCACCGCAAGATTTTTAAGTTCTTCTTCGCTGTACTGCGGTTCAAATCCCAGATAAGGCAGAATATCCGCCATTATCTTAGATGCCGCCGGCGCGGATACCTGACTTCCGTAATATGCTCCTCCGGTTGGCTGGTCAATCATAACAAACACGGCGATTTCGGGGTTTTCTATCGGCGCTATGCCTACATAGGAACCGATATAAAGTCCTCTGTTACCGCTTGAAAGAATAAGTGCCATTTTTTGCGAAGTTCCCGTTTTACCGCCTACGCGGTAACCGGCAACTTTTCCGTTTTTTGCGCCGTTCTGAACCACGTATTCAAGGTAAGTGCGCATTTTATCTGATGTGGCTTTTGAAATAACCTGACGTTTTGCATCGGTTGAAACGGTTTTCTTTACGTTGCCGTCGCTGTCTACCACCTTGCTTACAAGGTGCGGCTGCACAAGATAACCGCCGTTTGTAACCGCTGCAGCCAGAGTTATCATCTGCATAGGTGTTATGTTAAAGGTCTGACCGAAGGAGGCGGACGCCAATTCAACGGGACCCATTTTATCTTCACTGTAATAGTTTGAATAGGCTTCGCCGGGAAGGTCGATTCCGGTTCTCTCGCCAAGTCCGAAAGCCTTGAAATATTTTGAAAAAGAATGAACGCCTATTAACTGACCTATCTGTATAAACGCCGGATTGCAGGAATTTGCAAGTGCCTGAACAAGGTTTTGCGTTCCGTGGCCGCCTCTGTTTTCGTGGCAGTTATATTCTGTGCCCGAAACCACGTATGTGTGATTGCATGTAAACGTGCTTTTTTCGTTTACAAGGTTTTCTTCCAAAGCGGTCGACGCGGTAAATATTTTAAATACCGAACCGGGTTCGTAAGTATCCGAAACCGCTTTGTTTCTCCACTGCCTGTTAAGCAGTTGTGCCTTTAAGGTTTTCTTTGCTTCCTCGTCCGCCGCGGCGTCTACCTGTGCCTGATCTTCGGCAGAAAGCGTAAACGGGTCGTTGGGGTTAAAGTCACCGCTTACCGCCATACCGAGTATTTCGCCGGTATTTACATTCATAACTATCGCGGCGCCGCGTTCTACCGCATTGAATTCCTCAACGGCGGCGTCAAGATATTTCTCGGCAGCGTACTGCACATAGGAGTCTATCGTAAGGACAAGGGAATCGCCTTGCTTTGCTTCTTCAACCTTTTCGTAGGTAAACGGCATATTGGTGCCCTTGGCGTTTTTTGCCGCAACCACCCTGCCGGCAACTCCCGTAAGGATATTGTCGTAATAACTTTCAAGTCCGGCAAGACCTTGGTTATCATCACCCACAAAGCCCAAAACGGCGGATGCCAATGTGTCGTTCGGATAATAACGCTTTGTTGTTTCGTCGAGACCTATGTAACTTGAAAGTTCAAGTTTTGAATTATCGGAAATAAACTTTCTTATTTTATCGGCTGTGTCTTTTTCTATCTTCTTTTTAAGTATTACATAGTATGTTTTTTGTTTTGTTTTTTCGTAAATATCGTTTTCATCTATTCCGAGTATGGGGGAAAGTCCTTCGGATATGGTTTTGCGCACCTTTTCCGCTTTTTCTTTATCGGACATACCGTTTATCCCGTTCGGGGTGATATAAACGGTCCACGCCGTGGCGCTTGTAGCCAGAAGATTCATATTTTTATCGTAAATCTCGCCGCGGGGCGCCGTTACAAGGCTGTCGTAAAGCTGCTGTTCCGAAGCCAACGCCTGATATTTTTCGCCCTTGAAAATCATTATGTTTATAAGGCTGCCGGTAGAAACAACGGTAAGGCAAAGGATTACCGAAACCATGACCACAACAGCCCTTACGATCATCTGTTTATTAGGCTTTGCCGACACAGTAATCCCCTGCCTTTCTTTTTGCAAAACCGCTTTTTTAAAAGCAATTTTAATACTTATTATACCCGAATACGAGAGTCAAAGTTTCCTCCTTAACTCTCGTATTCTCTCTTTATTATATTATTGCAAATGCCGTACTATTACTGACGGCTGTTAATGGTTTCGCCCTTGCTGTTAACCGCGGTGTTCTTAT
The DNA here is from genome assembly GCA_934491515.1 of uncultured Eubacteriales bacterium. Classification (GTDB taxonomy): domain Bacteria; phylum Bacillota; class Clostridia; order Oscillospirales; family Acutalibacteraceae; genus UBA737. Next base: position 4,456 of record CAKSTF010000013.1, read on the forward strand.
CGTTCACGCGAATGTATTTTACCTGGCTTTTATCAAGTTTTCTCATTCCGAGTTCGGTTGCTTCAACCTCGATATTCGAATAGGATATCCGCCTTTCAAGTTCAACCTGAAGGCTTGTCCTTTCGCTTTCAATAACGTCAAGTTCGCTTTTAACGTCGTTTATCTGCGAATTTACTTCGTTTATGCGAAGTCTTAAATAAATGTTGCCGCAAAGTGCCGCAAGTATTATCACGCTGAACATAACCGCAAATGCCGAAAGCGAAACCGTTCTTTTAGCGGCGCGCGCGCGTGTCCTTTTTGCGGCAACGGGCATTTTTACAATATTATCCTGCGGTTCCTGTTTAACTGCCTCGGAACTGCGGGGCATAAACATATTAAAATCGTACGCAAGACTGTCGTTATAATATTTTAAATTGTCCACACAGTGTCACTCCTACAGTTTTATCACACAGCGCAATTTCGCGCTGCGGCTTCTTTTGTTAACGGAAAGTTCTTTTTCGCCGGCAGTTATCGGCTTACGGTTTTCAAGGCGGCCTCTCGGCTTTTTGCCGCACACACAAACAGGCAAATCCGGCGGACAGGTACACCCCGTACAAAACTCTTTAAACTTTTGTTTTACTATTCTGTCCTCAAGCGAATGAAAAGTTATAACCGCAAGCACGCCGCCCGAAGCCAGCAGGTCAAAAGCGTCATCAAGAACGCTTTTAAGTTCGTCAAGTTCGCCGTTCACGGCAATGCGCAGCGCCTGAAAACATTTTCTTGCAGGATGTCCGTCGCGTCGGGCGCTTGCCGGAACCGATGCCGCAATAATATCGGCAAGTTCGGTAGTGGATTCAATTTTCTGCTTTTCGCGCGCACGCACGATGTTCCCTGCTATTTTATAGGCGAATTTTTCTTCGCCGTAATCCCTGAATATTTTTGTAAGTTCCTCACGCGAAAGACCGTTTACAAGATCCGCCGCCGTTGTGCTTGAAAGTCCCATTCGCATATCAAGCGGCGCCTCCGCTTTATAAGAAAATCCCCTATCGCCGTTATCAAGCTGATAGGACGAAACTCCAAGGTCAAGCAAAACGCCGTCGATTTTTAAAATTCCCAAATTTTCCAAAACCGATTTCATATCGGAAAATTTTGCGTTAATTACGGTCGCCGGATATCCCGCAAGTCGCTCGGCGGCTACCTTTACGGCTTCCGTGTCCCTGTCAAGAGCAATAAGTCTGCCGCCTTTAAGACGCTTTGCTATTTCTCGGGAATGACCGGCGCCTCCGGCGGTACCGTCTACATAAATTCCGTCCGGCTTTATATTAAGCGAGTTTATTGTTTCGTTCAAAAGTACCGAAATATGTGAAAATTCCATAATCAAAAATCAAGTTCCTCTACGATAGAGGCAATGGATTCGGGCGTACATTCCTTAACTTCGTCCGCCCACAGGTCTTTGTTCCATATTTCAAGGTTGGTATCAACGCCGATGATGTGCGCTTCGGTTTCAAGGTTTGCATACTCGCGCAAAGCGGCGGGCAAAAGAATTCTGCCCTGTGTGTCAAATTCAACGTTGAAAGCGCCGTCGTAAAGAAAACGCTTTACGGCGCTTGATTTAGACATAGGAAGACTTCCTATTTTTTCAACAAGTTCTTCCCACTTTTTCATGGGATACACGCACACGCAGCGTTTGCCGAAAATTCCGCGGCAGATCATAAAACTGTCGCCCAGTTCAAAGCGCAGTTTTGCGGGTATGGCAATTCTGCCCTTTTTATCAATTGTATGGTCGTAACCGCCGTAGAGCATTTTTGCCACCTCGCTTTCAACACTTCAATACACTTTATAGGTAAAACGCTACACTTTTCACCACTTATTTGTATTATAAGACCACCATTTGAAAAAAGCAAGACTTTTTTTAAAAAAAGTAACATTTTAACAAAAAAATTTCCCGAACCCAATTTCTTGAGTTCGGGAAACCGATTTACAGTATTTTTACAACGTAAAACTATCCTGCATTACTTGCCGTAAAGTTCAACAAGTTTTTCAAGATGTGCACGGCGTGCCTTTGCGTTTTCTGCCGCCTTATCAAAGAGTTTTTCTGCTCTTTCGGGGAATTCGCGGGTAAGACGGTTGTATCTTGCTTCGCCCATAATGAATTCCTTATAGTCGGCAGTAGCAGGCTTGCTGTCAAGCGAGAAGGGATTTTTGCCTTCTGCCTTAAGCGCCGGATTGTAACGGAAAAGATCCCAATATCCTGCGTCAACAGCCTTCTTCATTTCTGCCTGGCAGTTAACCATACCGCCCTTGATGGAGTGCATCTCGCAGGGGGCATAACCGATTATAAGGGACGGACCGTCATACGCTTCGGCTTCTTTTATTGCCTTAAGCGTCTGGTTCTGATCGGCACCCATCGCTATCTGCGCAACATAGATGTAGCCGTAAGACATTGCGATTTCGGCAAGGCTCTTCTTAGCGATTGCTTTACCGGCAGCCGCAAACTGTGCAACCTGACCGATATTTGAAGCCTTGGACGCCTGACCGCCCGTGTTGGAGTAAACTTCGGTATCGAATACCATAATGTTTACGTTGTCGCCTGCGGCAAGAACGTGGTCAACGCCGCCGAAGCCGATATCATATGCCCAACCGTCGCCGCCGAAGATCCATACGGATTTCTTGGAGAGGTACTCGGCGTTTTCAACAACGTCGCGGCAGAGGTCGCAATCGGCGCCTGCAGCCTTAATGGCCTTAACAAGAGCCTTTGAAGCGTCGGAGTTCTTAGCGCCGTCGTTAAGTGTGTCAAGGTAAGCGGCAGCAGCCGTTTTAACATCGGCAGAAGAGGTCTTTTCGGCTATTTCGCGAACCTCGTCGATAAGACGGTTTCTTATAGCCTGCTGACCGAGGTACATACCGTAACCGTGCTCGGCATTATCCTCAAACAGGGAGTTTGCCCATGCAGGTCCGTGACCTTCTGCGTCGGTAGTATAAGGCGAGGTAGCCGCGGGGCCGCCCCAAATGGACGAACAGCCGGTAGCGTTGGAAATATACATTCTGTCGCCGAAAAGCTGTGTGATAAGGCGTGCGTAAGAAGTTTCGGCACAGCCTGCGCAAGAGCCGGAGAATTCAAGCAGCGGCTTCTTGAACTGGGAGGAGATTACCGTAGCGTCGGAAGCAATGCCGGGCTTTTCGGTAACCTTTTCAACGCAGTAATCAAATACTTCCTGCTCGGGAAGCTGAGATTCCTGAGATACCATTTTAAGCGATTTGGTGGGGCATGCGCCTACGCAAACGCCGCATCCCATACAGTCAAGCGGAGAAACAGCAAGCGCGAACGAATATCCGGCGTTCTGAACAGCCTTTGCCTTTTCGGCATAACGGATGTTAGAGGGCGCAGCAGCCTTTTCGGCTTCATCAAGCGCATAGGGACGGATGGTAGCGTGCGGACAAACAAATGCGCACTTGTTGCAGGCAACACAGGTCGTTTCGTTCCATTCGGGAACCATAACGGCAACGCCGCGCTTTTCGTAAGCGGAAGCGCCCTGTTCAAATGTACCGTCCGCATGGGGAACGAATGCCGAAACAGGAACTTCATAACCGTTCATAAGGCCTACGGGTTTCATAATGGTATCAACCATTTCAACCAGTTTTGCGGGGCCTTCTTCATGTACGGGCTTCTTGTGGTCTTCAGCGTTTGCCCAATCTGCCGGAACATCTATCTTAACAAACGCGGTAGCACCTGCGTCGATAGCCTTCCAGTTCATTTCAACAACGTCCATACCCTTCTTAGCGTAGGAAGCCTCTGCCTTTTCTTTCATGTACTTGATAGCGTCTTCGGCAGGAAGAACTTTGGCAAGTGCAAAGAAAGCGGACTGAAGTATGGTATTTGTACGCTTGCCCATACCGATCTTTGCGGCAAGGTCGATAGCGTTAACAGTGTAAAGCTGAATGTTGTTCTTGGCAATATAACGTTTTGCCTCCGCGGGCATATGCTCATTGAGTTCTTCGGGAGTCCACTGGCAGTTGATAAGATATACGCCGCCGGGTTTAACGTCATTTACCATCTTGTAGCCCTTGATTACATAAGAGGGGTTGTGGCAGGCAACAAAGTCAGCCTTATTGATGTAGTAGGGGCTCTTGATAGGCTTATCGCCGAAGCGGAGGTGAGAAACGGTGATACCGCCGGTCTTCTTGGAGTCATACTGGAAGTATGCCTGAACGTACTTGTCGGTATGATCGCCTATAATCTTTATGGAGTTCTTGTTTGCACCAACGGTACCGTCGCCGCCGAGACCCCAGAACTTGCACTCGATAGTGCCTTCCGCTGCGGTGTTCGGCGCTTCCTCTTCTTCAAGGGAAAGATGCGTAACATCATCATTGATACCGATTGTAAACTGCTCTTTCGGAGCGTCTTTGGTAAGTTCTTTAAATACCGCAAATACGCTTGCGGGAGGAGTATCCTTAGAACCGAGGCCGTATCTGCCGCCGATAACGGTGTCTATCTTGCGACCCTGCTGTGCAAGCGCGCTGATAACGTCCATATAAAGCGGTTCACCGAGTGCGCCGGGTTCCTTGGTCCTGTCGAGAACAGCAATCTTCTTAACAGTTTCAGGAATAGCGGCAACAAGTTTTTCAGCCGAGAAAGGACGGTAAAGGCGAACCTTTACAAGACCTACCTTTTCGCCTGCGGCGGTAAGATAATCGATAACCTCTTCCGCAACGTCGCAGATAGAGCCCATAGCGATTATTACACGCTCCGCATCGGGTGCGCCATAGTAGTTGAAGAGTTTATAGTCGGTGCCGAGTTTCGCGTTGACTTTATCCATATATTCTTCAACGATTGCAGGAAGCGCAGTATAGTAATCGTTGCAGGCTTCTCTGTGCTGGAAGAAGATATCGTCGTTTTCGTGGCTGCCGCGCATAACGGGGCGTTCGGGATTAAGCGCACGTTTACGGAATGCCTTAACGGCGTCCATATCACACATCTCTTTAAGATCCTCATAATCCCAAACCTGAATTTTCTGTATTTCGTGGGAGGTTCTGAAACCGTCAAAGAAGTTGATGAACGGAACCCTGCCTTTTATAGCGGCAAGATGCGCTACCGCACCGAGATCCATAACTTCCTGCGGATTGGTTTCGGCAAGCATCGCAAAACCTGTCTGGCGGCAGGCATAAACATCGGAATGGTCACCGAAAATATTAAGTGCGTGCGATGCTACGCAGCGTGCGGAAACATGGAATACGGCGGGAAGCAGTTCACCCGCAATTTTGTACATATTCGGTATCATGAGAAGAAGGCCCTGTGAAGCGGTGAACGTAGTGGTAAGCGCACCCGCCGCAAGAGAGCCGTGAACCGTGCCGGAAGCGCCGGCTTCGGACTGCATCTCAACAACATTTACTCTTGTACCGAAGATGTTTTTTAATCCCTGTGCAGACCACTGGTCAACATAGTCCGCCATGGGGCTGGACGGCGTGATCGGGTAAATACCCGCCACCTCGGTAAACGCATAGGCAACGTGTGCCGCGGCGTTGTTACCGTCCATTGTCTTGAATTTCCTTGACATTGAAATTCCTCCTGTGTTGATATTTTCAATCGCTGCATAAGCAGTAATCCTCAATGTAGTATTATAATACTTTAATATAGATTTGTAAAGTAGAACATTTATACAAAACCCCCTGATTGACTTTAGGCAAAATGTGATATATACTGTTGCTGTGATTATGAGAAAGGCGTGATAGCGATATGAGTGCCGGCAGGATTTGCAAAAATATGATTTCCCGTGTAAAAAGCGGGCTTTCCACGTCGCCCGTTACCGCCGGTGCGGTTATAAAGGCAAAACGCGTTCGCCGCATTCTTTCGGATAAATTTATCTACGACCGTACCCTTTGGGAAGTTTCGGAACAGGATCGCAACTTTCAGGAAAAATACGATTTTGCGTGCACTCCCCTTTTCAGCATACTTGTTCCGCTTTACAACACCCCGCGCGAGTTTTTAAAGGACACGCTGAGTTCCGTACTGAACCAGACATATAAAAACTGGGAACTCTGCCTTGCGGACGGCAGCGATGCCGACCACCGTTATGTGGGCGAATACTGCAGGAAACTGGCGCTTGCAGACGGGCGGATACGCTATAAAAAACTTTCTGAAAACAAAGGCATCAGCGAAAATACCAACGCATGTGCCGAAATGGCAGGCGGCGATTTTATTGCGCTTTTTGACCACGACGATTACCTGCACCCTGCCGCACTTTTTGAATACGCAAAAGCAATAAATGAGAAAAACGCCGATTTTATATACTGCGACGAAGACAAGTTTAAAAGTAAAAACGGCAGAACGTTTGACCCCTATTTTAAGCCCGACTTTGCGCCGGACAATTTAAGAGGAAATAACTATATCTGTCATTTTACTGTGTTTAAAAGGTCGCTTGCTGCGGGCGAATCTCTTTTCAGAAGCGAATTTGACGGCAGTCAGGATCACGACCTTATCCTGCGCCTTACCGAAAAGGCAAAAAACATCGTCCATATACCGAAAATCCTTTATCATTGGCGCGTAAGCGGCGCTTCCGTTGCTTCAGATCCGTATGCAAAGCCGTACACAATAACAGCCGGAATAAAAGCGGTAGACGAACAACTTGTCCGCTTAGGTCTTGAGGGAAAAGCGGAAAGCACCGCTTTTCACCCGAATTTTTACAGAATAAGGTACCGCCTTACCGCGCAACCTTTGGTTTCGATAATTATACCTAACAAGGACCATACGGCAGAACTTGACCGACTTATAAGGTCGATAACAGAAAAAAGCACCTATAAAAACTACGAAATAATTATCATCGAAAACAACAGCGCTCCCGAAACATTCAAGTACTATGAAACGCTTGAATCTTTAGACTGTGTGCGTGTTGTGGCATATAAAACGGACCGTTTTAATTACTCGGCTATAAACAATTTCGGCGTAAGCGAGGCAAAGGGAGAATACCTGCTGTTTTTAAACAACGATACGGAGGTTATAACCCCCGACTGGATAGAAGAAATGCTTATGCTGGCACAGCGAAGCGACGTAGGCGCCGTTGGTGCGATGCTTTACTACCCGAACGATACGATACAGCATGCTGGAGTCACGCTCGGCATAGGCGATATTGCCGGTCATAACTTCAAGTATATGCCGCGCGGCACGGGCGGATATTTCGGCAGGGCCGCGATACAGCAGGATGTTTCGGCTGTTACGGCGGCGTGTATGATGGTTAAAACCTCCGTTTTTAAGGAAACGGGCGGATTTGACGAAAGGTTTGAGGTTGCTTTTAACGACATAGACCTTTGTATGAAGATAAGAAAGGCCGGTTACCTTATCTGCTTTACTCCGTTTGCGGAACTTTATCATTTTGAATCTTTAAGCCGCGGCGCGGAAAACACCCCGGAAAAGGTAAAGCGTTTCCAAAGCGAGATTGACAGATTTAAAGAAAAGTGGCAATATTTGCTTGACGCCGGCGACCCCTACTATAATCCAAACTTATCCCTTAAATCGGAAGATTTCAGAAGAAAATAAAAAAACAGCGGTTTCTCTTTCGGGAAATCGCTGTTTTATTTTTATCGTTCTTCCCTAAAATAGGAAAGTCCCAAATGTGCCGGAGGCTGATTTTCGCGCTTCTTGCGTATGCTTACCGCAATAAGCACCACTATGGTAACAACGTAAGGCAGCATTTGGATTATCGGAATCATCTGCATTGAAACGTTTATATAGTTAAAGAGTATATAAAGCGCGCCGAACAGATACGAACCTAAAATTGCAAGGGTGGGTTTCCATGTAGCAAATATTACAATCGCAATAGCAAGCCAGCCGCGATCGCCGAAACCGTTATTTGACCATATACCGTTGCTGTAATCCATTACATAGAAAAGACCGCCGAGTCCCGCAATCATACCGCCTATACAGGTTGCAAAATACTTATAACGGGTAACGTTTATGCCCGCGGCGTCCGCCGTGGCGGGGTTTTCACCTACCGCGCGCAGATTAAGACCGGCGCGTGATTTTTTAAGGAAAACAGCCGCCGCAAGGGCGATTACCACTGCAAGGTAAACCATAAAACCGTAAGAAAAGAACAGTTTTCCTATACTGCCCAGATTTTCGGCAAAGGCAGGGGTTGTTTTAAACGCGCGCGCCACTTCAACAAGCGCAAGGTAAGGCACGTCGCTTTTTACTATCTTTATAAGCGAACCGCCGAAGAAGTTGCCGCAGCCTATACCGAACGTGGTAATTGCAAGACCGGTAACGTTCTGATTTGCTTTAAGATTAACCGTTAAAAAGCAATACAGCAGCGATACTAAAAGCGAACCCAGAAGGCAGCACAGAAACGGTATCAGTACCGCCAAGAACGGTACTATCTCAACAGCGTTTGTCTGGTAGAAAAATCCGCCTACAACGCCGGAAATCGCGCCTATATACATAATGCCGGGAATACCGAGATTAAGATTGCCCGATTTTTCGGTTAGTATCTCGCCCGTAGCGCCGTAAAGCAAAGGAGTTCCCTGAAGAATTGCTCTTTGAATAAAGTTTACTATAACAGTCATCGGTTTTCCTCCTTCCGGCGGCGGTTCATATTTATCTTATAGTTGATGAAAAATTCACATCCGATTATGAAGAAAAGAATAATGCCCGTAAGTATATCGGAAAAGTCGCCGTTAAGGCCGAACTTTGAAGTAACTTCGTCCGCGCCGCGGCCCAGGAATACCAAAAGAAGAGTTGTAAGTATCATGGTTACGGGATTGAACTTGCCGAGCCACGATACCATAATAGCGGTAAAGCCTCTGCCCCCTACAAGGTTCGAGTCTATCGAGTGTGAAGAACCGCCGACAAGCAGAAGTCCCGCTATTCCGCAGACTGCGCCGGACACAAGCATTGTGCGGATTATTACCTTTTTAACGTTAATTCCGATATAGCGCGCGGTGTTCTCGCTCTCGCCCACTACCGAAATTTCATATCCGTGTTTGCTGTACTTAAGGTAGACATACATAATTACCGTTATCAAGGCTACCACGATTATGTTAAGCAGGTACTTAACACCGAAAATATCGGGAAGCCAGCCGTGCGAAAGCAGGTCGGGTCCTACAACGTTGGAACCGCTTTTATCGGCGATTTTAAGGAAGTATTCAACAAGTTGTATGGCAACGTAGTTCATCATAAGGGTGAAAAGCGTTTCGTTGGTTTTCCATTCCGCTTTGAAGATAGCCGGAATCACCGCCCATATCATACCTGCGGCAACGGCTGCCGCCGTCATAACGATTATAAGCACCCAATCGGGAATTTTGCCGCCGAGACAGAACATACAAACGGCTGTTGCAAGACAGCTTATAAGCACCTGTCCCTCGGCCCCTGTATTCCAGAAACGCATACGGAAAGCCGGAGTAACCGCAAGGGATATGCAGAGAAGAATCGCGATATCGTGAACCGTTACAAGAAATCTTCCCTTGCCGAACGCACCGTGAATTATTGTTTGATAAATCGAAAGCGGATTATCGCCCGTAAGCACCTTTGTAACAATACCGCACACAACAAGCGCGATAACTATTGCGACAGCCCTTACGATAATGCGGTTTTTAAACGGAACATTGTCCCTTTTTGATATGTATATGAGAGGTTCGTGTTTATGTTTTGCTTCAGTTGCCATTTTTACTACCTCCCGATTTGGTCATCAAAAGACCGATTTCTTCTTTAGTGGTCTCTCTGCCGTCCAGAATGCCTGTGATTCTGCCCGAATTTACCACAACTATGCGGTCGCAAAGTTCAATAAGAACGTCAAGGTCCTCGCCCACAAATATTACGGCAACGCCGTTTTTCTTCTGCTGATTAAGCAGGTTGTATATCATATAAGAGGAATTTATGTCAAGCCCTCTTACAGGGTATGCCGCCATAAGAACAGTGGGCGACGCGGCAATTTCTCTGCCCACAAGAACCTTCTGTACATTACCGCCCGAAAGATGCCTTACGGGCGTGTTCGCGTTCGGCGTTACAACTTCAAGGTCCCTTATTATATCGTCCGCAAGTTTTTTAGGCGGCTTCCTGTTTAAAAACATTGATTTACCCTTGCGGTAACTGCGAAGCATCATATTGTCTATAATATCCATATTACCTACAAGACCCATTCCGAGCCTGTCCTCAGGCACAAAAGAAAGTCTTACGCCGAGTTCGCGTATCTGCATGGGCGTTTTGTCACGCAGATTTTCCTGCAGTCCGTTTTTGGGATTGTTGTAAAGTATTTCGCCGCCGCTTATGTGCTCAAGGCCGGCGATGGCTTCAAGCAGTTCGCGCTGACCGCTGCCCGCAATGCCCGCGATACCGAGTATTTCTCCGCTTTTGGCGGTAAAGGAAATATCGTCAAGCACCTTTACGCCGTTTTCGTCATAAAGGTCTATTCCGCGAACAAGCAGCCTGTCCGCCGTGTTCTCGGGTTCGGCACGGTCGATATTAAGCGAAACTTTTTTGCCCACCATCATTTCCGTAAGTTCGGATTCGTTGGTTTCGGCGGTAACTACCGTATCTATATATCTGCCGCGGCGAAGTATTGCAACCCTGTCCGACACGGAAAGAACTTCGTGCATCTTATGGGTTATGATGATTATGGACTTGCCGTCGTCGCGCATACGGCGAAGCACGTTAAAGAGTTTTTCGGTCTCCTGCGGGGTGAGAACCGCCGTAGGTTCGTCAAGTATAAGTATGTCCGCGCCGCGGTAAAGCACCTTTATTATTTCAACGGTCTGCTTTTCGGATACGGACATCTGGTATATTTTCTTTTTAGGGTCAATCTCGAAGCCGTATTTCGAGGAAATTTCCGAAACGCGTTTTGCCGCTTCTTTAAGATTGAAACGCTTTTTATCATCTATTCCGAGAACAATGTTTTCGGTGGCATCAAAAACATCAACAAGTTTAAAGTGCTGATGTATCATACCTATTTTTAAATCAAAGGCATCCTTGGGGGAGTTTATGGAAACAGGCTTCCCGTTTACGAATATTTCGCCCTCGTCCGGGTGATATATACCGGCTATCATATTCATCAACGTGGTTTTGCCGCTTCCGTTTTCACCGAGTATGGCAAGTATCTCGCCTGCTTTTACGGTAAGATTTATATTTTCGTTCGCAACAATTTTGCTGAATCTTTTTGTTACGTTTCTGATTTCAAGTGCGTTCACTTGCAGCCTCCTAAACCAAAATACACAAGGGGAAAGATATTCCCCTTGTGCGGAAAAATTTTTGAAAGATTATTGATTATACCTTTTCGTTAAGGTTGGTTATACCGTCAATTATCATATCAAAGTAAGGAGCCGAACGGAATTTCTCTGCGTTGGACTCATCAAAGTAACCGTCGTGGATAACGTTGGTTTCGCCCTTGAAGTCGCCGTCAACGTCTGCAAGATATTCGTCAAGGTTCTTACCGTCCTTGGTAAACTTGGAGGTATCGAATACATGGAGAGTGCCTGCCTTGAATTCATCGATAGCCGCTTTGATCTTTTCTTCGGTGCCTTCGGCTGCAACATTTTCGTTGATACCGCTTAAAACAACCGAGTTGGTAGCAATGTCGCCGCACCAGTCGGCTACGATAGCCTCGCCCTTAACAACCTGCTCGATTATGTACTGGAAGTAGGGAGCCCAGTTGATAGCGGAAGAAATGATAAAGGATTTTTTTCCTGCAGAGTAGGTGCTGCCGTTATAAGATACATTGGGAACACCCGCAAGTTCACAAGCGGTGGGTGCGCCGAGGGAGTCGGCATGCTGGCTTATAAGAACGCACTTGTCTTTTTCGATAAGGGCGGTAGCAGCTTCCTGCTCTTTAGCCTGATCATACCAGGAACCGGTGTAGCGAACCTTCATTGTAGCGGTTTCGCAAACCGAACGCGCGCCGAGGAAGAAAGAGGTCATACCGGAAATAACTTCAGCATAGGTGTAAGCGCCTACATAACCGATAATCGCTTCTTCAGCTTTTATGGAACCGTTTTTGATAAGTTCGTTAAGTTTCATACCTGCGGCAATGCCTGCAAGATATCTGCCTTCATATATGGAAGCGAAAGCGTTGTGGAAGTTTGCAATGTTTGCGCCCTTAGCGGAAGTGCCGGTAGCGTGGCAGAACTGAACTTCGGGGAATTCCTGAGCAGCCTGCTTCATGAAAGATTCGTGACCGAAAGAATCGGCAAAGATTACTTTGCAGCCCTTGTTTTTAGCAAGGTCAACAGCCGTGTCATAGCACTTGCTGGTTTCCGGAATGCCGGTTACGATAACTACCTGTTCGTCCTTAAGGCCCATGCCCTTCTGAACGGATTTCAAAGCCTGGATGAAGTTGTTGTCGTAGGTGGAGTTTTCATCGTGAAGGCAGATCATACCGATTTTGAAATCATCGGGAACTGTTACTTCGGACTTAACGTCAAGACGGGGCAGGATTTCAGCAGTTTCGCCCTTAGCGGAACCGGTGCCCGTTTTCTTTGCGTCGCCGCAGCCTGCAAAGCAGCCTACAACAAGGAGTCCTACCAAAAGGATAGCCAATAATTTTTTCATTTTTCTTTTCCCCCTGAAAAATTTTATGTAAATTTAATTTACAACAGCGTTATTTGCGGAAACGTATTCCCGCGGGCGACATCTCGTCTATCACGGCAAGTGATTCGACCCTTATGCCCTTTTCTCTTAAAGCGTCGCCGCCGCCCTGATAGCCTTTTTCGATGACCGCCGTGCAGCCTACAACTTCGGCGCCTGCCTGCCCTATAATATCAATAAGTCCCTCAAAAGCCTTTCCGTTTGCCAGAAAATCGTCTATTACGAGGAACTTATCATCTTTGCCCATATAATCCTTGGGCACTACTATGTAATTGTCTTTATTATGCGTGTAAGAATGTACAAGCGAAGAATAAACCTCGCCCGATACGTTGCCGGCGCCGTTCTTTTTTGCAAAAACAAGGGGCAGTCCCATAACGTGCGCGGCAGCAACCGCAACGGCTATGCCGGATGCTTCAACGGTGAGAATCTTGGTAATTTCGCAGCCTGCGTAAATTGCGGCAATTTCCTCCGCCATTTCAAAAAGAAACGCGGTATCTATCTGCTGATTTAAAAAAGAGCCGACTTTAAGAATGTCGCCGTCAAGCACTACGCCTTCTTTGACTATCTTTTCTTCAAGCGCTTTCATCAAAGTCGCCTCCCCTTAAAAATTCAAGTAAAACAAAAAACAGATTCAAAAAAGAATCTGTTTACCGATATAAATACCCCACGCACCGTTTCACATACATAAGGAAGCGGTGTGAAGATTTACCAATAGTCGCAACTTCTCGGCGTTGCGGTAGAAACAATCGGGCCATACATCCGAAACTATATCGGCAAAACTATTAACTTGTTGAGCCTATGTTAACACAAAGGTTCTGCCTTTGTCAACAAAAAACGGGCGTTTTTTTAAACTTTGGATAAGTTGTCCCTTTGCCCGAGCCTTTTTAAAAACTATTTGGCGATTATTAACAAACTCCCTACCTTACGATAGGGAGTTTGCACAATTTATAGTATTATTCCGTTATTTTATCCGCAACATATATACCCATAGCGCCCGACTGGGAAAGTCCGCGGCAGATACCGCTGCCGTCACCTATTATATAGGCGTTCTCGGCAATTTCAAACTTTTCGTTGAATTCGGGACGGATAGAGTAGTATTTGCTTTCGCATCCGTAAAGCAGTGTATCGTCGTTAGCGGTACCGGGTGCTACCGTGTTGAGCGCGTATATCGTTTCTATAATATTTGTAAGTATTCTGTGCGGCAGCACAAGCGAGATATCGCCGGCAGTTGCCTTAAGCGTGGGAATAACGGTATTTTGCGCCAAACGGTGGTCGTTTGTACGTCTGCCCCTTATAAGGTCGCCGAAACGCTGCACCAGAACGTTGCCGTTGCCTATCATATTGGCAAGACGGGAAATGTTTTCGGCGTATTCCGTGGGCTGATCGAAAGGCTCGGTAAAACGGATGCTCGAAAGTATCGCGAAGTTGCAGTTATCGGTCTTTTTCTCGGGCTGCGCGAAAGAATGACCGTTGGCGGTAATTATACCGTGGTTGTTTTCGGCAGACACAAGTCCGCCCTGATTGAAGCAGAACATACGGCAGCGGTCTTCAAACGTCTTTGTTTTGTAAAGAATTTTAGGTTCGTATATTTTGGAGGAAAACTCGCGCCATATAATGTCCTTCATCTCTACCCTCACGCCGATATCTATATGATTCGAGCGCATTTTAACACCGAAAGACTTACAAAAATCGGACACAAAGTTTGCGCCGCCTCTGCCCGTTGCAATTATAATGTAATTTGCGGCAAGTGTTTCGCCGTTTGCGTAATGAAGAATGTACATACCTTCTTTACGCTCAATGGAAACACAATCGTAAAAATGCAGCAGTTCGGTGCCGCTTTCGGCAATGGCGTTTATAAGATTCTGCATCGTAAGGTAGTTGTTATCGGTACCGAGATGCTTTACGTTCATATCAAGAAGCCTCAGATTATTCTGCAGGCATTTAAGTCTTAATTCGTCGTTGGATTTATAAACCACCGGCACGCCCGACGTGCAATACTCCGTAAGTACTTTATCAACCTCGTTAATGTACTCGTTGGCAAGGTCGTCGCCGAGTTCTTCGCCCAAAGTTCCGCCGTAAGCGGTACCGAGGTTGAATTTACCGTCCGAAAAAGCGCCGGCGCCCGCAAAGCCGCTTGTTATGCTGCAGGTTTTGCAATGTACGCAGGTTTTATCCTTACCTGCGGGGCAAATGCGCTTTTCAAGAACGTTGCCGCGCTCGGTAATGGCTATTTTAAAATCCGGTGCGTTTTTGTGCAGGCGGTACGCCGCCATAAGGCCGCCTATGCCGCCGCCGATTATCACCGCGTCGAAAACTTTTGCTGACATAAAAATCATCTCCCGAAAAAAGGACTGCCGGCACTTTTGGCGCCGCAGTCCTTACTGCTGTACTATTTTATATTAAATCACGCAAAAAGTCAAGTAGTCAGTTCCCTTTCTATCTCAAGAAGCCTGTTATATTTTGCGGTTCTGTCGGTTCGGCAGGGTGCGCCGGTTTTTATCTGTCCTGCGTTTGTGCCTACGGCGATATCCGCTATAAAGGTATCTTCGGTCTCGCCCGACCTGTGGGATACCACTGCGGCATATCCGTTTTTCTGCGCTTTTTCTATAACGTCAAGGGTTTCGGTAAGCGTGCCTGTTTGATTCGGTTTTATAAGCACGGCGTTTGCGGCGCCTTCGGTTATGCCTTTTTGCAGCCTGTTTACGTTGGTTACAAAAAGATCGTCGCCCACTATCTGTATCCTTTTTCCGAAACGCGCGGTGAAATCGGCAAAACCGGCAAAGTCATCTTCGGCAAAGCCGTCCTCTATTGATATTACGGGGTATTTTTCGCAAAGCGTGCCGTAATACGCGGAAAGAGTTTTTGCAGTATACTCCTTTCCCCTTTTGGGCATTTTATATATTCCGTCCTTATACCATCCGCTTGAGGCGGTGTCTATACATATCTTAAATTCTTCTGTGGAGTATCCTGCCCTTTTAACGGCTTCACATATAAGATAGAGCGCCTCTTCGTCGTCTTCCAAAAACGGGGCGTATCCGCCCTCGTCCCCGACGCCGCAAAGAAGATTTTTTTCTTTAAGCACCCCTCCCAAAGAATGATACACCTCCGCACAGGCGCGCAGACGTTCGGAAAAAGCGGCGCTGAACACGGGAGTTATCATAAACTCCTGAATATCAACATTATTTGCCGCGTGAACGCCGCCGTTTAAAATGTTCATCATAGGACGCGGCAGGGTCTTTGCCCCGATGCCGCCTATATATTCGTAAAGGGGACGTTTTATAAACACGGCAGCGGCGCGGGCAAACGCAAGCGACACCGCAAGTATTGCATTGGCACCGAGTCTGCTTTTGTTTTCCGTGCCGTCAAGCGTTATAAGCGCGCGGTCAAGTTCCCTTTGCGAAGAAATATCCCTGCCGCTTAAAAGCGAATCTATCTCACCGCTTACGGCTTTTACGGCGCAAAGTACCCCTTTGCCGCCGTAACGGGAAACATCGCCGTCGCGTTTTTCGCATGCCTCGTATTTTCCGGTTGAAGCGCCCGAGGGCACCGACGCGGCACCCCATACGCCGTTTTCAAACGTTACTTTTGCCCCTACCGTAGGGTTTCCCCTTGAATCAAGCAGTTCTATGCCTTTTACCGACCTTATCTTCATATCAGTGTATCTCCTTTTTTAAAATTTATCTTTATTTACACTTTATTTTTTCCTGCGGCTGTGATATTATTAGTAATGTATATTGTTTACGGAGATTTATATGGAAAATAAAGAAAAAAATACAGAAAAAAGTTCGAATATCGTTTGCGGAAGAAACCCCGTGCTTGAGGTGCTGCGTTCGGGCAGAGAAATCGACCGTTTGTTTGTTGTGCACGGTGTATCCGGCGGAAGCGTTGCCGCGATTATTGCAAAATGTTCCGCGAGGGGCATACTTATTAAGGAAATAAGTCCGCAAAAAATGGACTATTACTGCGGCGGCGCAAATCATCAGGGCGTTGCGGTTATGTGCGCAGAGCACAAGTACAGCACGGTTGAGGATATCTTAAACATCGCCCGCGAAAGAAACGAAAATCCTTTTATAATAATTTGCGACGAAATAGAAGACCCGCACAACTTAGGCGCTATTATAAGAACAGCTGAAATATGCGGCGCACACGGTGTTATAATACCGCTGCGGCGTTCGGCTTCGCTTAACGCAACTGTTGCAAAAACCGCTGCCGGCGCGCTTGAATACATTAAGGTTGCGCGCGTTACAAACCTTGCCAACACAATAGATATGCTAAAAAAAGAGGGCGTATGGGTGTTCGGTGCCGATATGGACGGAACCGATTACAAAAAAACCGATTTTACGGTCCCCTGCGCGCTTGTTATCGGCAACGAAGGGAAAGGCATAGGAACGCTGGTCGCCAAAAAATGCGACGGTATAGTAAGTCTGCCCATGGCGGGACATATCACGTCGCTTAACGCCTCGGTTGCGGCAGGCGTTCTGATGTATGCCGTTCTTGACAGCAGAAGATAATTGTTAGACACTTTTACGGAGTGATAATCTTGGATAATTTCAACAATGAACTGAACACACGAAAAATGAATATTGAAGAAAAAAGTCCGCTTGAGTCTTTAAAGGAGCGTATGCTTGCCTCCAAAACCGGCGCAAACACCGCCGACACCGAAGTTCCATTCGGTTTTACGGTGAACGTTTCGGAAGCGCCGCCCGAAAAACCGCACGCGCAGGCTGCACAGCCTGCGGCGGCAAAGCCGTTTTTCAAAATCCCAAAGCGCGAAACTCCCGCCTTTGAACTGGACGCCGTTACACCCGACGCCGAAAATAAGACTGCCGAAAGCAATACGCCTGCAGAGGAAACGGCCGCTGCGTCAGAAGAAAAAGAAAAGAAGAAAAATCTTTCATTTTTTAAGCGTATGCGCAGATATACCACCGATGATGACGGCGTTGACGCCGTGGAAAACGCAAAACCGCTTTACACGCTTGATTCGGTAAACGAAATACTGGGACTTGAACCGAAAAAATCCGAGCCGGAGCCCGAGGTAGAAACCGTTCCGACCGCGGACGAAAAAAGCGGTACTGCAGGATACATTTCGGATATAGATAACGAAACCGAAAGCCGTTTTTCGCAGGAACCCGCCGTTTCCGACGATACCGCAACGATTCGCTTTACACCCATAACCGACGAAACGGCGAAAACCGCCGGCGTTGCCGTAAGCACCATGACGCGAAACATAGACTTAGGCGCGGAACTTTCAGCCCCCACGGTGACCGATGCGGACGAGGATGAGATTTTTGAAGAAAACGAATTTGAAAAATTCACCCCGAAAGAGGACGTTACGGACGAAGCAAGCGGTAAAAAACTTTTAAGAAAACTTGCCGTAAACAAAAGGCGTGCCTTTCTGTGCGCCGCAGCAAGCGGTTTTTTGCTTTTTGCAATGATGCTTTTCCTTATACCGCCGCTTTCAAATACTCTGCTTCACAAAACACAGGGCGCTATGATAGCCTGCACGGTCATCTTCCTGCTGCAAACGGCGGCAAACGCGGAAATGTTCTTGTATTCCTTCAAACCGTCGTCCTATAAAAAGCGCAACGATATCAACGCCTGCCTTGCCGCAGTATCCGTTACGGCGCTGCTTATAATATCCTGCTTACAGGGCATTAACACATATCCTGCGGCAGCCGCGGGCTCGGTGATATTGTTTGCAAGGGCTCTTTGTTCTTTTTACGAAGCATCGGTGCTTTACGGAAACCTTAAAGTTGTGTCGGTAAAGCGGCCTAAAAACGCCGTTTGCCTTATCGGTGACAACGCAACGGCCATGGCTATGGCGAAAAACTCCATAGAAGGGAACGTGCTTATCGCCTCTTCCCGAAAAACCGACACGGTTACCGATTATATGAAATATTCACAGTACGGCGCCAAACTTTTCGGCAAAATAAACATAATAACCGCCGTATCGCTTCTGCTAGCCGTTCTTTGCGGTGCCGCAGCAGGATTTATCCGAAAAAGCGTTGCCGAAGGCGTTTACGCCGCTTCGGTGATACTTTGTGTAACGGCGGTGCCCACGGTATTTTTCATAGATTCCCTGCCGCTGCATTCCGCCGCTTCAAGGCTTAACAAAAAAGGCGCCATGCTTTGCGGTTTTGCCGCCGCGGAACGTCTTGAACAGGCAAACGCCGCGGTTATAAGAACCTGCGATATATTCCCGTCGGGCAAGGTAACGCTTCAGAAAATGCAGGTGCTTTCAAACAGTTCGGTAGACGATATCCTTCTTAGGGCCGCCTCCCTTACCGATGCGCTTCAAAGCCCGCTGTCCCCGATATTCAAACGCATAGTCGGCACAAGTTCCGCTTACAGCGTGCCCGATTCGGATTCCGTTAAATACGAAGAAAGACTCGGCATATCGGGCTGGGTAGGAAACGACCTTTTGTTTATAGGAAACCGCACACTTATGGAAGCACACGGCATAAAAGTGCCGGATATTGAATTTGACCGCAAGATACTGCACGACGGATACTTCCCCGTGTATGTTGCAAAGGATAACAAGGCGTGTGTTGTGGTTATAATAAAATATTCGGTTGATCCTGAGATTGCAAAGCAGTTAAGGAATGTTACCGACCTTGGCATAACGCTTCTTGTTGACAACACCGACCCGAACGTTTCAAGCGAAATGATATGTGATTACTTTGATCTTTATCCCGATTCAGTGCTTGTTATGACCAACGCCGGTTCCAAAATGAACAAAAACGTTACCGCACCCACACAGACCGCATCTTCTCCGGCAGCATACAGAGGCGACTCGGTAAGTCTGCTTACGGTGATGAACTGTGCTTCAAGAATAAAGCGTTCAAATACGCTGCTTACCGTAATATACGTGATAGCGGCGGTGCTCGGAACGGTATACTTTATATATTCCGCATTTTCTTCGGGTTCTGCGGCAATTTCCGCGGCGATGTCATTGCTTATCTACATACTGTCCGTTACGGCGGTATCTGTTGCGGCTTTCTTTATTAAAAGACCATAAAGCGTTTAAGGAGATATAATATATGTGCAAAGAATGTGAAAAGAAGAAATTTTATATAACAACGGCCATTGCCTATACTTCAAGAAAACCCCACATAGGCAACGCTTACGATATCGTTCTTTCCGATATGATAGCAAGATACAAAAAAATGACCGGTTATGATGTTTTTTTGATGACCGGTTCGGACGAGCACGGCCAGAAAATAGAAGAATACGCAAAGGAAGCCGGCATTACTCCCAAAGAGTATGTTGACAACGTTTCATCGCAGATAAAAGCGGTATGGGACAGCCTTAACACTTCTTACGACAAGTTTATAAGAACTACCGACCCTTACCACGAAAAGACCGTTCAGAAAATATTCAAGAAACTGTACGAACAGGACGATATATACAAAGGCACTTACGAGGGCAAGTACTGCGTTCCCTGCGAATCCTTCTTTACCGCCTCGCAGCTTGTTGACGGCAAATGCCCCGACTGCGGCAGAGATGTTATCGACGCAAAGGAAGAAGCCTATTTTTTGCGCCTTTCAAAATATCAGGACCGTCTTATGAAGTTCTTTGAAGAAAATCCCGATTTTATTTCCCCCTCTTCAAGAAGAAACGAAATGATAAACAACTTTATAAAGCCCGGCCTTGCCGATCTTTGCGTTTCGCGCTCCTCTTTTAAGTGGGGCATACCTGTGGACTTTGACGAAGGACACGTTATTTACGTTTGGATAGACGCGCTTTCAAACTATATCACCGGCATAGGTTACGACACCGAAAACCCGTCCGAGCAATACAAAAAACTCTGGCCTGCGGATCTGCACGTTATCGGCAAGGATATTGTGCGTTTCCACACCATTTACTGGCCCATTATTCTTATGGCGCTCGGCGAGCCGCTGCCCAAAAAGGTTCTCGGTCATCCGTGGCTGCTTGTGGGCGAAGATAAAATGTCCAAATCGCGCGGCAACGTTATTTATGCCGACGATATGGCAAAGCGCTTCGGGGTCGATGCGGTGCGCTATTATCTGCTTTCCGAAATGCCCTTCGCGCAGGACGGCACGATAACCTACGAATCCTTTATAACAAAGTACAACGCAGACCTTGCAAACACGCTCGGAAATCTTGTAAACCGCTGCGTTGCGATGACAAACAAGTATTTCGGCGGTACCGTTACAAAAACCGATATCACCGACGACCTTGATAAATCGGTAATTGCCGCCGCGGAAGAAACGGCTAAAAAATACACCGAACTTATGGAAAGTTACCATAATGCCGACGCGATTGAAACGGTTATGAACTTTGCAAAACGCTGCAACAAATATATTGACGAAACGGCGCCCTGGGTGCTTGCAAAATCGGAGGATACACTCCCCCGCCTTAACACAGTACTTTATGTACTTCTTGAAAGCATCCGACTTTTAGGTATAATGCTTTCCCCCGTAATACCTGAAAGTTCCGAAAAAATAAAAGCGGAACTCGGAAGCGCAAACAGCGAACTTACCTTCGGCGTTACCGAAAACTTTACGGTTGGCGAAGCGGTGCCGCTGTTCGAGCGTATCGACGCCGAAAAGACCCTTGCGGAAATATCCGCGCAGGCTGCGGCTGAAAAAGAAAAAGCACAAGAGGCTGAAAACGTTGCAAAACTTTCCGAAATATCAATAGAAGATTTTGCAAAAGTAGAACTTAAAGCCGCGCTTATCACCGCTTGCGAGCCCGTGCCCAAAGCGAAAAAACTTTTAAAACTTACCCTTGACGACGGCACAAACAAGCCGCGCACGGTAGTATCGGGCATTGCGCAGTTCTACACCCCCGAAGACCTCACGGGCAAGACCGTTATAGTCGTATCGAATTTAAAGCCGGCTAAACTTTGCGGCGTTGAAAGTTTCGGTATGATACTTGCCGCCGACAGTGACGGTGAAATAAAGGTAATTTTTGCCGACGGCGTAAAACCGGGAAGCAAGATAAGATAATGATGAACTACGCGGAAGAATGTATCCTTGACAGTCCCTTGATTTTCGATTCGCACGCCCACCTTGACGACGTAAAATTTGACGGCATAAGGGACGAACTTATAGAAAAAATGCAGGCAAACGGTGTAGCGGGCATCGTTACCTGCGGCTGCGACGGCGATTCCTCGCGCGCAGCACTTTCCCTTGCCGAAAAATACGGTTTTATTTATGCGGCTGTGGGAATTCATCCCGAAAATCTTGAAAGCAATACCCCGATTTCCGAAATCCGCTTATTGGCGGCACATAAAAAATGTGTTGCTATCGGTGAAATAGGGCTTGACTACTACTGGAATTCGTACAACCGCGACGAGCAGTTAAAAGTGTTTGAAGAACAGATACTCCTTGCAAAGGAACTTTCTCTGCCCGTAATAGTGCACGACCGCGAAGCGCACGAAGACACACTCACGCTCCTTAAAAAGTATAAACCGCAAGGCGTTGTTCACTGTTTTTCCGGAAGTGCGGAAATGGCAAAGGAAATTCTTAAAACGGGTATGTATATCGGCGTCGGCGGCGTTATAACATTTAAAAATGCCAAACGCCTGCCGGAGGTTTTAAAAATAATTCCCGATGACCGCCTTCTTCTTGAAACCGACTGCCCTTATCTGGCGCCGGAACCTTACCGCGGAAAACTCTGCCACAGCGGTCTTATTGCGCTTACCGCAAAAAAGGTTGCCGATGTGAGAAACTGCGACCCCTGCTTTATCTTAAAGCAAACCAAAAAAAATGCCGAAACACTTTTCGGAATATAGGCATATATTACCCCGCTTTGCAGATAATACTGTTGAAAGCGGGGTGATTTTGTGAGCAAGGATAAAAACCGTAAGAACGGAAACGACAAACAGAAGAAGGAACAGCAGGAACAGAACAAACGCGAAAATTACGATGAACAGATAAAGTTAGACGATTACAGCGACAGAAAGTAAAGCGTTGGCGGAAGAGAAAATTTCTCTTCCGCTTTTCTGATAATTTTGCGAGAAAAACAGAGCAAACAAGAGAAAAACAGAGCATTTTAAAGTTAAATTTGGAATACCTTTAATTTTGTTTGAAAAAAACTTGATTTTATGCAAATTTTACTTGACTTTTTAAGGTTTTAGCCTTATTTTATTATATTGATGAGCATCTGTGTAGAGGAACAAGTCCGACTCTCGCTGCCGCTGCCGTTTCACGGCTGCGAAAAACCCTTTGTCAGGGCAGTGATGAAAGCGGATTGTGGGGATCGCGCAGGGGTAAGCACAAACGCGGTTTTGCCGCTTTTGTGTATCATTTACTACTGTCGAACTTTTCGTTTGACAAAGGGGGATGCTTAAATGGCAAAACAAAATATTGTAGAACTCAAAAACGTATTCGTATCTTTCGACGGTGAGCGCGTGCTTGACGGGCTTAACCTTTCTATCGAGGATGGTGCGTTTATAACGCTTTTAGGCCCTTCGGGCTGCGGCAAAACCACCACGCTGCGCATAATTGCGGGCTTCCTTGACCCCGACAGCGGCGAACTATTTTTTGAGGGGAAAAAGTTTAATGGTGTTCCGGCGTACAAACGTCAGGTAAACACCATTTTTCAGCGTTATGCCCTGTTTCCGCATCTGAACGTTTACGAAAACATTGCGTTCGGTATGCGTATTAAGAAAACAGAGGACAGCGCTATCAAAGAGCGTGTGACGGAACTGCTTAAACTTGTAAACCTTGAAGGTTTTGAAAAGCGAAGAATTTCCACCCTTTCGGGCGGTCAGCAGCAGCGCGTTGCAATAGCGCGTGCTATTGCAAACAAACCTAAGGTATTACTGCTTGACGAGCCGCTTGCAGCGCTTGACCTTAAACTGCGGAAAGATATGCAAAAGGAACTGCGCTCTATGCAGCAGCAGTTGGGCATTACCTTTATATTCGTAACGCACGACCAGGAAGAGGCACTTACCATGTCCGACCGCGTTGTTGTTATGGACTCCGGCAGAATACAGCAGGTAGGCACACCGAAAGATATATATAACGAGCCGCAGAATGCCTTTGTTGCTGATTTTATCGGTGAATCCAACATAGTGGACGGAAAAATGATAAAGGATTATCTTGTAAGCATTGCCGGCCATAAGTTTAAATGCCTTGACAGCGGATTTGAACCGGACGAAGCGGTAGACGTTGTTATACGCCCCGAAGACGTTGATATAGTTCCGCCTAAAAAGGGCGAAATATGCGGCACGGTCACCTCGGTGGCTTTTCTCGGCGTACATTATGAGATAATTGTTGATATTAACGGATTCAAGTGGATGATACAGACCACCGATGAAGCCAAAGTCGGTGACCGTGTAGGCCTTATTATAGAACCCGACGCAATACATATTATGAAAAAGTCCGAGTATTCCGGTCTTTACGGAGATTACAGTTCGTACAGCGACGAAATAGATCACCTTTCCGACCCGAACGAACCCTCCGCAGACGAGGAGGACGAGGACTTATGAACAAAAGAAGTTTCGGCAGCCGCATAAACGCTGCGCCCTACCTTGTATGGGCGGCGATATTTGTGATTGTGCCGCTTTTGATAATGGTGTATTTTGCATTTACCAATCCCGAGGGCGGATTTACGCTTGCAAACATTACGGGGATTGCAAAATACCGCAAGGCTTTCGGTCTTTCGATCCTTTATTCGCTTGCGGCCACTGTTATAACCCTTATTATTTCATATCCGATGGCTTACTTTATGACCAAGATGAAGGTAAGTTCGCAGCGTATGATAATGATAACGGTTATGCTTCCTATGTGGATGAACTTCCTTATCCGCACATACTCGTGGATAACCATTCTTGCAAATAAAGGTCTTATCAATTCTTTTCTTACGGCGATAGGTCTTAAACCCGTGCAGCTTATAAACACGCCCGGCGCGGTAATCTTAGGTATGGTATACGATTTCATTCCGTATATGATACTGCCGATTTATACCGTAATGTCAAAAATCGATAACTCGCTTCTTGAGGCGGCGGCAGACCTTGGGTCAAACGCCGGTTCAAGACTTCGCCGCGTTATACTGCCTCTCTCCTTCCCCGGCGTTATAACCGGCATTACAATGGTTTTTGTGCCCTGCGTAAGCACGTTTTATATTTCCCAAAAACTCGGCGGCAATAAAAATATGCTTGTCGGCGACGCTATTGAGTATCTGTTCAACGCAGGACCCGACTTTTATAATGTTGCTTCGGCGCTGTCGCTTGTGCTTATGATAATGATACTGCTTTGTCTTATGGTAATGAATCGCTTTACCGACGGTGAGGAGGCGGTTGTACTGTGAAGATACTTTCAAGAATATACGCCGCGCTTATACTGCTTTTCCTGTACGCGCCCGTAGCGGTAATGATAGTCTTTTCTTTCAACTCGGGCAGCAGCGTATGGGTATTTGAAGGCTTTTCGCTTGATTGGTACAAAAGTCTTGCCGTAAACGTTTCAATGCTTACGGCGCTTCAGCACACCCTTATAATCGCTCTGCTTTCGGCGGCAATCTCGACGGTTCTCGGCACTGCGGCGGCAGTTGGCATAACCGCGCTTCGCAAAAATTTAAGCAAAAAAGCCGTTATGACCGTTACCAACATACCCATGATGAACGCCGATATAGTTACCGGTATTTCACTTATGCTGCTTTTCGTATTCATAGGAAAACTTTTAGGTCTTAACGAATCGCTCGGCCTTGTAACCGTGCTTATAGCGCACATCACCTTCAACCTGCCGTACGTAATACTTTCGGTATTGCCGCGTCTGCGCGCTACCGATATAAGTTTAAGGGAAGCGGCGCTTGACCTTGGCTGCACGCCTTCTCAGGCGTTTTTCAAGGTGATAATACCGGCTGTTAAAACAAGCATTTTTACGGGCTTTATAATGGCTTTTACCCTCTCGCTTGACGACTTTGTTATAAGTTACTTTACATGCGGTCATTACCAGACGCTGCCTATCGTTATATACAATATGACTAAGAAGACAGTGAATCCCGACGTTTACGCCCTCTCTACAATCGTGTTCATATCGGTGTTTGTTCTGCTTGTTCTTTATAACGTTACGCAAACCCGCGCCGAACAGAAAAAAGGCGGTGCGATATGAAAAAGATACTTTGCTTTATTCTGTC
Organism: uncultured Eubacteriales bacterium; assembly: GCA_934491515.1. Lineage (GTDB taxonomy): Bacteria > Bacillota > Clostridia > Oscillospirales > Acutalibacteraceae > UBA737. The sequence goes on from CAKSTF010000013.1 coordinate 30,104, forward strand.
TGTTGCTCTTATTGCCGTTATGCTTTGCGGCTGCGGATACGAATATGCCGAAGATCTGCAGCTTGACGGCACCTACGACCGTTCGCTTGCGGGCACGGAACTTAACGTATATAACTGGGGCGAATATATATCGGACGGCTCGGACGACTCAATAGACGTTAACCGTGAATTTGAGCGCCTTACGGGCATAAAGGTCAACTATAACACGTTTGAAAGCAACGAAACCATGTACTCGCAGCTTAAAAGCGGCGGCGTTTCCTACGATATTATAATCCCCTCCGATTATATGATAGCGCGCCTTAAAAGCGAGGGTATGCTTAAAAAAATCGACGTTTCCGCCCTTTCAAACTATCATTATATAGACGACAGTTACAAGGGACTTTACTTTGACGAAAACAACGAATACTCGGTAACCTTTAACGTGGGAATGGTAGGTGTTATATACAATCCCACGCTTATCGGAGAACCCGAACACTCCTGGGAGGCGCTTTGGGACGAAAAATACCGCAATATGTCGCTTAACTTCAGCAATCCGCGCGATGGATTTATGACGGCGCAGATGATTTTGGGGCAAAGCGTTAATTCCACAAATAAGAAGGACTGGGACGCGGCGCTTAAAAAACTTGAAGAAGGTAAAGACGTTTTACAATCATACGTTATGGATGAAATCTACGGCAAACTTGAAACGGGCGAAGCGGCGATAGGTCCTTACTATGCGGGCGATTATCTTACAATGCTTGATACAAACGAGGACCTGAAGTTCTTCTACCCCGAAGAAGGCACAAACATTTTTGTTGACGCCGTATGTATGCCGAAAAACGCAAAGAACGTAAAAGCGGCGATGATGTACATTAACTTCCTTTTGGAGCCGCAGATAGCGCTTGCAAACGCCGAGTATATAGGCTATGCATCGCCTAACACGGCGGTTGTGAATAATCCCGATTATTGCTATTATAAAAATGAAATCCTCTACCCCGAGGAAGCGGATATGCCGAAAACCGAATACTATTTCGACATAGACCCCGAAATCAGAAGTTATTATGAAAATCTTTGGATAGATCTTAAACTGTACTGAGGAACATAACATTTTAAACCGCAACGGTGCTTTTTGTGCCGTTGCGGTTTTTTTATTTTTCAAATAAAAATTATTTTCGTTATTTGACACAAACTTTACATAAGGTTGGTTTTTTCCTTTACAAGAACGAGGTAAGATTGAGTCAGCAAAAAGAAAAGGAGAGAAAATTATGAAAAAAGTATTGAGTATTTTGATTGCAGCGGCGGTGGCAGTTTTGGCATTTGCCGGATGCGGCACCAAGGACACTTCTTCCGGTGCAGAAAACGGAGTTTTAAGCGGAACGGTTGCAACCGACGGTTCAACCTCTATGGAAAAGGTTATCGGCGCTTTGGGCGAGGCATTTACAACTGAAAACAGCGGTGTGAACTTCACCTACAATCCCACCGGTTCCGGTTCGGGAATTCAGGCGGTAAGCGAAGGCAGATGCGATATCGGTCTTTCAAGCCGTGCGCTTAAAGATGATGAGAAATCAAGCGGTCTTAAAGAAACTGTTTTGGCGCTTGACGGCATTGCAATGATAGTTAACCCCGAAAATAAGGTTACCGATATCTCGGTAGAAGACATTGCAAAGATTTACACGGGTGAAATAACCAACTGGAAAGACGTAGGCGGTGCAGACGCTGAGATAGTTCTTATCGGCAGAGAGGCCGGCAGCGGCACAAGGGACGGTTTTGAATCCATAACCGACACCAAGGATAAATGCAAATATCGTCAGGAACTTACCTCCACAGGCGACGTTATCACAACGGTTTCCAAAAACCCGAACGCGATAGGTTATGCTTCGCTTGCAGCCGTTAAAGACACGGTAAAGGCGCTTAAGGTAGGCGGTGTAACACCCAGCGAAAAGACTGTTAAAGACGGAACTTATGTAATACAGCGTCCGTTCGTGCTGGTAACAAAAGAAGGCAAAACGTTGTCAGACGCAGCGCAGAAGTTCTTTGACTTCGCACTTTCAAAGCAGGCAGCGGACATAATCGCAAAAGCAGGCGCCGTTGCGGCAAACTGAAAAACTAACACGGTACGGCGGCAGTAACCTGCCGCCATATCCCGTTTACAATGAAGTTGTTTAATCGGAGAATATTATGAAAAACAAAAAACAGTTAGCGGAAAACATAATACACGGTATTTTTCTTATAGCAGGGCTTGTAACCGTTGCATTTGTACTTCTGATATCGGTTTATCTTATCATAGCAGGTATTCCCGCAATAAAAGAAATAGGGCTTATTAAATTCCTTTTCGGTAAGAAGTGGGCGTCTACCGCGGCAGAACCGCAATACGGCATACTCCCCTTTATACTTACGAGCATTTACGGCACGGCAGGCGCTATTCTTATAGGCGTGCCGATAGGTTTCCTGTCCGCCGTTTATCTTGCAAAGTTTGCACCGCGCGGAATACGCAGTTTTATGGAAGCCGCAATAGGACTTTTAGCCGGTATCCCCTCTGTTGTATACGGTCTTGTAGGTATGCTGGTACTTGTTCCGTTTATAAGAAAAGTGTTTAATTTAGCGGACGGCTCAAGCCTTTTGGCGGCGATAGCGGTACTTTCAATAATGATATTGCCGTCGGTCATAAAAGTATCCTTAACGGCGCTTGACGCTGTACCGAAGGAATACGAAGACGCATCGCTTGCCCTTGGCGCCACACCCTGCGAAACATATTTCAAGGTTTCGGTTCCGGCAGCAAAAAGCGGAATTGCCGCGGCTGTCGTTTTAGGTCTAGGCAGAGCCATAGGCGAAGCAATGGCGGTTATGATGGTATCGGGCAACGCGCCCAATATGCCTGAACTTTTCGGAAGCGTTCGTTTTCTTACCACTGCGGTAGCAAGCGAAATGTCCTATTCTTCGGGACTTCAGCGCCAGGCGTTGTTTTCAATAGCACTTGTACTTTTCCTGTTCATAATGCTTATAAACGCTACTCTTAATTTCTTTTTAAAGCATAAAAAGGAGGACTGAAACCGTGAAACAAACTAAAATTTCCGCAAAGCGGAAAGCGTATATAGCGGTAATGAAAACTCTCTCCTACACAGCCGCGCTGTTTACGGCGGCGCTTACGGTTTCCCTTATTCTTTATATTTTTATAAAGGGTATTCCGAATATATCGTTTAAATTGCTTACAACAAAGCCGAGTTACCTGTCCGGCACGATAGGCATACTGCCCGATATACTTAACACGGTATACATTGTTTTGGCGACGATAGCGATAGTGCTGCCGCTTGGCGTAGGCGCTGCGGTATACCTTACGGAATATGCAAAAAACAAAAAACTTGTTTCCGTTATCGAATATGCGGCAGAGACCCTTTCGGGCATACCCTCGGTAATATACGGACTTGTGGGCATGCTGTTCTTTTGCCAGTTTCTTAATATGCAAACTTCGCTTTTAGCGGGCGCCCTGACCCTTGTTATAATGAATCTGCCGACTGTTATGCGCACAACTCAGGAAAGTTTAAAAACGGTACCGCAAAGTTACCGCGAAGGCGCTTTCGGGCTGGGCGCCGGAAAATGGCGCGTTATAAGAACGGTGGTTCTTCCCGGGTGTGTGGACGGCGTTATAACCGGCTGCATACTTTCTGTAGGCAGAATTTTAGGCGAATCGGCGGCACTGCTTTTCACGGCGGGATTTGCACACGCGGTAAACGGAATCGTGGAAGGTCTTAAAAGTTCCGGCGCCACTCTTTCGGTAGCGCTTTATGTGTATGCCAAAGAACAGGGCGAGTTCGGAGTAGCGTTTGCGATAGCGGCAATACTCACCTTTCTTACGCTTTTTATAAATCTTGCGGCGTATCTTGTAGGAAAAAGTTTTAAAAGGAAGAAAGATATATGAGCAATATAATCACTGTAAAAGACCTGTGCCTGTGGTACGGAGATCACGAAGCGCTTAAAAACGTAAACATTGACATAAAAGAAAATAACATAACCGCGCTGATAGGCCCCTCGGGCTGCGGAAAATCCACATTTCTTAAAACGCTTAACCGTATGAACGATCTGGTAGACGGCGTTAAGATAACGGGCGACGTAAGATACAGGGGAAATGATATTTTTGCCGACGGCACCGACGTAAACGAACTGCGCAGAGAAATAGGTATGGTTTTTCAAAAACCGAATCCCTTCCCGATGAGCATTTACGACAACGTGGCATACGGACCGCGCACCCACGGAATCAAAAACCGTGCAAAACTCAACGATATTGTGGAGCGTTCGCTGCGCGACGCCGCCATATTTGATGAAGTTAAAGACAGACTCACCAAAAACGCGCTTTCCCTTTCGGGCGGCCAGCAGCAGCGTTTATGCATAGCAAGGGCTTTGGCTGTTGAACCGCAGGTTCTGCTGATGGACGAACCGACATCGGCACTCGACCCGATATCGACTTCAAAAATAGAAGAATTGGCAGCCGCGCTGAAAACCAAATACACAATAATAATCGTAACGCACAATATGCAGCAGGCAGTAAGAATATCCGATAACACCGCATTTTTCCTTTTGGGCGAACTTGTTGAATACGGAAATACCGAAAAGATATTCTCAACCCCTGCGGATAAGCGTACCGAAGACTATATAACGGGGAGGTTCGGTTAAAATGAGAAGAAGATTTGACAATCAACTTTCACTTTTAAATCGGGAACTTACAGAAATGGGCGCGCTTTGCGAAGAGGTAATAGCCCTTGTATCAAAAGCGCTTTGCGAAGGAAATAAAACGCTTGCCAAAAAGGTAGCGCCGCTTGACAGCGAAATAGACCGCAAGGAACGGGATATTGAATCGCTGTGCCTTAAAGTGCTTTTACAGCAGCAGCCGGTGGCGCGTGATCTGCGCCAGGTATCGGCAGCGCTTAAAATGATAACCGATATGGAGCGCATAGGCGATCAGGCGGAGGACATTTCGGAAATAATCCTTATGCAAAACGACGGTTCGGCGTTCGACGATAAAACGCTGAGCGACATGGCACGCGCTACCATAAGTATGGTAACAGACAGTATTGACGCATTTGTAAAACATGATATAATAGGTGCAGAAAAAGTAATTGCAGAAGACGACATAGTAGACGGTTACTTTAAAAAGATAAAGGACGACCTTATTGCGAAAATAGGTGCTTTTCCGGCAGACGGAGAAGCGGCAATAGACCTTATAATAATTGCCAAATACTTTGAACGCATAGGCGACCACGCCGTAAATATTGCGGAATGGGTTATTTTTTCAATAACGGGAGTTCACAACGAATAAACGCGTTTTCAGTGTTGCGGGCGGTATTTCCGCGGCAATCTGTGCGTCAAAAAAGGAGGTACCTTTATGATCTGGTGCGTTGAGGATGATTCAAGCATACGCGATATTGAAGTTTATGCGCTTACTTCCACGGGATTTGAAGCACGCGGATTTTCCGACGGCGACTCTTTTCTTGAGGCGCTTAAAGTGGAGGAAAAACCCGAACTTATCGTGCTTGATATCATGCTTCCCGGTACGGACGGTGTGGAAATACTGCGGAGGCTTAAAAATTCCCCGATTTACTGCGATATCCCGATTATAATGGCCACCGCAAAGGGTACCGAATACGATAAGATACAGAGTCTGGACCTTGGCGCAGACTACTACATCACAAAACCTTTCGGTGTTCTTGAGTTTGTTTCCTGTATAAAGGCGGTGCTGCGCCGTGTTAAAAAGCAGGACTCCTTCAATCTTTTGAAAGCTGCGGATATTGAACTTAACACAACGGAACGCACGGTGACGGCAAACGGAAAACGTGTAAACCTTACCTTTAAAGAATTTGAACTGCTGAAACTTTTTATGTCGCACCCGGGCACTGTTTTTACAAGAGACCGCCTTTTCAGCGAGGTATGGGGCGAGGATTATATCGGAGAAACCAGAACGGTCGATATGCATATAAGAACACTGCGTCAAAAACTCGGTGACAGCGCAAAAGCAATTGAAACCGTGCGCAACGTAGGTTACCGTTTGGAGGCAAAAAACAATGACAAGTAAAATTTTCAAATCAATACTTACCGTTGCGGCAAGTGTTTTGCTTATAACGCTTACGGTTATGATAGGCGTTTTATACGATTATTTCGGCAATGTTCAGGAAAGCCAGTTAAGCGAGCAGTTAAATCTTGCGGAAACCGCGGTTGCCGAAAGCGGTGAAGAGTATTTAAAGAATGCAAAATCCGACCGCTACCGCCTTACATGGATTGACAAAGACGGCACTGTTTTATACGACACCGCGACAGACGCCTCGAAACTGCCTAACCACGCCGAACGTGAAGAGATAAAACAGGCTTTTAACGCCGGATACGGCGTAAGCCGCAGATATTCCTCTACCCTTACCCAAAAGACAGTATACCGCGCAAAACTGATGGCGGACGGCACGGTGCTGAGAATTTCCACAAGTTACGCTGCGGTGTGGTCGCTTGTTATCGGTATGCTGCAGCCCATACTTGCAATATTCGTGGCGGCGCTTATAATTTCCGCAGTGCTTGCGAAAAAACTTTCCAAAAACATAGTAAAACCGCTTAACGATATCGACCTTGAACGTCCTCTTGAAAACGACACTTACGAAGAACTGGCTCCCCTGCTTTCAAGGATAGACAGACAGCACAGGGAAATAAAGCGGCAGCTTTACACTCTGCGCCGTAAAACAGATGAATTTTCCCAGATAACCGAAAATCTTAACGAAGGCCTTGTTCTTCTTGACAATTCCGGTACGGTGCTTAATATTAACCCTGCGGCAAGGCGTATTTTCGGAACGGACGTAAGCGCTGAGGGCGGTGAATTTCTTGCTGTTGACCGCAGCCGCGAAATGAACGAGGCAATAGAAAAAGCGCTTTCCTGCGGTCATTCGGAACTTAATGAAGAGCGTTCGGGCAGAGAATACCGTTTTGATATAAGCCGCATTGAGTTTTCGGGCGAAACTTTAGGTTGCGTAATCCTTGCCTTTGACATTACCGAAAAAGCGTTTGCCGAGCAAACAAGGCGTGAATTTACCGCCAATGTTTCACATGAACTTAAAACTCCGCTTCAGGGCATAATCGGCAGCGCCGATTTAATAGAACAGGGCATGGTGAAAAGCGAAGATATGCCCCGATTCGTAGGTCACATCAAGAAGGAAGCAACAAGGCTTTTATCGCTGATAAACGATATTATAAGACTTTCGGAACTTGACGAAAGCGAAGATATGCCTAAAGAGGCAGTAGATCTTAAAACAGTATCGGCAGAGGTTGCCGAAAATCTTTCAAAAACCGCCGGGGACAGCGACGTTATGATTACGGTAAACGGCGACAGCGCCGTTATAAACGGTGTTCCGCACCTGATTTACGAAACGATTTACAATCTTTGCGACAATGCCGTTAAGTACAATAAAAAAGGCGGCAGCGTAACAATAACCACGGGCGTTACAAAAAACGAGGCCGCTGTTGCCGTAAAGGACACGGGAATAGGCATAGCCCCCGAGCACAAAGACAGAATTTTTGAACGCTTTTACAGGGTTGATAAAAGCCATTCAAAAGAATCGGGCGGAACGGGGCTTGGTCTTTCGATAGTAAAACACGCGGTTACCTGCCACGGCGGCAGAATAGAACTTACAAGCGAACCCGGCGTGGGCACGGAAATAAAACTTATATTTCCCAAAAAATCATAAAAGGAAAACAAATTTTAAAAGGACCGAAGTAAAACTTCGGTCCTTTTGTTTATACAAAGCAAAAATCTTTTTTAAAGTATTATAAGTTCTTTCGGGCTTTTTGTAAAATTCATAATTCCCGTTTCGGTTATCAGTACCATATCCTCTATTCTTACGCCGAACTCGCCTTCAATATAAATTCCCGGCTCGACCGTTACAACATTGCCGCTTTTAAGCGTTGCGCTGCTGCGCGGACTGAGGGTCGGCGTCTCGTGTATTTCAATACCCACACTGTGACCGAGGGCATGCCCGAAACAGTTGCCGAAACCCGCCTCTTTTATTATATCACGGGCAGTCTTATCAATATCCGCACACTCTTTTCCTGCCTTTGCTCTTGAAAGCGCCGCGTTTTGCGCTTTAAGCACCGTATCGTATACAAGGCGCTGTTTTTCATAAACTTCGCCTACTGCTACCGTACGCGTCATATCACTGCGGTAACCGCCTACTTCGGCACCGAAGTCCATGGTTATAAAGTCGCCCTTTTCTATAACTTTTTCGGTAGGCACGCCATGCGGCAGAGAAGAATTTTTGCCTGACACCACCACAAAATCAAACCCTACGGCGTCGGCACCCGACTTACGCATAAAAAATTCCATATCAAGCATCACCTGTTTTTCGGTTCTGCCTGCCTCTATCCGCGGCAGGATATACGAAAAAGTTTCATCGGTAAGCGCCTGCGCGGCGGAAATAAGTTTAATTTCGCTTTCGGTTTTTTCGGCGCGCATTTCGGATAATTTTTCCGAAAGCCATGTACCGTCTGAAACGGTAACGCCGAGTTTAAGGTTAAGCCGTTCAAACTGCGCTATACTTACATAGTCGCTCTCGATATAAAGGCGTTCTGTCCCCTGTTCTTTAAGCATTTCGGAAATCTGTAGCAAAAGGTCGGTGCACAAAACTACCCTGTATCCCGTAACTGTATTTTTTGCCTTTTCGTAATAGCGTGAATCTATCAAAAACACGGCTGAATCTGCAGTTATAAGTACGGCGCCGTCGCTTGAAGGAAAGCGCGTTAAATAAAAGCGGTTGGGCGCGCTTAATATAAGCGCCGCCTCATCATTTTGTAAATTTTCGCGTATTTTTTGTATATTTCCTTTAACCATAAAACCGCAAAGGGCGCAAAAAGCACCCTTTCTCCTTTTTTAATATTAAAACTGCGCAAAGCCGCCGTTATACCAAAACGCATTGCGCCGGTTTGGGCGTTGTGGTGTCGTTTTCGGGTCTTGTTTCTTCACGGGTTTTACATCCGGCAAAACAGAAGACTATCAGCAATAAAGCAACTGTAAAGGAAATGATTTTTTTCAAGAAAAAGACTCCTCTCAATATTAAGTTAAAGAATCCACATAATCACATGCGGCAAGAGCTGCAACCGCACCGTCCGCCGCAGCGGTGGTAACCTGCCTTATGCGCTTTGCGCGGCAGTCGCCCGCAACAAAAACTCCGTCACCGGCAACGCAGGATTCGTCCGTATCGGCGTATCCCCTGCCGTCAAGATTGATAATATCGGCAAAAGGTTCGTTTTGCGGAATAAGACCTATTGCAAGGAAAACGCCGTCAAGCGCTATTTCGGAAAGTTCGCCGGTTGCCTCGCGCTTTACGCGCACGCCGGTAATTTCGTTTTCGCCTAAGTATGCGTCCAGCACGGATCCCAAAATAATTTCAACGTTATTCTTTTTGGCAAGCGCCTGCTGAAGCGCCGCTTCGCCCGTTAAAAAGTCAAGATTCTGTATCACATATACCTTTTTTGCCTGGTCGGATAAAAGCAGTGCCTCCTGTAAAGCGGAATTTCCGCCGCCTATGACCGCAACTGTTTTATCAAGGTAAAAAGCACCGTCGCAAACAGCGCAGAAGGATATTCCCTCGCCTATGAACTTATCTTCACGCTCAAGACCCAAACACCTGTGTTTGGCACCGGTGGCGACAATAACCGCTTTTGCTTTGTATTCGCCGCTGTCTGTCACCACGGTTTTAATATCGCCCGTTTTAACGGAAAGCACTTCAGCGGATTCAAAGTCGGCGCCCTGATTTATTACCTGGTCTACAAGTTTTTCAGCAAATTCGTTGCCTGAAAGTTCGCAGAAACCCGGTATGTTTTCAACCTTGGGAGAATAGGTTATCTGTCCGCCGAAACCCGCCTTTTCAATCACCAGTACGCTTTTGCGGGCACGTCTTGCGTACAGTGCGGCGACGAGCCCCGCAGGGCCGCCGCCGATTATGATAATATCGTAAATCATCAATTAAGTCACTCACACGTTAAGATATTTTTTTATGTCCGAAACACCTGCATACTTGCCCACCGTGCCGTTCTTTACAACAACCAGCGTGGGTGCCTGCTTAATGCCGAATTCGTTTACAAGATCGGGATGTTCGTTTGCGAAAACTTTTTCGTAAGCCACACCCTGTTTATCAAGTATCGAAGCCGCTATTTTGCAGTTGGGGCAGGTCGGAGTTGCAAAAAGATAAGTAGCGTCCTGTTCGGCGGTCACTTCTGTCTTTTCGGCAGGCTCGGAACCGCATACGCAGCCTTCATGCGTAAGATGCGAATGCGCTATATCGTAGGTCTTACGGTCTTTGTATTCCTGGGTCTTACCATCGTTCCAGTTCTGTACGGGGCGGTAATAACCGGTGATACGGCTGTAAACCTCTGTCTTTTCACCGCATTCGGGGCAGGAGAAGTGTTCGCCGGCTATATATCCGTGATTCTTACATACCGAGTATGTGGGCGACATTGTGTAATACGGTAACTTGTAGTTTTCCGCAATCTTGCGTACAAGATTTGCCGCAGCCGACCAATCGGGAAGTTTTTCGCCGAGGAACGCATGGAACACGGTTCCGGACGTGTAAAGGGTCTGCAGTTCGTCCTGAATATCAAGCGCCGTGAAAATATCTTCGGTAAAGCCTACGGGAAGGTGCGAAGAGTTTGTGTAGTAGGGAGTTCCGTCCTCGTTAGCGGTTATTATATCGGGGTAGCGCTTTTTATCGTGCTTGGCAAGACGATAAGAGGTAGACTCCGCCGGAGTTGCTTCAAGGTTGTAAAGGTCGCCGTACATTTCCTGATAGTCGGAAAGTTTGTTGCGCATATGGTTGAGAACCTCTACCGTAAAGTCCTGAGTTTCCTTATTGGTCATATCCTTGCCAATCCACTTGGCGTTGAGGCCCGCTTCGTTCATACCGACAAGACCGATTGTGGAGAAGTGGTTGTTGAAGGTGCCGAGGTAACGCTTGGTATAGGGATACAGACCGTTATCAAGCAGTTTTGTTATAACCGTACGCTTAACTTTAAGGGAGCGTGCCGCAATGTCCATCATATGGTCAAGGCGCTTGTAAAAGTCCTCTTTATCCTTAGCAAGATATGCAATGCGTGGCATATTTATCGTTACAACGCCTACAGAACCGGTGGACTCGCCGCTGCCGAAGAAACCGCCCGATTTCTTGCGGAGTTCGCGCAGGTCAAGACGAAGTCTGCAGCACATGGAGCGAACGTCGGACGGCTCCATATCGCTGTTGATATAGTTGGAGAAATAAGGCGTGCCGTACTTAGCGGTCATCTCAAACAGCAAACGGTTGTTTTCGGTGTCGGACCAGTCAAAGTCACGGGTTATGGAGTATGTGGGTATAGGATACTGGAATCCCCTGCCGTTGGCGTCGCCTTCAATCATAATCTCGATAAACGCCTTGTTAACCATATCCATTTCGCGCTTACAGTCTTTATACTTAAAGTCCATTTCCTTGCCGCCTACAATGCAGGTAAGTTCGGCAAGGTCGTTAGGAACGGTCCAGTCAAGGGTTATGTTGGTAAACGGAGACTGCGTACCCCAACGCGAGGGAGTGTTTACGCCGTAGATAAACGACTGTATGCACTGTTTTACTTCCCTGTATGTGAGGTTATCTACCTTAACAAAGGGCGCAAGATAAGTATCGAAAGAGGAAAAAGCCTGAGCGCCCGCCCACTCGTTCTGCATGATGCCGAGGAAGTTTACCATCTGGTTGCAAAGCGTTGAAAGGTGCGAAGCCGGAGAAGACGTAATCTTGCCGGGAACTCCGCCGAGACCTTCCTGAATCAACTGTTTAAGCGACCAGCCTGCGCAGTAACCGGTAAGCATGGAAAGATCGTGGATGTGTATATCGGCGTTTCTGTGAGCATTGCCGATCTCTTCATCGTACACCTCGGAAAGCCAGTAATTCGCGGTTATGGCGCCCGAGTTTGAAAGGATAAGACCGCCTACCGAATATGTAACGGTGGAGTTTTCCTTTACACGCCAGTCGGCTACGTTAAGGTAGTTATCAACAATCTTTTTGTAGTCAAGCATGGTAGCGCCGATATTACGGATGTTCTCACGCTGTTTACGGTAAAGAATATAGGCCTTTGAAACATCATCGTATCCGGCCTTACTGAGTACCGACTCAACGCTGTCCTGAATCTTTTCAACGGTAATCGTACCGTTTTCGATTTTCGGTTCAAAATCCGATGTTACTTTAAGCACGAGAAAATCAATTATTTCGGGATTATATTCCCTCTCGCAGGCGTCAAACGCCTTTTTGATAGCGGCGCTTATCTTTGAAAGTTCAAAGCCCACTATTTTGCCGTCGCGTTTAGTTACTGAATACATTTTTCTGTGTCCCCCTATTATATATCTTTGTTATTGAACTTTGTTGCCTTAACAATATATCACTTATCTTGTATCTTGTCAAGTATCAAAACACAATATATTGTGTTTTTTTTAAATTCCTCTTACCTGAACGTTTCCCACAAACGGCGAAACCGCCGCTTTCATGCGCAAAAGCGTTTCTTTGTCGTGCGCGGTATATCCGGCGTCTGCGTTTATAAGCCTGCCGCTGTCGGCAAAGTTTTGCAGAAAATAGCGCGGAGCGCCCTTTATCCACTCGCCTATTTTAATAATGTCCTCCACCGTGTGAAGTTGTTTTACCACCGTTGTGCGGTATTCGTAATCTATACCGCCGTTTTTCAGAATTTCCATAGAACGGTCAAGATTTTCAAGGCTGTACGAAGGCACGCCCACCGTTTGCGGATACTTTTCGCGGCAATTTTTTATGTCTACCGCTATATAGTCCACAAGTTTTTCTTCAACCAATTCGCCGAGTTTGTCGGGAAAACTGCCGTTTGTATCAAGTTTTACCTTAAAACCCATTTCCTTTATCTTTTTAATAAATCCGGCAATGTCAACCTGCAAAAGCGGCTCGCCGCCCGATATCGCCACGCCGTCCAAAAGTTTTTTTCTTGAAGAAAGGTATTTTAAAACGTCCTCGGTATTGTATTTTTCCGCCGGATCTATCGCCGTTACAAGCGGTGAATTGTGGCAAAACGGACAGCGCAGATCACATCCGCCCGTAAACACAACAGCCGCCACATGCTGCGGAAAGTCAAGCAGTGTCATTTTTTGGAACCCGTATATGTTAATTTGCCCTCACCGCCCCTATAAATAGTATAAACCGAAACATTGTAGCATATTCTACCACAATATATCGTGTGTTGCAATATGTCATTTCTGCTAAATATAGTGCCCGTTTTTCGTCATAATTTAAACTTGTTTTATCTGCACCGGACAAAGAAAACCCTGCCCCGAGGGGGCAGGGTTTAAGGCAACGCCTGAATATCGGAACGCGCATTGCCTATGTGCCAAACGACTCACTGCAATTCATCTTTTAAACCTTTGCTGCCATTTGTAACAAACGTGGCTTGCAGGCGCATTTGACATTCCCCCCGCAGTGCACCTTGCACGTTCGCTTTGATCTACTGTTACAGTAGTACAGGAATAATTAGGTTCTTGTTTTCCGCACCAATAGGTGCAGGTACCGCAGTGACGCGAGTTTGACTGATAAGCCATCTTTGACATAATTTTTTACCGCCTTTCTTTTATTTACACAAGCCGATATTTAACCTTGATAAGGTTCATATTGCTTGTTCCGGTTAATACAATATCATAATGTATGTACCGGTTTTGTACCATACGGTATGCTATCATACAGTAATTCTGCGAATTAGGAGTATCCTAAAACACACCTGTAAGAATTTTATTTCAAAGTTAAAAAACCTGAAATAAAGGCATCGGGGAAAATGAACTGTTTTTCGCCCGCAGTAAATTTAACGCGGATGTACTTTTTAGCCTTGTCCATCCAAACAACGGTGCCTTCGCCAAATGTCTTGTGTTTTACCTCAGTTCCCACACCTACGGGAGCAAGAAAACACCCACTTGCAAAGTGGGTGTTTGTGATTTTAACATAAAGAACGCATTCTAAAAAGAACGCGCTCCTTATTTTTTGGATAGAACAACATTTCTGTCCATTAAACTATAGAAGTTTGGTGCACAATAATGTAGTGCTATGTATAAAAGATTTAATAAGGTTATTAAATTTTCAATCTAAGCCTCATCCTCGTCCAATCTACAATAGTAGAAATTTAATAGGGTTATTAAAGCGTGTATTGTTATTTTGGCCAAAAATATAAACCCTTATATAGTAATATGCAACAGATTATCATGCGTTTTTTCCTCAATAACCCTATTTCCAACATATTATACCTCATTAAGACTTGGGTTTGCAACTGTTATTTTATAACAAAAAAATCCTTTTCTTCATTCTTTGCATATCCGTATCTTGTAATACTACAATATGGGTTAAGCCGAATTACATACACACTGTCCGTTTGATCAAATACCTTCAAAAATTTATTGTTTAAATCTGCCGTAATATTGTTCAGAATTCTTTCGCTGTTTTCTATTTCAAAAACAGAATATTGCAGCCTATGTCCAAACTTTGAAAGATACTTGGCAAATTTTGTGCGTTTTTTATCATTTGAAATATCGTAACTTATTAAAATCAATTTAATACACCTACAACAAAAACTCGGGGTATTCCCCCGCTGACCTATGCTTCATAAACGCTCTGTAATAAGATTGGATATATAAATGAATATCGGATTTATGCTCTATAATCGGCTTTGCAAGCCATGAAATATATTCTGTATTCTTTTCCCATTTTAAAGAATATCTTCCGTTTTCAATAATAAAGTCTTCTTCCTTACACTGTTTAAGATTTATCGCCTTGCGAATTTGCGCATCTATAATACACCTGAACGGCTCAACTATGTCGCATACAAGTGATTTTCGCATATAAAAGTTCTTATGCATTACCCCGCAATAAACGTCAAATCCATAGCAACTTAAGATTGCATCCGTAAAAGAAAACAAAATCGTATACCCAATATCAAGCAATGTATTTATCATATCGTTTTTTATTCTCGGCGCCCTTCGATTCCAAAGAATATTGTTAAAATAGTTCATAAAGAACACTTTTGCTGCGCATCCTTCTATCCCCATAATCGCATTTAAACTGTTTGCGCCTTCCAATTGCAGAATATAATCATCAATAAGGACGATTGCTTCCGTTTGCTTTTCGCTCTTGTTTCTGAGTGACATTATAAGTCGTCTTTGATTTTTCATCTTGTTTTCGGTGATATGTTTTGCTAAATCAAGCGACGAATATTCATACTGTGCTTTACGAAGCACGGTGTTGCCTTCTAACGAAAAACCAATATTTTGATACGGGCGAAAACCCTGGGTCATCAGTACAATAGAAAAACCAAAACGTTTTGAGCGTTGAATCAATCCGCTTGTTATACTCCCGTGACCTATAGCGAAGACTAAGAACAGTCGATAGCATGTACATTGAAACTTTATCTTCCCGTCTTTGTCTCTGACAACAAAATTATCATTAGAAAACGACAACTTTTCTCCGTGATTAAAAAACACAAAGGCAATTTGCTTTTTTGCAAAATCTCCGGCACTTATCATATTAACACCTCATTACAGCAATGAACTGTCACATAATGGCTCGTAAATGCATCTCTCGCACTTTTTCCGATTAGACTGCTTGAATGACAATATGTCAAAATTGTTTATTTCATCTATTGTCTTTTCAAACTTCCCAAACATTTCAAAATCATTTTCGGGCAAACATACTGAATAAGATTTATTATCATCAAGACTTCTAATTGTCAAAGATTTTACGGAAAATCCTATTTCTTTAAGTGAAAAATACTGTCCGTACAGTTGAAATACATATCCGTCATACACCGTTGTTACATGCTTTTTTCTTTCGCACAGTTCTCCCGAGACGGTGTTAAATATGTCTATTTTTCCAATCAAATTGTATTTTTCACAAAACACACTTATCCCGCACAAAATAGATGTTCTTGTAGAATAATTGCCACCGTCAACGGCTTTGTGTGCATCCGTACCATTTATTTGCTGTGTATCTTGATATGAAATACTGTCTTTTTCCCCGTAAAGATTATGAAAATAAATCGATACGGGGCAAAAGGCATAATCGTTGAGCCATGTTATAAGTATTGGATGTTCCATATTACGCGTCACGAATGTTCGTGAACAAAATTAAGCCATTCCTTGTTTGGAATCTTAGTGTTCCAGTCAGAATACTTATCGGCGTTATCAATTTTTTCAAGCACGCACAAGCCTTTGCGGGCAATGTTATATGCTCCGTTTGCGTCGGCATCCTGCGGCAAACCGTCGGTTCTTCCTTCACTGCAGAAAAATTCACCGTTTTCGTCTGCAACAGGTGAAAGAATAAAGTCCTTACCGTCATCGGCACTGCTATAACGCATGGCAAGAATTACTTGCATACACTTTATAAGCGAAACAAAAAAGGCAGACTTGTTTTGCACATTAATTTCCGGAACCAAATCGCCTGCAGTATAATCAATATCGTTTTCGGCAAAAAGTTCCTTTATTTTTTCTGTAACATTCCATTTTTCATATCCGCCGTGACCGTTATTAAGTCTTTTGTTATAAGCATAGCGAAGTTCTCCGTATGTGCATATGGTCCAATCGGATTTTGTACCCTCTGCCTTTTTCGTAAAGTTATTGTAATCAAAAGAGAACTCAAACCAATCTTTTTCTGCATTATAACAAATACTGTCAAATTTTGAGAAAAATTGCTTTGCTTCTTTAACAGACTTATATTTTGGCTTCAAAAAGTCAACAAATCCGGTTACAGGGTCAATTTTACTTGTGCACCATGCAGGCACATAAAAGATAAAGCCTGTTTGTTTAGTAAGTTTTTTAAAAGAGTCGAACCTTTCTGTCAATTGAAGCGCATGATATAATCCAACGCAGGCATCAACCGGATAATCTTTAAAAACAAGATAGTTCAATTTTTCTATCAATGCCTTTTCAAAATTTTGATAAACCTGCTTTTCCACTTTTTTGCGTCCGTTTTTAAAGGAGTTGTTTAAATCCTCCATTACCACGATAGCGTTATATTCAACCATAAGTTTTGAAATATGATGAACGACCTGGCTCATATAGCCTGATTTCAGTTCTTTTATGTTTTCAATAACTCCCCAATTTTCACGGGCTTTTGTACGCTCGTCTTCTTTTTTATCAAGCAAATCATGGTACGGTGTACTAAACTTTACAGTCGCTCCGTTAGCATTTTTATACTCGCCGGTAATCGTATTCAGCGAATATTGAATATAATTTCCGTCACGGTCCTTTACAACCTTACCGTCACGGTCAACCATTGATAAGTACAACAGATGACGCTCACCGCGGTCAATACCTATTACCTTTACATCGGGATTTTCCTTAAGATACGCGCATACTTTTTCGTTAAATTTCAAAGAGCCGAAGGCCTTGAAATTTGCGGTAATCGGAATATGTAATTGATATTTATCAACTGTATAACGGCGGTCTTTTATAATATCATAGGCAAATGTGCTTTTCTGTCCCTCAAGACCGGGATTCTTTTTATTGATTGGTTGATTTGCCGGATGAACGATTTGTTTATCAACGATAGATTTGCGCCGGTAGAAAATTTCTGCCTGCCCGTTTAATTTATATACAACATCCGAAAGATTTTCCTTATCGAACAAGGCTTTCCAATACATTGTGTGTAAATTCGGGTTACCTTTTGCGTTCGGCGAAAAATCCTTATTATATATTTGGAAAAGATATAGTTTGCCGTCATTCACAAGTGAATCAACGTATTCTGCAGGTATAGACTTAAATGTTAGTTTGTATCCCTGTTCCGATACTTCGCGGTAAAATCCGCTTATATCTTCATAGGATTCAGTAGGCGAAAATTTAAATCCGTATTCTTTCCATTCCGGGTGCTTTTCGATTGATGCTTTAAAAAAGTCAATCAATTTATGACAGTCTTCAATATTGAAGTTATCACCTTTTTTGAATGTACCTTTTCCGTAAATCGACATTATTTCTTCACTTGGAGCAAATTCCTCAATTCGTGACTTTGAAAAGAAAACTTTTGGAAGCATTTTATTTGGACCCGGTAATAACTTGTACATTATCTTTTGGTAAACATCTTCCGAGTTGCAATCCGGAATTTTTTCAAACGCTTTATTGCTTTTCGTGTCCATTACGCCCAAGTAGTAATTCCCATCTTTTATGAGCAATATGCCAAGATTCTGCGTTTCCTTATTTAAGTCCCATCCGTTTAAAAGCGTGCTGGATCCGAAATTCAATTTAATCTTTTCTGTGCTGTACGGCTTTTTTGTCGCAAAGTTACGTACCTTATCATAAAGTTTTGTAACCTGTTTCAATTGTTCATAAATTGGTGTGAATGTATTATAAAAAATCTCATCTTTTTCAACAGACGCACCATTCTCAAGGTATAACGGTTTTACAAAATGCAAAAGGTCCATAACGCTGTCAAGATATGCCTTTAACAATTCTTTATCGGTCTTGGACAATGAATATTTATCATCATGCCCGATCATAAGAACAGATTGCAATTCAGCATAAGTATCCGATATATGTTTGAGATAATCTTTATTGGCATCGCAGAGTTTATCTGCAAAATATGAAGCAACGCAATTTGGTGAATACGCCTTGAATATATACGAATATTCTTCCCTGTCAAGCGTAGATACATATTTATCAAGTGCTTCCTGCAGTACGGACACCGATATATAGTCGGCTTTGTTTTTCTTTTCAAAAGAATCTTTAAATACACCATAATATCCGAACAAATTATTCGAAATATCACTTATAGATGAATCGTTACGTATATACACATGCGAAGTATTTCTCTTTGGAAGTTCGTTTAAAATCGTCTGTAAATTGTTAAGCAATTCCTCGGTTATAACATCGCGTGAAAAGGCTTCAACAGAATCAAAAAGTTCCTGCGCATCATTAAACTTTTCGGGCAGCCACGATATGATCCCTCTATCGGACAGAAGTTGCTTATAAAGCATCTTCATTTTAGGAAGTTTAGAATCGGGATGCTGTTGGTTATAAAGGTTTATATATTCATTTAACCCTTTAATTTTACCGTTTTCATCGCTTCTGCCACCTATAACCGTATTATAAGCATCAATCTGCAACTGTGTAAGCATATCGTTATATGCATTCACGGAAAACATTTCGTCAAGCGACGATACATTAAGCCATGGTTCCATATCTTTGACTACCTGCGGGATTTCCTTTGCAACGTCACTGTTCTTCACCTTTTCATACACGCTGATGTTATCAAGAAATCTCGGAAGATTTTCATCAATCAAGCGGTATGCTACCGCCGTGGATTTTTCTTCGTCACTGTAAAGATTCATACGATTTTCATTATACCCGGTAAAGTATGTTGTAAAATTATTAAATTCCGGGTCATAGTACAACTCCGGATGAAATTCGTCAATCCATTCTTCAAGTCTTTTTTTAATAAGGTCTTTTTTATTAATAATCTTGAAGTCTTCAACATTCTTAAAGTACTGCACAATTTCTTTTCGCAGTGATGCTTTTACTTCTTTAAATTTTTTATCATAATTTGCAGAATTCTTTTCATTAGAATCTGCAAAATAAAGTGCTAAGTACTCTTCAAGATGATTGAGCTGCACCCTACTTAACGCCTTCTCGATAAAATCTTTGTGAAATTCATCGATGGTTTTCTTCATCTTTTTATAACTTTCCGCAAGTTTTTCGTCTATTCCGATTATGCCTTTTTCATTAATGTATTTTTCCGTTTCCTTTATAGGTTTCAGTTCAAAACGAAGTGTCTTTGAAACCGGATATTGCGAAGTGAAAATGCCTAAGTCTTTCATTTTTTTACCTCCTGAATTAAAAATTATTTCTTTAATCTAAGGGTTTTGCAGTGGTATAATTTGATTATACTGTGCCCGGTGTCCTTAAATCCGGACTTTGCTGTTATTCTATTGCAAAAAAATTAAAAATTTAATCAACAATACTTTACAAGTTCGTAAAAGCGTTCGTTTTACTATACCACATGCATTATACCATAAAAAATTCCAATTACAAATGTTTAGGCAAATTGCTAGAAACACATCAAAATTTTCCCTTGAGTGAAAAAACAAGTTGAAAGAAAAAAAGAGAGTACGGATTCGCCGTACTCTCTTTTCTTTTTGTTTAATAAAACCTAATGTAATTTACGACGCGCATTTGAACTGCAGGCGGAGTTTGTCGCTTATCATGGCAATAAATTCGCTGTTGGTGGGCTTGCCGCGCTCGTTCTGGACCGTGTAACCGAAATAGGAATT
>CAKSTF010000014.1 GCA_934491515.1 uncultured Eubacteriales bacterium
GTGGCAGGATTCGAACCTACGAATGCAGCAGTCAAAGTGCTGTGTCTTACCGCTTGACGACACCCCAATATTAAGTTATAAAGCAAACGGCCCCGGTATTATTTACCGAAGCCGGTGCTATGGGGTGGAAGATGGGACTCGAACCCACGGTCTCCGGTGCCACAAACCGGCGCTTTAACCAACTAAGCTACATCCACCGTGCAGCAGAAATTATTATACCATAATAAGTCCTTTTGTCAAGGTTTTTTTCTGCATATAACGACACTTTTTTGAAAGAAAAATCCCCGTCGGTCTGACGGGGATTTAAAATTACCGTAAAAACTTATCATGAACGGCTTTAACCGCACGGTCTGCAAGTTCCAGATCAATAAGCACCGAAAGTTTGATTTCGCTTGTTGAAATCATTTTTATGTTTATTCCCGAATCGTAAAGCGCTTCAAACATTTTTGAGGCAACTCCGGGGTGGCTTTCCATACCTGCGCCCACTATTGATACTTTTGCACAGTCATCGTTTTTCTCAAGGGATTTATACTCAAAAGAGGAGGCAAGCGATTCAACTGCTTTAATAGCAATTTCCGCCTGTTCGCGCGGAACCGTAAAGGTAATGTCTTTTGTGCCGTCGCGGCCGACCGACTGAAGAATCATATCTATATTGACCTTCTGCTGGGAAAGACGGTTGAAAAGTTTAAAAGCGATTCCCGGCGAGTCCTTAAGGCCGATAACCGAGATACAACTTACGCTTGTATCTTTTGCGACGCCGCGGATGAGAGTTTTTTCCATTTTCACATTCTCCTTTACTACAGTTCCGGGTTTTTTCTCAAGACTTGAGAGTACTTCAAGTTCAACATTATACTTCTTTGCCATTTCAACCGAACGGTTGTTAAGTACCTGCGCGCCCAACGTGGCAAGTTCAAGCATTTCATCGTAGGTGATTTCGGACATTTTCTTCGCTGTGTCTACCTTGCGGGGATCCGCCGTATACACGCCGTCAACATCGGTGTATATCTGGCACCTGTCCGCCTTAAGCGCCGCCGCTATGGCAACCGCGCTTGTATCGGAACCGCCGCGGCCGAGAGTGGTTATATCGTCATATTTGTTAATGCCCTGGAAACCTGCAACTATTACAATGTTTTTCTTTGCAAGTTCCGTTCTAAGGCGTTCGGAATTTATATTTTTAATGCGCGCTATACCGTGGTTTGAATCGGTGTTGAATCCCGCCTGCCAGCCGAGTAATGAAATTACGGGGCAGTCAAGTGTTTCTATAGCCATGGAAAGAAGCGCTGCCGACATTTGTTCGCCTGCGGTAAGCAAAACGTCCATTTCGCGTTTGGAAGGGCCGTCCGGATTGATTTCATTCGCTTTTGCAATAAGGTCGTCTGTAGTGTCGCCCTGTGCGGAAACCACCGCCACAACATCGTTACCTTTTTTGTAATCGTCAACTATTATATTTGCAACACGGAAAAGCCGTTCGGCATTGGCAACGCTTGTTCCGCCGAACTTTTTTACGATCAGTGCCATATTATACCCCCAAAGATCAATACAAAGTGTTCATTATCTTAACACTGTCAAAGGAAAGCGAACTGATTTTTTGCAGTAAAACGCTTTTTTGTGCCGATTCCGTGATAAAAGCAATCTCGCCGGACTCGGCATCCTTGATATTCCAAGTGTTATCATAAAATACTTTGTCGAAAGTTTCAAGTAATTTATCAAATTTTTCGGACTTTACGGAAACATAAAGCCTTTCCGGTTTTTCGGAAGGTATAACGTAACCTTCTGCGCTGTCTTCCCAAGAAAGATATTTTTTGGACTTAAGATGTTTTGCGCAGTCAAGCACGTCTGCCACAACGGCGCTTGCCGTGGGCATTTTTCCGGCACCGCGGCCGTAAAACATCAATTCGCCGCAGGCGTCTCCTTTAACGGTGATTGCGTTAAACACGCCGTCCACCTTTGAAATTATCCGTTCTTTGCTTATCAGCGTCGGCATAACCGAAACAGAAATGCAGCCGTTTTCCTCGCGGGAGGCCCTGCCGATAAGTTTGATAACGCAGTGAAATTTATCGGCGTTCGCAATATCGCGCAGTGTTATGTCCTCGATCCCTTCGGTAAGAACATTTTCGGGATAAACGTGCTTTCCGAACGCAAGGGAGGCAAGTATGCATATCTTGCGGCATGCGTCGATACCGAGAATATCGGAATCGGGATTTTTTTCTGCAAATCCGTTTTCCTGTGCCAGTTTCAGCGCAGACGCAAAATCCATATTATCCACTATCATTTTATTTAAAATGTAGTTAGTTGTTCCGTTAAGAATACCGTAAACTTCCGATATTTTGTTTGCGGCAAGGCACTGCGCCATAGGGCGCAGTATGGGGATACCTCCGCCTACCGACGCTTCAAAAAGGAAATTAACATTGTTTTCTTCGGCTATTTTAAGCAGTTCGCAGCCTTTTGCCGCAACCAGTTCCTTGTTTGAAGTAACCACGCTTTTGCCCTTTTCAAGACATTCTTTCACAAAGTCATAGGCGGGGTGCAGTCCGCCCATCGTTTCAACCACTATTTTAACAGTCGGGTCGTTTGCTATAACGGTGAAGTCCTTTATAAACTTGTCCGAATATGAAAGATCGTCAAAATCCCTTAAATCAAGGATATATTTTAATTCGATTGAATCCCTGACGCGCTTTGAAAGCCGTCTTGTGTGCTCAATCATAAGTTCTGCAACACCGGAGCCTACAACCCCGTGTCCCATAATTGCTGTGTAGATCATCTTTACCTCTTTGCTTTGTCAGTCTTCTATTTTAACGCTTATTATGCCCTTTACCGTTTTAAGATTCTCCAAAAGTGTATCCATATCGGTTTTAACCTTTTCGGTATTTGCTGTAAGGGTTACTTTTGCCTTGCCGTCTTTGGGGCTTGATTGATTTACGGTTATAATATTTGCTCCGAGTTCGTAAAGCAGGGTCGCCATTGCCGAAAATACGCCTGCTTTATCGGTAAGCACGGCGGAAAGGGTGACCGTTTCCTCTTTTTTGCCTTCGTATTTAAAAACATTGTCCTTGTACTTGTAAAAAGCACTTCTTGAAATACCTGCCATTTTTACCGCCTTTGAAGCATTCGGCGCAACGCCTTCAGCTAAGAACTTTTTTGCCAAAAGCACCTTTGAATATACAGGCGGCAGAATCTTTTCATTGATGATCAGGAAATTGTCGTTCAACATTTAGATTTGTCCTCCGTTCATAAACTATGTTTGCCATTATACTACAAGATATTTGTTAATGCAAGGATTTTATATCATTTTTTTACAGCCGTTTTTTACTTACGGCAAACATTCGGGGAACAGAACGTTGTAACCCTGATGCTTTGTCTAACCCAAAACGAAAAAACGCATAGAATAATATGTAGCGAAAACTACTACGACGGACTGTAAAAAGGAGTGTTAAAAGTGGAGAGATATGTAATATCTACCGGCACCGTTACTTACGCGCTGAAGGGCAGGGATCTGCTTCGCAAACTGGGCTTTAAGGCGTATGTGGAACGGCGGACACGCGACATCGGGAAATACGGCTGCGGATATTCGATAGTGCTTAAAGACGGCGATATTGACAAGGCACGCAGTGTGCTGACCGCAAACGGTGTAAGGATACTGAATGTTGAAAAATCGGCGGCTCTTTGAGCCGCTTTTACATAACGGCGGAAATAATCCGCATTTATTGGGGGATACAGAAATATGATATATCTTGATAATGCCGCAACCACGGGCAGAAAACCGCCCGAGGTAATTTCAGCGGTAAATAATGCTTTGCAGACGCTATCGGCAAATCCGGGCAGAAGCGGTCACCGTATTTCCGAAAAGGCCGCAACTGAAATGTACGAAACAAGAGCGCTTATTGCCGATACATTTTCTGCTTCGGGAGCAGAAAATGTTATTTTCACACTTAACTGCACGCAAAGTATAAATACGGTTCTTAAGGGAGTTTTAAGAGATGGCGACCACGTTGTAACAAGCGACCTTGAACATAATGCGGTTATGCGGCCTCTTGTAAAGACCGGTGTTTCTTATACGGCGGTGGAAGTATCGCTTACCGACGATTCGGAAACACTTGAAAGATTCGAAAATGCCGTTACCGACAGAACACGACTTATAATAGTTACCGCCGCTTCAAACGTGTGCGGCAAAACATTGCCGCTTGAGGGCATAGGAAAGATTGCCGAAAAACACGGCATACTGTTTGCGGTAGACGGCGCCCAGGGTGCCGGAGTTATACCCATTGATATGAAAAGAATGAATATAGATTTTCTGTGTATTGCTCCGCATAAAGGTTTTTATGCACCTATGGGAACGGGAATCCTGATCGCGGAAAAACCTATCGGTAACACAATAATCGAAGGCGGTACAGGCACCGATTCGGTAAGTTTTGTTCAACCGCTTTCAACACCCGAAGGCTTTGAAAGCGGAACGGTAAATCTTCCGGGCATCTGCGGAATAAAAGCAGGAGTTAAATATGTAAAGAGACTCGGTGCGCGTGTAGTGCGGCATGAAACCGCGCTTGCTTTGCTGTTTTATGGGGAACTTAAAAAAACAGAAGGGGTTCTGCTTTACACACCGGCGCCCGATTTTCCGCTGTATGCGCCCGTGATTTCTTTCAACATAGAAGGATTAAACTCTCAAGTTGTTGCAAATCTGTTGAACAGACACGGAATAGCAGTTCGTGCAGGGCTTCATTGCGCGCCTGCGGCACACCGTAAACTGGGCACGCTGGACATCGGAACGGTCAGGGTATCTCCGGCAGTTTTCAATACAAAAACCGAGATGGAAAAGACCGCTGAAGTTATTAAAAAAATATCCGATAACAGGAAAAAACTTATTGAGATTTAATATGAGTTATGATAAAATAATAAAGAAAAAGCGAATGGCGGACGGTGAGTACGGATGAGCACACTGCTTAATGCGGTTTATTCAATATGGAATCAGATAGTTTTTGCCCTCTCCGGGTTCAGAGTGTTTGATTTACTTGATATCCTTGTTGTGGCATATATAATTTACAAAGCGATTGGATTCGCCCGCGAAACACGCGCGGGGCAGCTTGTAAAGGGTATCGCCATACTTCTGTTTGTTTATTTGTTTGCCGACGGATTCAATCTTCCCGTTTTGCGCTGGCTTTTGGGAATTGTAATAAACTCGGCTATTATAGTGCTTGTTGTAATTTTTCAGCCGGAACTCCGCAGAACACTTGAAAAACTCGGCAGTTCGCACCTGCGCCCGGGACAATTGTTTTCTTCCGATGATAATTCCGAAGCGATATGCATAGAAAACGTCTGCAAGGCGGCGGGCATAATGTCCAATGCAAGGATAGGCGCGCTCATAGTTTTTGAAAGAAAAACGCAGTTAGGCGATATAATTAACACCGGCACGGTTGTTGACGCAGTGGCGTCCGTTTCGTTGATTGACAACATTTTTTTCCCGAAATCACCTTTGCATGACGGCGCGATGATAATCCGTAACGACCGCGTATATGCCGCAGGCTGCATTTTGCCGCTTTCGGAGAGTCAGGAACTGTCGGCGGCGCTCGGAACACGCCACAGGGCGGCTGTTGGTATGACGGAAAATTCCGACGCGGTGGTGCTTGTAGTATCCGAAGAAACGGGCAACATTTCAATAGTAAACAACGGCAGAATTACCCGTAACTACAACACGGCTTCCGCTACGCTTGAACTTAAAAAACTTCTTACCGATATAGATGTTTCCTCGGAAAAGAAGGGCCCCGTTGCAAAGTTGAAAGACTTTTTCAAATCGGGCAAAAAAGGCAAGGACCAAAAAGAGGTGAAGTCCGATGAAAAATAAAACGGGTAAAGTGGATTTTTTGCGGATATTCTCCAACAAAAGTTTTGTTATTCCGTTTTCAATAATCTGCGCTTTTATAATCTGGATAGTTATATCCGTGAAAGACAATCCCACGCGCGAGCAGGTATTTACCGATGTTACCGCTAATATTTCGGTTGAAAACACGGCGGTGAGCGAGATGGGACTCGGAATAGTATCGGACCTTTCAAAGCAAAAATTCACCGTCACGGTAAAAGGGCCCAATTACATTGTAAGTTCCCTGAAATCGGATGACTTCACAATCACTGCCGACGTTACGGACGTAAATGCTCCCGGCACATACAACTTAAATCTTATTGGCAACCGCAACAGCAGCAAGTCGGGATACTCTTTTGTTTCTATTTCTCCGGCTTCCGTTGATGTGACTTTTGACTACATTGATACTAAAGAGTTTACGCTTGCGCCCAAACTTATAGGCGTAAGTGCGGCGGACGGTCTTGTTGCGGAAACGCCTGTTGTAAGCAACTCGGCGCAAAGCACCATAACCGTTAAGGGACCGCGCTCGATTATGGAAAAAATCGACTCTGTGGGTTCTGTTGCCGAAGTCAATAAAACACTTGATAAAACGCAGACGTTTGACAGTTACGTTGTTCTGTATGACGCTTCGGGAAAAATACTTTACCGCTACACGCTTGACGGAAAGGTATACGACGCCAACGATAACGAGATTGCCGACCGCAGACTGACACTGAGTTACACTTCGCTTAAAGTAACACAGCCGATATCAAGAAGAAAACTTGTGGGCGTTCAGCCTAACTTTACCAATGTTCCCGAAGGAATTGATATCAATTCGCTTTCTCCGACGGTCGATCATCAGACCGTTACCGTTATCGGCACCCCGGATGTGGTCGATAAAATGACGGTGCTGAATCTTACGGCTATTGATTTCCGTAATATTTCAAGCACGGCGAACACCTTTGAGATATCACCGAATATGCCCGACGGCGTTAAATTGGTTGACTCGATAGAATATTTCACCGTTAAGGTTGATACCGAAAAGTTTGCGGATACGACCTTTACCGTATCCGATGTAAGGTTCACAAACGTGGGCACGGGACTTACCGCGAGGAAGAATTCTTCTATAAAGAACGTTAAGATATGCGGTCCTAAGGACGTAATAGCCCTGCTTTCAAGTTCGGATATATACGCTACCGTTGACCTTAAAGACAAAACGGCCGGCGAATATACCGTGGAAGTCAAATTCGTTTCTACAAAATACAATAATATCTGGGCTGTCGGAGATTATAAGGTCTCCGTTACACTAAGATAGTTTAAATCACGGAAAACCGCCTTCGGCATAGTATATGTTGAGGTGGTTTCTGTGGCTTTGGTTATACTTTCGGCTTTTGTACTGTTACTTGCGGTACTTGGACTTACGGACGTTTTTTTCTTTGTTAAAATGTGTCTGTTTTCTCCGCACAAACGGGCGGATGCAGTTCTGTTTGTTTTTCTTGACGGCGGCAATTCCTTTTTGCAGTTGTATACTGCGCTGCAAAAGAGGAATTGGTACGGCGACTCTTACTGCAAACAACTCGTGGCGGTTACGCAGAATCTAAGCAAAGACGAAAAACTTCGGTGCGAAAGGCGCTTTGCAAATACAGATATCTGTTTTTGTGACAGCGCGGAGGATTTTTACAAAAAACAGGATTTCGGAGCAGTTTTTAATGACGGATAATATCAATTCCGAAAACGAGGCTGTTGCCTTAAAAGGAACGGTTGAAAAAATTACATATAAAAACACGGGCAACGGCTATACGGTCGCTTTGCTCCGTGTCGGAAAAGAAAGGGTAACGGCAGTCGGTACCCTTCCTTTTTTATGCGAGGGCGAAGCCGTTACCCTTACGGGGCATTATGTTATCCATTCTACCTACGGCAGGCAGTTTGCCGTAGAAAAAGCAGAACAAAACACGCCCTCGGGGGCGGCGGCAATACTTAAATACCTGTCGTCCGGAGCAATACGCGGAATCGGCCCTGCAACCGCCGTGAAGATTGTAGAACGCTTTGGAGACAGAACGCTTGAAATTTTGGAAAATTCACCCGAGGAACTGGCTGCAATACGCGGAATCTCACGGGAAAAGGCTTTTGCGGTATCCGAAGAATATGTAAAGCAAACGGGTATCAGGGAACTTATGCTGCTGCTTTCGCAGTACAACTTTTCACCCGAAAGGTGCGTTAATATATATCGCGCTTTAGGCAGCGGCGCGGTAACTGCGGTAAAGGAAAACCCCTATGTATTGTGCGGCGAGGGCATCGGCGTTCCTTTTGAAACTGCGGAACACATAGCCTATGATATGGGATTTACTTCGGAAAACCGCTGTCGGCTTTTCGCGGGCGTTGAGTATATTTTAAGGGCGAATCTTTCAAACGGGCATACCTGTCTGCCTAAAACAAAAGTTATCGCCGTGGCGCAGCGCCTGTTGGGCTGCGACGCAGACACGGCAGACTCGGTTTGTGCCGAACTTGTAAACGCAATGCGTATAAGGTCTTTTTCTGCCGACGGTCAGGCATTTCTTGCACTTCCAAAATACTTTGAAGCGGAAAACTATATTGCCGCAAGACTTTCGGCGCTTGTGGGTACATACGGCGGCGGTATACCGGCCGATGAACTTGAAATTGATTATGTTGAAAACAAATTAGGAATAAAGTTTGAAAAAATACAGCGCGAGGCGGTTAAAACCGTTTTTGAAAACGCTTTTACCGTGATAACGGGCGGCCCCGGCACCGGAAAGACAACAACGCTTAATGCCGTGCTTGAACTTCTTGAGCGAAGAAATGCCGAAGTGGCGCTTGCAGCACCTACCGGCAGGGCGGCAAAACGTATGACCGAACTTACGGGCAGAGAGGCTAAAACACTGCACAGACTTTTGCAGGTGGAGTGGGACCGAAACGGCGAACAGACTTTTGCCAGAAACGAGAAAAATCCGCTTGAGTGCGATTACATTGTGGTTGACGAAGCCTCTATGCTTGATACTTTGCTTTTTGAAAATTTGCTGCGCGCGCTGCGTATAGGAACGGTAATAATTCTTTTGGGCGATGTTAACCAGTTGCCGAGCATCGGCGCGGGAAACGTGCTCGGAGATATTATTTCAAGCGGTATGTATCCTACCGTGGAATTAAAAAAGGTTTTCCGCCAATCGAGAGAAAGCAGCATAATTACAAATGCACACGCAATAATAAACGGCGAAGAGCAGGATCTTAATTGTAAAACGGGTGACTTTTTCTTTTTAAAGCGCGGCAATTCGCATGATGTTCTTGATACCGTGCTTGAACTCTGCAGCGACCGTTTACCATCGGCTTACGGGTTTGACGCTTTAAAAGATATACAGGTTATATGCCCTTCAAGAAAACTTGATACCGGCACGCTGAATCTTAATAATTTACTCCAATCGATACTTAATCCCGCAAAAGCGGATGAGCAGTATTTTTCTTACAAAGGCGTTTATTTCCGCAAGGGCGATAAAATAATGCAGATAAAAAACGATTACGATATTGAATGGGAAAGCGATGACGGCGTTAAAGGTTACGGCGTCTTTAACGGCGATATCGGATATATAACGGACGTTTCACGCGGTACGGGCACGTTCAGGGTACGTTTTGATGACAGGGAAGCGGTTTATGTGTCGGAACAGCTTTCGGAAATCGAACCGGCATACGCCGTTACGGTGCATAAAAGTCAGGGCAGTGAATTTGACTGCGTTGTGCTTCCGCTTTTTGATATTCCGCAAAGACTGTGCTACAGAAACCTTCTTTACACCGCTATAACAAGGGCAAAGAAACTGCTTGTTATAGTGGGCGATACTAACGTATATCTTTCCATGGCGGAGAACGACCGTAAAATGTTGCGGTATACTATGTTGGGCGGTTTTATCAATAATGTCGGCAATATCTGATTTACTTAAAAACGCAGGTAATTTTCTGCTGTCGCTTCTTTATCCCGAAAAATGTATCGTATGCGGCAGGATAACGGAATCGGGTGCGTACGTCTGCTCTGCCTGCAGCAGTATCTTTTCTTTTATAGATCCGGACAAGCGCTGTCCTTATTGCGGTAAGGAAAAATCGGAATGCGACTGCAAACTCAGGGTCCACCGCTTTAAAGAGGTTGCGGCGGTATTCAGGTATGAGGGCGCGGCAAGACGTGCCGTGTTTTCGTTTAAACTTCTAAACCGTTCCCATTATGCCAATTTCTTTGCCGAGGCTATGGCAGAAAATATCTTGAATGTTTATAAGGACGTTTCGCCGGACGTGATATGCTACGTTCCCACTTCGCGGCGCAACCGTGTTAAAAGAGGGTTTGACCAGGCGGAATTGCTGGCGCTTAAAATTTCAAAAATACTTAAAATCCCTATGGCTCGTGCGCTTAAAGTTGCAAAAGATACCGCTGACCAACACAAAACTGACAATTTTAAGAAAAGACTTGAAAACAGCCGCGGCAAATATTTGTGCAGTATGCCGCTTGACGGCAAGACTGTCCTGCTTATAGACGATGTTATGACAACCGGAGCCACCTTGGACGACTGTACGCGCGCACTTATGTTTGCAGGTGCCGAAGAAGTATATTGCGCGGTTGCCGCCGTTACCGTGCTGCCGAAAGAGGCTTCAAACAACTTGAAAACGGCAAAAAAATAATGTATAATCTTATTGGTGATGTAAATGACTAACGAAATCGGGCTTGATTTAGGCTCTTCCAAAACCGTTATTTTTTCGGGTTCAAAAGTTATTCTTGAACGTCCGAGCGTTGTTACGGTGGACGCCGAAACTTATGAACCGGTGTATTACGGCGAGAAAGCAAAACAGACTTTAGGGAGAACGCCCGAAAGTCTTTTAAGCGTACGCCCGATAGAGCGCGGTGTTATTTCCGATTACGATATTGCCGAAATGATGCTTGAAAAATATATGAATGAGGCTTTCGGCAGCAAAGTGCTTCGTCCGCGCATAATGGTTACTTTACCTCCGGGTCTTACCGAACTTCAGCACCATTCGCTTGCAAACGTTGTGGAGGACGCCGGCGGCAGGAACATATCCGTAATCGAGAGTCCGTTGGCGGTTGCTTTCGGTCTGGGTCTTGATTTTTCAAAGGCACACGGCGAACTTATCGTTGATATCGGTGCCGGCACTACGGATATTGCGGTAGTTTCAATGGGCGGTATTGCCGCGTGCGATTCTTTTAAAATCGCGTCCCTTGATTTTGATGAACAGATAATCCGTTTTGTAAGAAAAGAATTTAATATAGCGATCGGTCCGCTTACGGCGGAAAATATTAAACAGCAGATAGGCTGCGTTATTCCGCGCAATATCGAAGTTGCGATGACAGGCAAGGGGAGAAACCTGTTTACGGGGCTTCCCGAAACGTTTGAAATCACTTCGGAGGACGTTACCGGCGCAATAAAGGAAACTGCTGATAAAATTTGCGCGGCGGTAAAGGCAGTAATTGCAAGAACCGATCCCGACCTTGTTTCGGATATAAATTCTGACGGTATTTATCTTACCGGCGGCGGAAGTCTGCTTTCGGGGTTTGCTCAGTATCTTTCTGAATACTTAGGCACAAAGGTACGTATGCTTGAAGACCCGACACACAGCGTTGTGCGCGGCGCGGCGTCTGCTTTAAGACGTCCGGATTTGCTTAAAAACGTTAATTACCAGTTGCGTTCGATAAAAGAGTTAGAAATTACTTGACTTTTTTCTTTTTCGTGTTATAATACCATTTGACAGTGAAGTAGAACTATCCGCGTTCTCACCTTTGCGTACGGCGCACGGGTCAATATAACTTAACTTTATGCAGTTGTTAAAAGACGTGGATACTTTGTGTTCGCGTCTTTATTTTAGCTTAACGGAGGTGCTTAACAATCGCAAGCAAAGAACTGTTAATCAATGAGGCCATAAAATTCAAAGAGGTACGCGTTATAGGCGACGACGGCGCGCAGTTAGGCGTTATGCCTATTGCAAAGGCGCTTGAGGCGGCATACGCCAAGGATCTTGACCTTGCGGCAATATCGCCTAACGCAGATCCGCCGGTATGCAAAATAATGGATTACGGTAAGTTCCGATTTGAAAGAGCAAAGAAAGAAAAGGAAGCCAAAAAGAACCAGAAGGTTATCGAGATTAAGGAGATTCGTCTCGGTCTCGGTATAGACGTTCACGACTTTGAAACCAAAGGCAATCACGCCAGAAAGTTTTTACAAGGCGGCAGTAAAGTAAAGGTTTCCATCCGTTTCCGCGGCAGAGAACTCGGTCATCCGGAAATCGGTCTTGAAACTATGGCCCGCTTTGCGGATTATTGTGCCGATTATTGCACCGTTGAAAAAGCTGCAAAGATGGAAGGACGAAATATGTTAATGTTTTTAGCCCCGAAGTCATCGAAGTAAGAAAAATTTTTGGGAGGACTTATAATGCCTAAGATCAAAACACACAGCGGCGCCAAAAAGCGCTTCAAGCTCACAAAAACCGGCAAGGTTAAGCGTGCTCACGCTTTCAAGTCTCATATCTTGAACAAAAAGACGACAAAGCGCAAAAGAAATCTTCGTAAAACTGTTTGTGCCGATGTTACCAACGTAGCAAAGGTAAAGAAAATGATTCCGTACAAATAATCGGATAACTTGAAAGTGGAGGTTACTTATAAATGGCTCGTGTAAAAGGTGCGTTAGCAACACGCAAAAGAAGAAAAAAGACTTTAAAACTCGCCAAAGGCTATTTTGGCGCTAAATCAAAACTTTTTAAAACCGCCAAAGAAGCGGTTATGAAATCCGGCAACTATGCCTATATCGGCCGCAGACAGAAGAAGCGCGATTTCCGCCGTTTGTGGATAACACGCATTTCCGCTGCTGCAAAACTTAACGGTATGAATTATTCTACCTTTATGAACGGCCTTAACAAAGCGGGCGTTCAGATAAACAGAAAGATGCTTGCCGATATTGCGGTTAACGATCCCGCAGGCTTTACAAATCTTGTAAAGTCCGCACAGAAAGCATTGAATAAATAATTTGGGCTCGCCCGGGAACTGTTCTCGGGCGAATTTGCTTTATTTAGAAGGTAAAAAAAAATGGACTTTTTGCACATTACTTCGCGCGATAATGCCATTATCAAACAGATAAACGCTTTGCGTTCTTCGGCAAAAACAAGGCGTCAAGAGGGACTGTTTGTCCTTGAAGGGCTGCGGATATCGTCGGACGCGTGCGATAACGGCGTCGGGATTTCCGTGCTGGCAGTATCCGAGAGGGGCTTTTCAAAATATAAAAACGAAATATTGCGCATAAAAGAAAAAGCCGAAAAGTGCTGTCTTTTAAGCGATTCCGTTTTTAAAAAAATAAGCGAAACCGAAAATCCGCAGGGTGTTATTACCGTATGCAGAATACCGCTAAAGAATAAAAAAATATCCCCGAAGAAGAGATATATCGGTCTTGAAAATCTGCAGGACCCCGCTAATTTAGGTGCTGTTGCACGTACTGCGGAAGCGCTCGGAACCGGCGGTATTGTTCTGACATCGAACGGGTGCGACCCGTATTCTCCGAAAGCGCTAAGGGCTTCTATGGGAACGCTTTTGCGTATGCCGCTTTATTTTACGAACGATATTATCGGTTTTGCCGGCGAAAACGGTCTGCGCACCGTGGCGTGCGTTGTTACGCCCGACGCCGACGATATTAAAGATTTCTCTTTTGCGGACGGTGATCTCCTGCTTATCGGAAACGAAGGCAACGGACTTACGGAAAGCACGAAGGACGGCGCGGACGCAAGAATAACAGTGAAAATGCACGGAAGGGTCGAATCGCTGAATGCGGCTGCCGCTGCGGCAATCGCATTATGGGAAATGTGCGGTTAATTTTGTCTTATTATGATAACACTTGAAAAACTTATGCAGATAAGGCTGGCTTACGGCGCCGGCAGCAACAAGGCGTTTGAGGTATATTGCGGCATTTCGGCGGGAAAACCGGTTGATAAGGAAACCGCTGAGAAACTGCACGGCATAAAACACGAAATCGTACAAAAGGTATTTAACGACTGCAAGTCGCAGGGGATTGATATAATCCCGATATTTTCGGATAAGTATCCCGAATGTCTTAAAAACATTGCCTCGCCGCCGCTTATGCTTTTTGTAAAGGGCAATTTGCCTGATTTTGACAATTCGCCCGTAATAACCGTGGTAGGACCGCGCAAGGTCAGTGAATTCGGTGTAAAGGCTGCATATTCGCTTTCACGCCGCCTCTCCAACGCAGGGTTTACGATAGTAAGCGGCGCGGCATTAGGTGCCGATACCGCCGCGCTTAAAGGCGCGCTCTCCGGCGAGGGCGTACCGGTTGCCGTAGTCGCATGCGGCATTTGTTATGATTATCTGCCCGAAAACCGCGGCCTTCGCGAACAAACGGCAGCGCGCGGTGCCGTAATAAGCGAGCATCCGCCCTTTGCGCCTACGAGCAAATACTGTTTTCCGGTAAGAAACCGCATTATGTCCGCACTTTCGCAAAGTACAGTTGTTGTGGAAGCAGGAGAAAAAAGCGGCGCATTGGTAACGGCACGGCTTGCGGCGGAACAGGGCAGAGATGTATTTGTTATACCCGGCAATCCGACTCTTGCGTGTTATAAAGGCTCGAACGCACTTTTGCGCGACGGCGCAACTCCGCTTCTGGATGTTTCGGATATTTTAAATGTATATATTCCTGAATTTGCAGAAAAAATCAATCTTGAAAGGGCATTTTCAAAAAGCAAATCCAAAGACGGCGAAAAAATTATAAAAAAATCGGTTTCGGCTCTTTCAAATGACGGAAAGATATTGTATAATAGCATAGTTAAGAAGAAATTTACAGCAGACGATTTAATGTCTGATAAAATAAGCGGTGACGCATTGCTTTCAGCGCTTACCGAACTTGAATTATCAGGACTTATAAAGTCGCTTCCGGGCGGCTTTTACGAACTTGTTTAAAGGAGCAAACAAATGTCTAAACTCGTTATCGTTGAGTCACCAACGAAGGTTAAAAGCATCAAGAAATATCTCGGCAAGGATTATAACGTAATGGCTTCAATGGGCCATGTGCGCGATTTGCCGAAATCAAAACTCGGTATTGATGTTGATAGCGGTTTTAAACTTGAATATAAAAACCTTGCGGATAAACAGTCGCTTATCAAATCCCTAAAAGCCGCTGCGGCAGAGAGCGACGGCGTTTACCTTGCAACCGACCCTGATAGAGAGGGAGAGGCAATATCCTGGCATTTGGCACAGATATTGGGCCTTGATTTTGATGATGCAAATCGAATAACT
The DNA here is from genome assembly GCA_934491515.1 of uncultured Eubacteriales bacterium. Classification (GTDB taxonomy): domain Bacteria; phylum Bacillota; class Clostridia; order Oscillospirales; family Acutalibacteraceae; genus UBA737. The sequence goes on from CAKSTF010000014.1 coordinate 15,123, forward strand.
TTCAACGAAATTACCCGTTCCGGTGTTGAAACAGGTATCGAACATCCGAGAAAAATCGACTTAAACCTTGTTGACGCGCAGCAGGCACGCCGCGTTGTTGACAGAATTGTGGGTTATAAACTCAGTCCGTTTTTGTGGCGTAAGGTAAAAAGCGGTCTGTCTGCAGGTCGCGTCCAAACTGTGGCTTTGCGGCTTATTGTAGACCGTGAACGCGAAATTGAAAAGTTTGTTACGGAAGAATACTGGACTATTGACGCCAAACTTTTAAGCGGCCGCAAATCTTTTGATGCAAAACTTTACGGCACCGCAGACGGCAAAAAGATAGAATCCGTTAAAAACGAGGCGGAAGCAACCGCTATTGTAGACGCTTTAAACGATGCCGCATACACTGTATCGGCAATAAAGCGCGGCACACGCCGCAAACAGCCGGCACCCCCGTTTAATACCTCGACATTGCAGCAGGAAGCGTCAAGAAAACTGGGCTTTACCGGTCAGCGTACTATGCTTGTGGCGCAGCAATTGTACGAGGGCGTGGACGTTAAGGAACACGGCTCCATGGGTCTTATAACCTATATGCGTACCGACTCGCTGCGAATATCGGACGAGGCAAGGAATGCCGGCAATGCGTTTATTACGGAGGCATACGGCAAGAACTATCTGCCCCCGAAACCGAGATTTTATAAAACAAAAAGCACCGCGCAGGATGCTCACGAGGCTATCCGTCCTACATCTGTTGCCATTACTCCGGACGAAGCACGCGCCTCGCTTACAAACGATCAGTACAAATTGTATAAACTTATCTGGGAACGTTTTATTGCCTCGCTTATGGCTGCGTGCGTACAAAACACGGTGCTTGTTGATATTACCGCAGGTGATTATCTTTTTAAAGCAAGCGGATATACGGTTGCTTTTGACGGGTATACGAGACTTTACGAAGAGGGTAAAGACGATGATACCGACGACGGCGTGTCTCTGCCCGAAATGAACGAGGGCGACGTTTTAAAACTCAAGTCGCTTACCCCAAACCAGCATTTTACTCAGCCGCCTGCAAGATATACCGAACCCACGCTTATTAAAGCGCTTGACGAAAACGGAATCGGCCGTCCTTCTACCTACGCACCGATAATTTCAAACATACAGCAGCGTTCGTATATAGAGCGTGAGAAGAAGTCGCTTAAGCCCACAAAACTCGGTATTGTGGTATCAGACCTTATAAGCGAATACTTCAAACGGATAGTTGACGTTAAGTTTACGGCGAACCTTGAAACCGATCTTGATAAAATAAGCACGGGTGAAATGCAGTGGATAAAAATGGTAGAGGATTTTTACAAGGAATTCAGCGTACTGTATAAAAAAGCGGAAAATTCGCTTGACGGTAAGCGTGTTAAAGTTCCTGTGACCGAGACCGACGTTATCTGCGATAAGTGCGGAAGAAAAATGGTCATCCGTGAAAGCAGATTCGGCAAATTCCTTGCCTGCCCCGGATATCCCGAGTGTAAAAACACAAAACCGATGCCCGAAAACGAAGTAAGCGAACCCTGCCCCAAGTGCGGAGGAAAACTTATTAAGCGTGTATCGAAAAAAGGTAAGAAATTTTACGGATGTTCCAATTATCCGAATTGCGATTTTGCTTCTCCGGGAATACCTACCGGGGAAAAATGCAAGGAATGCGGAAGTTACATTATAAAAGGGCTCAGGGGCAGAACATACTGTATGAACTCTGAATGCCCCACAAGACAGAAAAAAGAAAAGCAGGAAAAGAAATAATGAACGGCATAACCGTTGTGGGTGCGGGACTTGCAGGGTGCGAAGCCGCCGTTGCCGCGGCAAATGCAGGCATACCCGTCACCCTTATTGATATGAAACCCGAAAAGCGCAGTCCGGCGCATAAAAGCGATATGCTGGCGGAACTTGTTTGCTCTAATTCCCTTAAAGCACAGCGGATAGATTCGGCTGCGGGTCTTTTAAAAGAAGAAATGCGTATTTTGGGTTCGGTTTGTATGGAGGCCGCAAAGGTATCGTCGGTTGCGGCAGGCGGCGCGCTGGCTGTTGACCGCGATATATTTTCAGCAGCAGTTACAGAAAAAGTAAAATCGCATCCGCTTATAACATTTAAAACCGAAACGGTTGAAATCATACCGGACGGCGTTACGGTAATTGCAACCGGTCCGCTTACGGACGGCGCGCTTGCCGCCGCAATAGAAAAATATTGTGATGCCGAAAATCTAAGTTTTTATGACGCCGCGGCGCCTATTGTAACAGCCGAAAGCATTGATTTAAACATTGCTTTCAAAGCCTCGCGCTATTCGGACGGAGAGGGAGACTATCTTAACTGTCCGATGAGTATGGAGGAATATGAAAAGTTTTACGATGCGCTTATAAACGCGCAAACGGCACCTTTGCACGATATTGACCGAAAACTCAAGGTTTATGAAGGCTGTATGCCTGTAGAAGTGCTTGCCAAAAGAGGGAAAGACTCTATAAGATTCGGCCCCTTAAAACCCGTAGGACTCCGCGACCCGCGCACGGGTCACAGACCCTGGGCGGCGGTGCAGTTACGAAAAGAAAACGAAGCAGGAACGCTTTATAATCTGGTCGGTTTTCAGACCAACCTTAAGTTTCCCGAACAAAAGCGCGTTTTTTCAATGATACCCGGTCTTGAAAATGCGGAGTTTGTCCGCTACGGTGTGATGCATAGAAATTCGTTCATAAATTCGCCAAAACTGCTCTCAAAGGACCTTTCCCTTAAAACGAATAACAGGCTTTTCTTTGCAGGACAGCTTTCGGGCGTTGAGGGATATATGGAATCCGCCGCAAGCGGTATTGTTGCCGGCTTAAACGCGGCGCGGCGTATAAAGGGAGAAGTACCTGTTGTGCTGCCGGATTACACAATGATAGGTGCATTACTTTCTTACATAACAACTTCGGTTACGGCGGATTTTCAGCCGATGGGTGCAAACTTCGGAATACTGCCGCCGCTTGAAGAAACAATCAAAAACAAACGCGAGCGTTATGCCGCTTTTTCGGAACGTTCGCTTCAATTCTACAAAAACAGGGGATGATTTGAATGAGAATCGTTGTTGATGCCTTCGGCGGCGATAACGCGCCGCTTGAAATTGTTAAGGGTGCTGCTGCCGCTTCCGTTGAGTATTCGGTAGAGATTACTTTCACAGGCGATGAAGAAGTTATAAGGCGCATTATTGCCGAAAACGGTCTTAAATTTTTCGGCGAACTTGTGATTGTACATACAAAAGATGTAATTTCCATGCATGACGAGCCTACAAGCCTTATAAAAGCACATTCAAATTCTTCCATGGCGTTGGCTTTTACGGAACTTAAAGAAGACCGTGCAGACGCTTTTGTTTCTGCCGGTTCAACAGGTGCCGTTATCGTCGGCGGCACACTTATCGTTAAAAGGATAAAGGGCGTTAAGCGGCCGGCTCTCGGCGGAATTTTGCCATCGCCCGACGGCAGTTATATGCTGCTTGATATGGGCGCCAACGCGGATTGCCGTCCCGAAATGCTTCTGCAGTTCGGCATAATGGCAAGTATCTATCTTGAAAAGGTCGACGGCAGAAAAAATCCCACCGTGGGTCTTCTGAACATAGGGACAGAGGACACAAAGGGCGACGAACTTCACAAAGAAGCCTATAAACTGCTTGAAAAATCGGGACTGAATTTTGTCGGAAACATAGAATCAAGAGAAATGCCCAAAGGTGCATGCGATGCTGTTGTTGCCGACGGATTTACGGGTAATATCGCTCTTAAACTGATTGAGGGTACCGCGTCTACTCTTTTCAAAATGATTAAACGCGTGCTTTACAAGAGTTTGCCTAACAAAATTGCGGCACTTATACTTAAAAAGGACCTTTACGGACTTAAAAAGATTATGGACAGTTCCGAAATCGGCGGTGCACCGCTGCTTGGTGTAACAAAGCCGGTTATTAAAGCGCACGGCAATTCCGATGCGGCTGCCTTTAAAAATGCAATACGTCAGGCAAAACAGTTTACGGAATGCGGCGCTATCGCTGCAATAAGCGAGAATATTTCAAAGCGGAGTGAATAGTTTTGGAAAAACTTGAAAACAATTTAGGCTACGTTTTTAAAAATAAAAAACTTCTTGAAAACGCACTTACCCATACTTCCTATGCAAATGAGATGCGCGGTGACACCTCCTCAAACGAGCGTCTTGAATTTCTTGGCGATTCGGTGCTTTCTGTTATCGTGTCCGACCACATTTTTAAGCGGTTCCCCGCAATGCCGGAGGGTGAACTTACACGCGTAAGGGCGTCACTTGTGTGTGAAAAGGCGCTTTGTGAATTTTCGCGCGAAATAGGTGTGGGAGAATACCTTTTACTTGGAAAAGGCGAAGACAAGTGCGGCGGAAGAGAACGCGATTCCATACTGGCAGACGCGTTTGAGGCAATACTTGCTGCGATATATCTTGACGGCGGAATGGAAAACGCAGTTAAGTTTGTAACTAAATTTGTGCTGCGTGAACTTGATAAAAAACATAACGATTCCGCAAAGGACTATAAAACCGTTTTGCAGGAAATCATACAGAAAAATCCCGAGGAAGTCGTAGTTTATACAATAAAAAGCGAGTCGGGACCCGACCATGATAAAACGTTTGAAGTTGAAGTAATGCTTAATTCAAATGTTATTGGCTGCGGAAAGGGTAAAAGTAAAAAACAGGCGGAAGAAGCCGCCGCAAAACAGGCGCTTCATCTTATGGGTGAGCCTGTATGAGTCGTTCACACGCCAATATTTCTATATTTGTACCGCACATCGGCTGCCCGAATATGTGCAGTTTCTGCAATCAGCGCTACATAACGGGCGCACATGCTGCGCCTCACCGTGAAGATGTTGCAGCCGCCGTTGAACGTGCGCTTTCGGCGGGCGGTTTTGACTCAGATAATACAGAAATTGCTTTTTTCGGCGGAAGTTTTACAGCAATCAACCGAAACTATATGACAAGTCTTTTGGAGGCTGCCTACGAATTTGTAAAAAACGGCACTGTCTGCGGTATAAGAATTTCCACAAGACCGGACGTCATTGATGAAGAAAAACTGCTTCTTTTAAAAAATTACGGCGTTACCTCAATAGAACTCGGCGCACAAAGCCTTAATGACAGGGTACTTAAAAGTAATAACCGCGGTCATACTGCTAAGGATGTTTATACAGCCTCTAAACTAATTAAAGATTACGGTTTTTCCCTTGGGTTGCAGATGATGACGGGGCTTTACAAGGATACGGACGAATCGGCAATAAAAACCGCAAAGGAAATAATCGATATTGCGCCGGACACCGTAAGGATATATCCTACGATAGTTTTAAAAGGCACGGATCTTGCGGCGCTTTATTCCGACGGAAAATATAAGCCGCAAACCCTGCAAAGTGCCGTTTCGCTTTGTGCGAAACTTTACACGCTGTTTGAAAACAGCGGAATAAGTGTTATACGGCTGGGACTTCACTCAATCGAGGGCGAGGCGTATATATCCGGACCGTGGCATCCGGCGTTCAGCGAACTTTGCCAATCAAAAATCTTCCTTGATAAAGCGCTCTCGCTTTTGAGTGCACCCGGAAATTACGATATTTATGTGGCGCCCGAAAGCGTTTCCAAAATGACGGGACAAGCCAGAGCAAATCTTGAAGCGCTCAAGTCTGCAGGCTATGTATGCCGCATAAAACAGAACACAAATCTAAAAGATTTTCAAATCCTTGCGGAAAGGAGATAAACACCTTGTTACTTTCTTCAATTCAGATACAGGGCTTTAAATCGTTTGCCGATAAGACTGTTTTAAAGTTCGGAAAGGGTATTACGGCTGTTGTTGGACCTAACGGCAGCGGAAAAAGCAATATTTCCGACGCCGTTCGTTGGGTGCTTGGTGAACAATCGACTAAAAGCCTGCGCGGTCAGTCGATGGAAGACGTTATCTTCGGCGGTACGGACACGCGCCGTCCGCATGGTTTTTGCGAGGTAACCCTTAATATAGATAATTCAGACAGAACGCTTAATTTTGATAATGACAGCGTTTCTGTTACAAGGAAATACTACCGTTCACACGAAAGTGAATACCTGATAAATAACGTTTCTGTTCGTCTTAAAGACGTACACGAGTTGTTTATGGATACGGGTCTCGGCCGTGACGGTTATTCTATGATCGGACAGGGTAAAATTGATAATATTATCAGTTCGAAGTCCGATGAACGGCGCGATATTTTTGAAGAGGCATCGGGTATATCCAAATACCGCTATCGTAAAACCGAGGCAGAGCGCAAACTTGCCGCTGCCGAGGATAATCTTCTGCGCCTTCACGATATAATGGACGAACTTGAGTCGCGCGTGGGACCCTTAAAGGAACAATCGGAAAAGGCCGAGAAATTTCTTACGCTTGCCGAAAGTAAAAAACAACTTGAAATCGGACTTTGGCTTTACACGCTTGATAATTCAAAAGACGCACTGCGAGCGCAGGAAAGCAAGATAGACGCCGCGCAAATTAAATATAATGAGATAGAAAACGCACTTTCGGACTTTGATGCCGAAAACGAGAAGAACACTGCGCTTTTCGCTGAAATAACTTCGGAAATTGAGCAAAAACGTTCAAAAATTGCCGAGCTTAACGAAAAAACGGCTCAGATTCGCGGTGATATTTCCGTTTTAAATAACGATATCAGCCACAACGAAGAAACAATTAAGCGTCTTACCGAGGAAAAAGAGCAATTAGCGCTTAATGACAGCGCTGCGGCAGATGAAATTTCCAAAAAGCGCGAACTTGCGGCAAAAAAAGCAGAATTTATTGAAACTTTGAACCTCAAACTTAAGGCGCTTGAAGATGAACTGTCCGCACTGCTTGCGGACAGCGAGAGCATTTCAAGAAAAATTGAAGATAAAATACGTGCGCTTAATGATATTACCGCGCGGGACGCCGACGCCGCCGTGTCTTTTACCACCGCAAACAATGCAATATCGGAAATTGCCGCAAGAAAAGAACAACTTCTTACTGCTCTTGCAGAAGAAAATGCGGAGAAAGAGCGACTTTCGTCCGAAACGCTTGAAACACAGCAGTATTTTGATACATTAAACGATAGAATAGAATCGGCGGAAAACAGTTTAAAAGGCTATGAAATGCGGCTTAAAAACCGCACAGACGCCGTTGCCGCCGCTGCCGAAGCACTGCAGGAACTTAAACTTGATATCGAGGCTAAAAAACGCCGCATACAGATACTCACCGAACTTGAAAACAGTATGGAGGGCTTTTCAAAGGCGGTCGTTTCGGTTATGAACGAATCGGAAAAGGGCCTGCTGCGCGGTATTCACGGCACGGTTGCAAAACTTATTACGGTTGATAAAAAATACACCGTAGCCGTTGAAACGGCGCTTGGAAACAACATACAGAATATTATTGTTGATTCCGAAGCGGATGCAAAACGCGCGATAAATTACCTAAAATCCAACAATTCGGGGCGCGCTACGTTTATGCCCGTTTCTTCTGTAAAGGCAAGGGAATTTAAAGAAAAAGGCTTTGAAGATGTGTACGGCTTTGTGGGAATTGCCGCAGACCTTGTTAAGACCGACGCAAAGTACGACGAGATAATTCGTTATCTTTTGGGCGGTGCGGTTATAACGGAGGATATTGATTCTGCGGTAACACTTGCCAAAAAATACGGGTACCGCGTTAAAGTGGTTTCTCTTGACGGACAGGTAGTCAACCCCGGCGGTTCGCTTACGGGCGGTTCGCTTGTAAAACAGGCGGGTATTTTAAGCCGCGGCGTCGATATAAAAAATCTTAAAAATAAGGTTAATGAACTTAACGCAAAATGCGGTGCGGCTGAAAAAGACCTTGCCGAAAAACGCGAGGCAGCCGATTCGGTTTCGGCTGATATTTCGGCTCTGCAGGCGGAACATAAAACTGCAGCCGAGGACAGAATCAGAACCGTTGCCGAGCTTAAAAGATTAGAAGAACTGACAAATGCCAAAACCGCGCGTATTTCGGAAATCACCGCAGAACTTAAAGACGGTGAAGAAAAAACCGAAAGATTCAGACTTCAATCGGAATCTGCCGCGAAAGCGCGCGCCCAACTTCTTGGTGACAAAAACGACATTCAGTCTGCGATTGACGAAATGACCGGCGGCAGAGAAGGTATGACCGAAAAACGCGATGCAATCGGCGCGGAAATAACCGAACTTAAACTGCAGACTATAGATAACGAAAAGGATCGTCAGGCGCTTGTTATTGCAGCCGACGAACTTGAAATTTCCATAGGCGACCGTGCGGATAAGACTGCCGAACTTGACCGTGAAATAGCGGTGGTTAAATTTAAAAACGAACAGGTAAACGGCGATATCGCTGCTTTAAACGATGACATTGAAAATAACAGTATCACCGCCGGTGAACTTGCGCGGCAGATTGAAGAACTGCAGCAAAAGCGCAACGAGACCGAAAAAGCAGGCGTTTTGTTGCGCACTTCGGAACGCGAACGTATGGCGGAGCGCGAGCAAATAGGCGGCGAGATAGCGCGCCTTACCGAACGCCGCGAGACAATAGCGCGCGAGTATGACGATGTTATCCGTCAACTGTATGACGAATACGGTCTTACCCGTTCCGAAGCGGAACAAATCGGCATTAAAATTGAAAAACTTACCGAAGCGAAAAAACAACTTGCGGAAACCAAGGGTAAAATACGCGCATTGGGTTCCGTAAACGTTGCCGCCATTGAGGAATACAAGGAAGTAAAAGAACGTTACGACTTTATGTCGGCACAAATAGCCGATGTTGAAAATTCACGTTCACAGCTGCACAAACTGATAAATGAACTTACCGCTTCGATGAAGGAACTTTTCGTAATTGGTTTTGATAAAATCAACGAGAATTTTGCCAAGACTTTCCGTGAACTTTTTGGCGGCGGTGCTGCCTCCTTGCGGCTTACCGATCCGGAAAATGTACTTGAAAGCGGTATTGATATTGAGGCACGTCTGCCCGGTAAAAACGTTCCCAGTCTTGACGGTCTTTCGGGCGGTGAAAAAGCGCTTGTGGCCTTGTCTATTTACTTTGCAATCATGCAGGTCAGCGCACCGCCTTTCTGCTTCCTTGACGAGGTTGACACTGCTCTTGACGATATCAACGTTGACCGCTTTGCCGACTATATGAAGCGCACGGACGCAAACACACAGTTTATATGCGTAACTCACAGGCGCGGAACAATGGAAGCCGCGGATATGCTTTACGGCGTTACCATGCAGGAAAAGGGCGTTACAAAACTGCTTGAACTTGATGTTAATGAACTTGAAAAGAAACTGAATCTTGAAAAACAGGGAGCCTAAAATGGGATTTTTCAGCAAAATCAAATCGGGACTTATTAAAACAAAGAACTCTATTCAGAGTGGAATTACCGGTATTGTAAACAGTTTTACAAAGATTGACGAAGAACTGTTTGAAGAACTTGAAGAAGTTCTTGTTATGTCTGATATCGGTGTTACGACCGCTACCGATATCTGTGACAGGCTGCGCCGAAAAATTAAAGAAACCGGCGCTACCGACCCTGCTGTTATCAAGGGTTATATGAAAGATATAATTGTTGAAATGCTGGGTGCGGATACCGGTCTTAAACTTGACACGAAGCCTTCGGTAGTGCTTGTAATAGGCGTAAACGGTGTTGGTAAGACTACTACAATAGGCAAGTTATCGCTTTTGCTGAAAAAAGAAGGCAAGCAGGTTGTTTTGGGCGCGGCGGATACTTTCCGCGCGGCAGCAATAGATCAGTTGGGTATCTGGGCTGAGCGCGCAGGCGTTAATATGATTAAAAGTACCGAGGGGTCGGACCCCGCATCGGTAGTGTTTGACACTTTGGCGTCTGCCAAAGCCAAGGGTGCCGATGTTGCAATATGCGACACTGCCGGCAGACTTCATAACAAGAAAAACCTTATGGATGAACTTGCAAAAATATACAGGGTAATCTCAAGGGAACTTCCGGATTCGTCTATTGAAACGCTTTTGGTGCTTGACGCCGCAACGGGCCAAAACGCCGTTAATCAGGCAAGAGAGTTTAAGAATGTTGCTCCGATTACGGGAATAGTTCTTACAAAACTTGACGGTACCGCAAAGGGCGGCATAGTTATTTCAATTCACAACGAACTCGGGATACCTGTGAAATTTGTAGGGGTAGGAGAGGGCATTGACGACCTTTTACCCTTTAATGCCCGCGAGTTTGCCGAAGGCATTTTTGACGAGGTGTGAATATGCGCTTCTTTATAGCAACAAAAAACGCTAAAAAACTTACCGAACTTGAAAGAATATTAAAACCGCTTAATGTTGAAGTGTTTTCGGAAACATTGCTTGACAGTGATTTGCCGGAAGTTGAGGAAACCGGTAAAACATTTGCGGAAAATGCCCTGCTTAAAGCAAGGCACGGCTGCAAATTTACGGGATTTCCCACTATTGCCGATGATTCCGGTCTTTGCGTTTATGCGCTTGGCGGCGCTCCCGGCGTTTATTCTGCGCGTTATGCCGCTGAAAAGTGCGATGATGAAGCGAATATGAAAAAGTTGCTTGATAATATGAGTGGCTTAAAAGGCGATGAGCGAAACGCCGAATTTGTTTCGGTAATAGCCTGCGTGTTTCCGGACGGCAGGGAATTCACGGTCCGGGGAAAATGCCAAGGCAGTATCGCCACCGAAAAACACGGAACCGGCGGTTTCGGCTACGACCCGTTATTTGTTACGGAATACGGCAATTTCGGTGAAATGACCGCTGAAGAAAAAGATGCCGTAAGTCATCGCGGCAAGGCGCTTAAATTACTTGCGGAAAAACTAAAAAGTTATATTTAGGAGACATTATGTTAAACAGCAGACAGCGTGCACAACTTCGTGCCATGGCCAACGGATATGAAACGATTTTTCAGATAGGCAAAGGCGGTCTTAACGAACAGATAGTTAAACAGACCGACGATGCGCTTGAAGCACGGGAACTTATAAAACTGCGCGTGCTTGAAACTTCACCGCAAACGGCGCGTGAAGCAGCGGACGAACTGGCAAAGGCAGTTAATGCCGATGTTGTGCAGGTAATCGGTTCAAGATTTATTCTTTACCGCGAAAGCCGCGATTCAAAGACCATAAAGCTGGTGAAATAAATGACGTTTACTGCAATTTTTGGCGGAACGTTCAACCCGTTTCATAAAGGTCATTATGATATACTCGCTTCGCTTTGTAAAAACAACAATATTGAAAAAGTTCTTGTTTTGCCGGATAGGATACCGCCGCATAAAGTCTGCAATTTTTTGGCACCCGACCTTGACCGTATAGAGATGTGCCGCATTGCCTGCAATGATTTTCAAAAAGCCGAACTTTGTTTAATAGAGTTTGAGCGCGAGGGGAAAAGTTATACTTACGATACCGTCACATTATTGAAAAAAATGTATCCCGATACCGAATTTGCGGTTGTTGTAGGTGCTGATATGTTAGCGTCTCTTGATACATGGTACAATTTTGAAAATCTTAAAAAGTCGGTTTCTTTTTTGGCTTTTAACAGAGACGGCAGCAAAGAATTTTTGAATAATCTTAACAGAATACGCGCTATGGGCGCCGATGTTACGGTTATGGAGGATATTATCACGCCCGTTTCGTCCACGCAGCTGCGCGAAAAGATTAAGGCAGAGAACATACCGCCGAAAATTTATGATTATATAAAGGAAAAGGGGCTTTATAATGCTTAAAAACATCAATGAGTATAAGGCGATACTTAAAAGCCGACTTACCGAAAAGCGTTATTATCATTCACTGTGCGTAGCGGAAGAAGCAAAGCGTCTTGCCGAAAAATACGGTGCGGATGCCGATAAAGCCTATATTGCAGGACTTCTGCACGATATAACCAAAAATGCCGATATGCACGAGCACTTTGCCATTTTTACAAGTGCGGCCGCCGAACTTACGCCCATTGAACGCGGCGCCGAAAAACTATGGCACGCAATGTCGGGCGCTATATTTGTAAAGAATAATTTAGGCATAAATGACAGCGAGATACTATCGGCTATACGTTATCATACAACGGCGCGCGCAGATATGACCTTGCTTGAAAAAATACTTTATCTTGCGGATTTTACTTCCGCCGACCGTGACTATGACGACGTGGACGTAATGCGCCGACTGGTTGACGAGTCCTTGGAATCGGCAATGATTTATGCCTTATCTTATACGATAAAGGAACTTATAGATAAGCGTGCGGCGGTTCATCCCGATACGACCGACGCATATAATCAAACAGTTTTAAAGGAGCAGTCTTATGTTATCTGAAGAAATACTGAAAATTGCCGCTTCTGCTCTTGATGATAAAAAAGCGGAAGCAATAACCGCGCTAAAAGTTGATGAACTTACTTCGCTTACGGAATATTTTCTTATAGCAACCGCCGCCTCTTCGGCGCATGTACGCGCTCTTACGGATGAGGTAGAGGAAAAACTATCGGAAAAAGATGTTTTGCCGCACCATATCGAGGGGCGCTCGACAGGTTGGATTGTTCTTGACTACGGCGGCGTTATCGTTCACATATTTACCGCAAAGGAACGCGAGTTTTACGGCCTTGACCGTATGTGGGCGGACGCAGCGGAAGTTGATATTAAAGAAATTTTTAATTAAAATCACAGGGGATTTAAATTATGAAATACGATTACAGTCAGATTGAAAAAAAATGGCAGAAAATCTGGGACGAGAATCAGACTTTTGCCGCTACCGATGATTACAGCAAGCCGAAATTTTTCGGTCTTGTGGAATTTCCCTATCCTTCGGGACAGGGACTTCACGTAGGTCATCCGCGTTCTTATACGGCGCTTGACATTGTTGCGCGTAAAAAACGTCTTGAGGGTTATAACGTGCTTTATCCTATGGGATGGGACGCTTTCGGTCTGCCTACCGAAAATTTTGCAATCAAGAATCATATTCATCCGGCGGTTGTTACCGAAAAAAATATAGCAAATTTTAAGCGTCAGTTAAAATCACTCGGTTTTTCTTTTGACTGGAACCGTGAGATCAACACTACCGACCCTTCATATTATAAATGGACTCAGTGGATTTTTCTTCAGCTTTATAAAAACGGTCTTGCTTATAAAAAGCAGATGTCCGTTAACTGGTGCACCTCCTGCAAATGCGTGCTTGCCAACGAAGAGGTTGTAAACGGTGTTTGTGAACGCTGCGGCAGCGAGGTTATCCGCAAGGAAAAAAGTCAGTGGATGCTTAAAATAACAGATTATGCCGAAAAACTGCTTGAGGGCCTTAATAATGTTGACTATATTGAGCGCGTCAAGACTCAGCAGCGCAACTGGATAGGCCGTTCTTACGGTACGCAGCTTAAATTCACAACGACAAACGGAGATGCTTTTGAGGTTTACACCACTCGCTGCGACACACTTTTCGGCGCAACGTACTGCGTGCTTTCTCCCGAACATCCGCTTATTGAAAAGTGGAAAGACGAAATTAAAAATTATGATGAGGTAGAAGCGTACAAAACGGAGGCTGCACGCAAATCCGATTTTGAGCGTACCGAACTTGTAAAAGATAAAACGGGTGTTAAACTTGAAGGCGTTGCGGCAATTAACCCCGTAAACGGTAAGGAAGTCCCGATATTTATATCCGATTACGTACTTATTTCTTACGGCACGGGCGCCATTATGGCGGTTCCCGCACACGATGAACGCGACTATGATTTTGCTAAAAAATTCGGACTTCCCATAATCGAGGTTGTTGCAGGCGGCGATGTTGAAAAGCAGGCATTTACCGATTGCAACAAGGGAATTATGGTAAATTCCGACTTCTTAAACGGTCTTACCGTAGATGAAGCAAAGGTAAAAATGCAGGAATGGCTCAGCGAAAAGGGGATAGGCGAAGAGAAGGTCAACTTCAAACTGCGCGACTGGGTATTTTCACGTCAGCGCTACTGGGGAGAGCCGATTCCTATGGTATACTGCGAAAAATGCGGCTGGGTACCGCTTCCCGAAAGCGAACTGCCCCTTGTTTTGCCCAACGTTGAATCTTACGAACCCACCGATAACGGCGAATCTCCGCTTGCAAAAATGACCGATTGGGTAAACACCACTTGTCCGCACTGCGGCGGCAAAGCGACAAGGGAAACCGACACAATGCCCCAGTGGGCAGGTTCTTCATGGTATTTCCTGCGTTACTGCGATCCGCACAACGATAAAGAACTTGCTTCCAAAGAGGCGCTTAAATACTGGATGCCGGTTGACTGGTACAACGGCGGTATGGAACACACAACGCTTCATCTGCTTTACAGCCGCTTTTGGCATAAGTTCCTTTATGATATAGGCGTTGTTCCCACTGCGGAGCCTTACGCAAAGCGTACAAGTCACGGTATGATACTCGGTGAAAACGGCGAGAAGATGTCCAAATCACGCGGAAATGTTGTAAATCCGGATGATATTATCCGCGATTACGGCGCCGATACCATGCGTGTTTATGAAATGTTTATAGGCGACTTTGAAAAAGCGGCGCCCTGGAGTCAGGCTTCCATAAAGGGAAGTAAGCGTTTCCTTGAAAAGGTATACGCCCTTGCGGATATTCTTACACCCGGCAGCGGTTACAGAAAAGAACTTGAGGGTGCTTTTAATCGCACAATCAAAAAGGTTTCCGAGGATATCGAGGGCCTTAAGATGAACACGGCGATTGCCGCGCTTATGTCATTGCTTAACGAGATATATGCCACCGGCAGTATAAACCACGATGAATTTAAAACGTTAATTCTGCTTCTTAATCCTTTTGCACCGCATATTACCGAAGAACTTTGGCAGATGGCCGGATTCGACGGTATGCTGAACGGTGCCGAGTGGCCTAAGTTTGATAAAAACAAATGTGCGGAGCAGAACGTTCAAATTGCGGTTCAGGTCAACGGAAAAATCCGCGCCCGTATAGACGTTGCAGCGGATATCGCTGCCGGCGATGCAATTGCCGCAGCAAAAGCGCAGGATTCCGTTGCTGGCGAGATTGCAGGAAAAACAGTTATCAAAGAACTTTATGTTCCGAAAAGACTTGTAAATATCGTTGTAAAGTAACGTTTGTTTTTGGTGCACGCACACTGACCTTCTTTTTTGTGCAATATGTTCATTTTTTGCTTTAAAAAATATGAATTTTCTTAATTGCAAAACTGTATTATATCAATTATAATATATTCATTATAATTGCTCTTCAATAATAAGGGCGTTATGGGAGGAAAACTTATGAAAAAAATTCTGGCATTTATTTTGGTATTTGCGCTTCTCTTCAGCTTTGCAGCATGCGGTTCCGGTAACGGCGGCTCCAAAAGCGGTGCGGTAGCGTATGTTATTGCCGAAAAAGGTGATACCTATTCTCTCGGTCTTTCCAACAGTTTTAAGACCGCTTTTGAAAAACTCGGCGGAACTGTTGTTATGGAGACTTTCCCGAAGAACACAACAAACTTCTCGGACTACATTCAAAAGGCAATCGATAAGAATGCGGACGTGATTTTTGCCCCCAACTCTACAACGGTTGCGGCAAACTTCCTTAAAAACGCTAACGATTTAGGTGTTGAATGTCCTATTCTTGCGGGCGACACCTGGGAACATTCGGTTATTCTTGACGCCGTTAAGGGAACCGACCTTAAGGTTTACTGCTCGACATTCTTTGATGAAAAAGATACCACTTCACCGGCAGCCGGCGAATTTGTTACCGGTTTTAAAAAGTGGCTTAACGACAACAAGGATTATTACACTATGAACGGCGGCAACGATATAGTTGCAGCGGTTTCCGCACTCGGTTTTGATGCTTACAACGTAGCGCTTAAGGCTATCCGTACCGCGGCTGAAACTAAGGGCACTGACCTTACTTCTGTTGACGTTGCAGAGGCGCTTTGGACTCTTACTTATGACGACGCGGTTGCAGGCAAACTTCAGTTTGACAGCAACGGCGACGCTATTAAAGACAGCGCGTACATAAAGAAGGCCGGCGACGGTGCTTTTGAGTTTGTAAAACTTCAGACCATAAAGAACGACGCAAAACAGGCCGGGGCGCACAAGTACGGCGATGTTAAGGGAATTAAACTTGATACCGCTTCCAAAAAAATCACCATCGGTGTGTTTGAACCTACTTCCGGCGATAATGCCGCAGGCGGCAAACAGGAAGTTATAGGCATAAGATATGCAAACTCCCTTGATAACAAAATTAAAATCGGTAACGATGAATATACGGTTGAAGTATATGTAAGCGACAACGGCTCCCTTGAAGAAAATGCCGTTACGGCGGCTTCTGCCATTGTTGATAAGAAAGCGCTTATTTCACTTGGTTCTTACGGCTCAGGCGTTTCTATCGCTGCTGCCGATACGTTTGAAGCCGCAGGTCTTCCTGCAATCGGTATTTCCTGCACCAACGCTTCCGTTACACAGGGCAACGATTTCTACTTCCGCACCTGCTTCCTTGATCCTTTCCAGGGTTCTGTAATGGCACAGTTCGCTTGGGATCTCATTAAGAAGTAATCTGCAATAATCGGTATTTTGAGTACGGCAGATGCTCTGCCGTACTCTGCTTTTTTGAAAGGTTTAATTATGAATATTGTTCCGTATCTTATCAGGGGACTTGCCACGGGCGGACAGTTTGCCCTTGTAGCAATCGGATACACAATGGTATACGGTATTCTGAAACTTATTAACTTCGCACACGGCGATCTTTTTATGCTTTCCGGCATTATGCTGATATACATTGTTGCCGATTTCCCCGTAATGCCTATCTGGGCTTCAATTGCAGTTATGATAATACTTACGGTGTTTATAGGTTTTCTTATTGAAAAATGCGCTTATTCACCGCTAAGGCAAGCACCGCGAATGTCGGTAATGATTTCGGCAATCGGTGTTTCTTATTTGCTGCAGAATCTTGTTTGTTACATAACAGGCGGTATTTCAAAACAGTTCCCCGAAATTCCGCTGCTTAGCGACAGCGTAAGACTTTTCGGCGTTAAGGATAAACTTACCGTGTTTATTTCTCCGATAGTTGCTGTGCTTTTAATGGCTGTACTTGTTTTGATAATAAATCACACAAAATTCGGTATGTCCATGCGCGCGGTTTCGAAGGACTTTGAAACTTCCCAGTTAATGGGCGTTAAAATCAATCGCGTAATATCCGTTACGTTCGGCATCGGCGCCTTTCTTGCGGCGGTGGGCTCGGTTTTATATTTCAGCAAAAATGCCGGTATAAACCATCTTGCAGGTTCTACCCCCGGTATAAAGGCGTTTATCGCCGCTGTTGTAGGCGGTATCGGCTCCGTACCCGGTGCGGTGGTCGGCGCACTAATAATCGGTGTTGTTGAAAGTCTTTCAAAGGCTTTCGGTTTGGCGGATTTCAGCGATGCAATATCATTTGCTTTGCTGATAATTATTCTCGTCGTTAAACCTACCGGTATTTTTGGCGAAAAAACAACGGAGAAGGTGTAAGTATGGCAAACGGATTTTGGAATAAAAATAAAAGACTTATATGCAACCTTCTTCTTGTTGCGGCAATTTTTATTGCGCTGCTTATAATACAGCTTACCGTTCCTAAAACTTCAATGTGGTTTTCTGTTTTAAGAAAGGTGTGCACTTTTTCACTTGCAGCGGTATCGATGAATCTGCTTAACGGTTTTACGGGT
This sequence comes from uncultured Eubacteriales bacterium, assembly GCA_934491515.1. Taxonomy (GTDB): domain Bacteria; phylum Bacillota; class Clostridia; order Oscillospirales; family Acutalibacteraceae; genus UBA737. The sequence goes on from CAKSTF010000014.1 coordinate 32,760, forward strand.
CTGTTTTCTCTCGGTCAGGCGGGTTTTATGCTTTTAGGCGCATATTCCTACGCAATACTTACAATACCGCTTTCCAATAAATCTGCGGTATTCCGCAATTACGGCGACAGTATAGTTAATTTCCAGCTGCCGCTTGTTATTGCTCTGCTTGCGGCGGGTATCGTTGCGGCTTTCTTCGCTTTTCTTATCGGATTGCCCGTTTTAAGGCTTAAAAGCGACTATCTTGCGATTGCAACGCTTGGTTTTGCGGAAATTGTAAGGGGTATCGTACAACTTACGCAGTTCGGTCCGCTTACAAACGGCCCCGACCCGATTAACGCCTTTACCGCGCCTACAAACATACTTTTGTACGCCGGAATAACCGGAGTTTGCGTTCTTATAATTATTTTGATTATAAATTCCACATACGGAAGAGCATTTAAGGCTATACGCGACGATGAAATAGCAGCCGAGGCCATGGGAATAAATCTTGCCAAACATAAGCAGTTGTCTTTTGTGACAAGTTCTTTCTTCTGCGGTATTGCCGGCGCTATGCTTGCTATGTGCAATACAAGCGTATCATCTGTATCCTTTACCTCTGCCATGACCTACCAGATACTCCTTGTTGTGGTTATCGGCGGCGTAGGTTCTGTGTCTGGTTCTATAATCGCTTCGTTTATTTACTATGCAAGCAGCGAATGGTGGCTGAGATTTCTTGATCTTGAAACCTTCACAAAATCGGGAAAGAAAATTCCGCTTTTGGGACCGGGATTCCGAATGGTTGTATTTTCGGTGCTTATTATGATAATTGTCCTTTTCTTCAGAAAAGGTATAATGGGCACTAAGGAAATATCGGTATACGACGGATTTATCAAACTTAAAAATCTGTTTTGCAAAGAAAAATCGAAGGGCGGTGCCGCACAGTGAAAAACGTTCTTCGTGTAGAAAATCTTACCATGCAGTTCGGCGGCGTTGTTGCCGTTAATAATCTTTCGATGGAAGTGAACGAGGGCGAAATAGTTGCGCTTATCGGTCCTAACGGCGCTGGTAAAACAACCGCTTTTAATGCGATTACGGGCGTTTATCAGCCCACTAACGGCGCTGTGTATTTTAACGGCGAACTTGTTATTGAAAACAAGCCGCAAGGCAAAATGCGCAAGTTGTATGCCGGCGAAAATGCGGACCTTTACAAGCATATCATAAACAAAACGCCCGATAAACTTACGGCACTCGGTATGGCGCGTACTTTCCAGAATATAAGGCTTTTTAAGTCTATGACCGTTTTTGATAACGTGCTTACCGCTAAGCATTTAAGGCGTACATCTAATTTCTTTACGGCGCTTACACATCTTAACTATAAGGAAGAAGCAAAAATGCGTGAAGATACGCATAACCTGCTCCGGCTTGTGGGGCTTGATGATGTAAAAGACGAACTTGCAACAAGTCTGCCATACGGAAAACAGCGCAAACTTGAAATTGCACGCGCGCTTGCCACGGAACCTACGCTTTTGCTTCTTGACGAGCCGGCAGCGGGTATGAATCCGCAGGAAACCGAAGAATTAAGCGAGTTTATACATGATATAAGGGATAAATTCAATCTTACGGTTTTGCTTATTGAACATCATATGGAACTTGTTATGAATATTTCCGACAGGATTTACGTTATTGATTTCGGCAAGGAAATTGCCGAAGGCACGCCTGCGGAAATACAGAACAATCAACGAGTTATAGATGCATATTTGGGGGTGGTTGAAGATGACGAATAACCTTCTTGAAATAAAGGATCTTTCGGTTAATTTCGGCGGAATCAAAGCGGTATCAAACGCTGATATTTCGGTTGAAGAGGGGAAAATCGTTACTCTTATCGGTGCGAACGGCGCCGGTAAATCAACCACTTTGCGTTCGGTTTCGGGTATTGTAAAACCAAGCAAAGGCGATATTATTTTTAACGGAGAGAGCATACTTGGTCTTTCTCCGGATAAAATTGTTAAAAAGGGTATTACAATGGTTCCGGAAGGCAGAAAAATTTTTCCGAATCTTACGGTGCTTGAAAACATCAAAATAGGCGCATATCTTCGCAAAGACGATTTAAAGCCGGACATTGAGTACGTATATTCGCTTTTCCCGCGTCTTAAAGAACGCAATTGGCAGATGGCAGGCACTCTTTCGGGCGGTGAACAGCAGATGCTCGCCGTAGGACGCGCTCTTATGAGCCGCCCGCGCCTGATTATGATGGATGAGCCGTCTTTGGGCCTTGCACCGCTGGTAGTTCAGGATATTTTTTCAATAATCCGCACGATTAACAGCCAGGGTATAACAGTTTTGCTTATTGAGCAAAATGCAAATATGGCGCTTAAAACCGCCGATTATGCTTATGTTATGGAAACAGGACACATAACCATTCAGGGCACCGGCAAAGAACTTCTTGAAGATAACAGAGTAAAAGAAGCCTATCTTGGAAAAGCAAAATAAATAGTTTAAATTTTTCTTGACAACGGTATGGTTTATTGATATAATATCACCGTTGTCTGTCCGATCCATTAGCTCAGCCGGTAGAGCACTTGACTTTTAATCAAGGTGTCCGGGGTTCGATTCCCCGATGGGTCACCACGTGCAAACCCGCTTAAAAAGCGGGTTTGTTCTTTTTTTGTCTCTTTTAAAAAAAGAGGCAATTTTCCTTTTTTCTAACACTTTTCTAACACTTTTACAGTATTCGTACAAAAAGGAACCGGCTGAAAAGCCGGTTCCTTTTTAACTGTTACTTTGTCAGCATTTCAATTATTTTTGTAAAAATCTCGGAAGGGTTTTCAAGAAAACGGTCTTTAATAAACTCTGCCTGAGATTCGTCCGCAAGAAGCATTTTGACCGTTATGAACGGCGCCTCGTTATCAACGGCGGTGCATGATATGTAGGCGCGATTGTTTTCGTGAGTTATTTCAAACGTAATATCACGCGCGTTTTTAATTTTTGTAAGCATACGCAGCGTTGCTGTATATGCGCGTTCCTTTACCGTAAGCGAAAGGGAAGTGTTTAGTTCCTTTGCAACCGCCCTGCCGGAAGGTGTTATAACGTATGTATCGCAAGCGCCGTCACACAGTTTGATATGACCGCTTTTCTCAAGCGACGATACAGCGTCGCTTACTTCGAAACCGTTTGCGATTCCCTCAAAATGAAGCATATTTGCAAGCATGGAAACGGGCACAGGCTCGTTAATCGTGCTGAAAATATAGCATATAAGTATTCTTATTTCCGTTGTACTGAAAAGGCCGCCGTGAAGTACGCCTGCGGATGAAGCATCATTTTCCAATGCGTTCCCTCCTTTTAAAACTACACTTATTATAATGTAAAACCTTTGCGGTTTCAAGTGAAATGTGTCGAGGGGGTTAAAAAATTGTAATTGTAAAGGTTCGGTCTGTATGGTATAATACTGTGACGATGCAATCGTAACATAGCAAATAGTTGTTTGCGGAGGTGTATTGTATGAACGAAGATTTTTTCAAAGACGAGAACGGGTTTCAGCCGGAACCCGAAAATAAATCCGATTCCGATGAACTTTTCAGCTACAGCACAGAACGCGGTGAAGAAACAACAGAACCTGCTGTTTTTGATCTGAACAGTTTTTCTTCACATGAAGAAAAGAGTGCGGAAGAAAAGCCGACGCGTAAAAAGCGCGGTATGCCTAAAACCAAAAAGCAGAAGATTATTAAAATACTGCTTTCTGTATTTCTTATAGGCGTTATAACCGTCAGCGTTGTAATGGGAACGTTTATAGTTTATGTTTTTACTGCTGTTGACGGCACCATGGAAGAAGATCTTGACAACCTTAAGTTAAACTTCACCACAACGATTTATTCAAAAGGCGAGGGCGAAGACGAATGGAACGAGTATCAACGCCTTCACGGCGAGTATAACCGCATATGGGTATCTTACAATCCCGAGGCTGCAAAGTCGGGGGACGAGTCTTACACGGGAATACCGCAGAACCTTGTAAATGCGTTTGTCGCTATTGAGGATAAGAGATTTTACCGCCACGACGGCATTGACTGGAAAAGAACCTTTGCCGCGTTTGCAAACCTGTTTTTGCACTTTTATTCCTCTAATCAGGGCGGTTCTACAATTACGCAGCAGTTGGTAAAAAACCTTACGGGCGATAATGCGCAAAAACCCAGCCGTAAAATGCGCGAAATTATGCGTGCAAGGTATCTTGAAAGCCATTATTCAAAGGATACAATAATCGAATGTTACCTTAACACGATAGCGATGGACCACGGTATATACGGCGTTGAGGTTGCCGCAAACTATTACTTCGGAAAAAGCGTTCACGAATTGACTTTGGCGGAGTGCGCTTCGCTTGCCGGTATTACAAAAGCGCCCTCTTACTATTCGCCGGACACCAATCCCGAAAACAACAAAGATCGCAGGGTCACCGTTCTTTATCAGATGTTAGACCAGGGATATATAACCGAAGACGAATATAACGAGGCGAAAGACGCCGAACTTAATATCGTGGCTTCGGGCGAAGCGCTTAACGAAACAGACGTTAACAACTATTTTGTAGACGCGATTATCTCGCAGGTTACTAAAGACTTGGCTGAAAAGTATGATTACGACGAAACGCACGCTTCAAAACTGTTTTACAGCGGCGGTTTTAAAATTTATTCAACGATAAATCCCGACATACAGACCGCCGTTGACGAGGTGTTTAAAAACAGCGAGGCATACGGTCACAAAAGCGGTGACGGACAGCAGCTGCAGGGCGCAATTTCCGTTATGGATTACGAGGGACATATAGTAGGTCTTTCGGGCGGTATCGGTGAAAAAACAGCGAATTTAAGTTTCAACCGTGCGACCAGCGCCGTCAGACAGCCGGGCTCTACAATGAAACCGCTTGCCGCTTACGCTCCCGCCATAGAATCGGGTATAGTTACTTTTTCAAGCATTGTCAACGACACTGCAACAAATTACAACGGCTGGACGCCGGTTAACTGGTACCGTTCTTACTGGGGCAACATTTCGGTTAAATATGCCCTTGAACGGTCGGTAAATACCATTCCCGTTCAACTTGTTAATAAGCTGACGCCGAATAAGAGTTATACATTCCTTACACAGTCGCTGGGTCTTAAAAATCTTACAAACGAAGATATTAACTTAGCGCCTCTCGGCATGGGCGGAACGAACGGCGGTCTTACACCGGTTGAATCGGCCGCGGCGTTTGCCATATTCGGAAACGGCGGTAAGTATTACGAACCCAAACTTTACTATAAGGTCTGCGACCAAAAGGGTGACGTTATACTTTCAAACGAAGAAAACGAACCCACTGTCGCGATAGGCGAAGATACGGCCACTGTTATGAACAAACTGCTTCAGAACGTTGTTTACGGCGCTAACGGTACCGGCGGAGGCGCAAGGGGATATATACCGAATATGCCCATTTTTGCAAAAACCGGTACTTCTGATGCGTCCAACGACCTTTGGTTTGTGGGTGGTTCGCCTTACTATGTGGCTTCCTGCTGGTGCGGTTATGATAATCAGACAAGTATTGCCGATCAGGCGATCGCACAAAAAATGTGGGGTGCGGTGATGAGCCGCGTTCACAACGGTCTTGCTGCAAAACAGTTTACCGACAGCACCTACGCGCAGCAGCGGTATTACTGCCCGCAGACGGGCGACCTTGCTACAGAAAGATGCACCTCCAAAGAAATTGGATGGTACACGCAAAATGGTCTGCCTAAGGCTTGCGCGGCACACGGCGGTACGGCGCTTTACGCACCCGGAAGTGAAGAAGAAAAAAATGCCGAAAAGGAAAAGAACGAAAAAGAGCAGAACAACTCTTCTTCCGCTTCTTCGGAAAACTGAATAATATAAAGACAGCGTCGGTTTTACACCGACGCTGTCTTTGCTTAGTGTGATTATTCTGTACGGAGAGCCGTTACAGGATCTTTTTTTGCTGCTATTCTTGAGGGAATCAAGCCGGCTATAAATGTAAGCAACACACTTATAATAACAAGTACAACGGCGCCTTTTACGGGGAGTATGGCGGATATCGTTGCTATTCCCGTAAGGCGGCGGATTATTACGTTTATGGGAATTAAAAGCAATGCGGTAACGCCTATGCCGAGAAGTCCGGCTGAGAGACCCTCTATAACGGTTTCGGCATTGAAAACACGGGAAACATCCGATTTTGAAGCGCCCATCGCACGCAAAACGCCGATTTCTTTAGTGCGTTCAAGAACGGAAATATAAGTTATGATACCTATCATTATTGAAGATACGACAAGCGAAATGCTCACAAAAGCAATAAGGATATAACTTATGGCGTTGATGATTGTTGTTACAGAGGAAAGCATAAGCCCGATATAATCGGTATACTTTATCTGATGCGCTTCGTCATTCTTTTTGTTGTAGTTGTCAATAATTTCGTTAATCTTTTCTTTGGAGTCAAAGTCCTTCGGATAAATATTTATAGCAGACGGTTCGTTTATATCGGCAACGCCTAAAAGCGACAGATTTTTATCATAAGTTGAGTCGCTTTGCACCTGTTTTAAATAGGGCGAGAATTTTTCGGTTATCTGTGTTTCGGTAAGACCTTCCGCGGAAAGCTGTGCTATATATGCGTTAAATCTTGTTTGTTCTTCCGCAGGCAGGGTTGAGATATAGGCTTTAATATCGTCAAGCGTTGTTTCTTTATCATCGGCAAAGGGAAGTCCTGTAAGCACATCTGTGTCGGGAGAGGCTTTTTGTGCTTTAACAACGTCCGCTTCGTTCACTTTTTCTACAAGGTGGGTCATAAGTGAACTCAAATAACCTACGGCGCCGCTTGATTGCCTGTCGCTTGCGGAACTGCTGTCGGTGCGCAGAATCCCGACAACCTTAACGTCTTCGGCGGTTTCAAGGCGGCTGTGAATATAGAGTTCGTCCTCCGATTTGTCAACATAGGTGCCGTCTTCCTGTTTTTCAAAAAATTCCGGATTCGGAAGCAGTTTGAAAGATAGATTCAGGAAGTCGTCGTAAGTGTATGACGTTTCAGGCTGCTTTTCTATCTTTTCGCCGTTCATGGCTTTTTTTATCATATCGCTTAATTCGTCCGAATCTTTAAGCCCCAGGGTATAAAGTGTATAATCGCTGATTTTGTTATCCTTACCTACGATAACTACGATTTCGTTATAGTTTTCCGGCATACGTCCGGCAAGCACTTTATATTGCTTTTTCAAAAGGTCGTCATTATCAATCAGTTCCTGCCAGACGCTTGTGTTCATAACGCTGTTGCTCATTCCGAATGAGGATTCGGCAGATGTGTAACCCATCTTTTCAAAAATATCGTTAGGATTTACATGATATCCGGATTTTGTGAAAATGTTAAGCGGGGTAGAATAAGAATATTTAACATCGGAAGCATATTCTTTAACGTTGCTTTCGTTTTCAAGGTAGTTCTTAAACGCCGCAAGATCGTTGCTTGACGAGCCGTTTATCATAGTAGTCATCATATCGGTCATAATATTATTGCTGTATATTTTGTCGCCCGATGACTTTGTGTCGGAATTTTCATCATCTGCGGACTGTGTGTCGGTAAATGCAGAAAGCAGTTCACCGACATCGGTGCTGTTTTGCTCTATTGTTACGGGATAACTTGAAAGCGTGTCCTCTTCAACGCGGTTGATATATGCCTGAACACCGGTGGACAAAGAAAGTATAAGCGCTATTCCGATAATTCCTATCGACCCTGCAAAGGCAGTAAGGAAAGTTCTTGCCTTTTTGGTAAGAAGATTGTTTACTGAAAGTGAAAAAGCGGTCAGAAATGACATTGTGGGCTTTTTTTGCTTCTTCTGCACGGTAACGCTTTCTTCGCCGTTATAGGGATTGCTGTCGTCAATAATCCTGCCGTCAAACAGTTTTACGGTACGTGTTGAATACTTTTGTGCAAGTTCCGGATTGTGGGTTACCATAATTACCAGACGCTCTTTTGAAATCTCTTTTAAGAGATCCATTATCTGTATGCTGGTTTCGCTGTCAAGAGCGCCCGTAGGTTCATCCGCAAGCAATATTTCGGGGTCGTTTACAATAGCGCGCGCTATTGCAACGCGCTGCATTTGTCCGCCGGATAATTGATTCGGCTTTTTTGAAAGTTGGTCTCCCAGCCCCACTTTTTCAAGCGCGGCAGCAGCAGCCTCACGCCGTTTTGCCCGTGAAACACCCGATAAAGTAAGGGCAAGTTCTACATTTGAAAGAACGCTTTGGTGAGGAATCAGGTTATAACTCTGGAACACAAAACCTACTGTATGATTGCGGTAGGTATCCCAGTCGGAATCACGGTATTCCTTGGTGGAACGGCCGGATATTACAAGGTCGCCCGTTGTATATCTGTCAAGTCCGCCGATTATGTTAAGCAGCGTGGTTTTGCCACAGCCCGAGGGACCGAGTATTGAAACAAATTCACTTGAACGAAATTCTATACTGACGCCTTTAAGTGCCTTTACCGTTGTTTCACCCGATGAATAATCTTTAACGATATTTTTAAGTTTAAGCATTATTTTTTCCTTTCAAAGAATGATTTACAATGTATATGATAATACATATTTTTAACAAAATTGTGAACATTTCTTGATTTGCAAGAGAAAATGTAGTATAATTACAGTGCATATTTTTGCATTCGGAGGAACTATGAAAAAGGTCTTAAAAACTTTTTGTTTGGTATTAACCGCAATAATAGTTATTTCTTCTTTTTTGACGGTCTTTGTCATTAACGGCGCCGGCGGATTGCTTTCTTTTGATTTTTTCGGCGCAAACGAAGTTGTGGAAGATATAAAAAATTACGAAATGAATATGACCTCCGTTATATATGTTAAAAACGGCGGAGAGTGGACGGAGTATCAGCGCATACATGGCGACGAAAACCGTATATGGGTCGATATTGATAAATGTCCGAAGCAGTTGCTTGACGCGTTCATTGCAATTGAGGACAGCAAGTTCTATAAACACGGCGGCGTTGACTGGAAGCGCACCGCCGGTGCTTTTGCAAACCTGTTTTTGCACTTTTGGGAAGGCGAACCCGGCGCGTCTACAATAACACAGCAGTTAGTTAAAAACGTTACTGCCGATAACGACCACAGCGCAAAACGCAAACTTCGTGAGGTTGCAAGAGCAATAGCAGTCGAAAAGGCGCTTGATAAGCAAACCATACTTGAAGCGTATCTTAATACGATATCGCTGGGTAACGGTATATGCGGCGTTCAGGTTGCATCTAACTATTATTTCAATAAAGATGTAAGTGAACTTTCCCTTGTGGAATGTGCGGCGCTTGCGGGTATTACGCAGAATCCGAGCGCTTTCGACCCGATAAATAATCCCGACGGCAATTTAAGCCGCAGGCGCACGGTGTTAGACCGAATGCTGGAACTTAATATGATAGATACCGACGAGTATAATGACGCATACGAATCCGTGCTTATTATCGACCCATCGCAAAAAAGCAATTACGAGGCAGAGGTTTACAGTTATTTTGTTGATGCGTTGATTGACGATGCATCGGAAAAACTTGCAAAGGTTTATAACTGCACCGTTGACGAAGCCACGATGAAAATATATCACGGCGGCTACAAAATATATTCAACCGTCGATCTTGAAATACAGAACATTATGGAGGACGTTTACGAGGATGTCCCCACATATTTCAGTCAGGTATCTAAAAAGACCGGTGAAAACGTTCAATCCGCTATGACCGTTATGGATTACGAAGGGCATATTGTCGGCATTGTAGGCGGTGCGGGCGAAAAAACTACCAGCCGCGGATTAAACCGTGCAACGGATTCACCGCGACAGCCGGGCTCTACCATGAAACCTCTGGGCGTTTATGCACCGGCTATAGATAACGGCTCCGCCACTTATTCAAGCGTTCTTACGGACAAGCCGCTGAAGGATTATTTTGGAAAAGGCAAGGACGGTCCTTACGAGTGGTACGGATATTATGCTGGGGCTATGTCGCTGCAGTTTGCAATAGAACACTCCGCCAATACCATTCCGTGCTGGATATTAAACGATTCTTTGGGTATCAGCAATTCATACAAATTCGTTACCGAGAGAATTCACCTTAATCATCTTACCGAAGTGGATAACAACACGGCTTCTCTGGCGCTCGGCGGCTGCCAATACGGTGTTACCGCCACCGAATCCGCCGCGGCTTATGCCATTTTCGGTAATCAGGGCAAATATTACGAACCGACAACTTTTTATAAGATAACCGACAAAAATGATAAAGTTGTTATTGAATCGGACACCAAGGGCGAGCAGGCGATTAAACCTGCAACCGCAGCCATTATGAACAGACTTTTGCAAAACGTTGTTTACGGTGCAAACGGTACCGGCGGCGGCATTGCCGGGTACAGCCGTATGCGCGCCTATGCAAAAACAGGTACTTCGGACAGTTCCGTTGACCTTTGGATGGTTGCCGGCACGCCTTATTATGTTGGCTCCGTGTGGTACGGTTTTGACCAGAACGAAACCGTATACAATGCCGGCGCAGCCGCTAAAGTATGGCGCGCCGTGATGTCCAAGGTGCATAACGGTCTTGAACGTAAAGACTTTGACTTGAGCGAGGATGTTCAGAAAAAGACGTATTGCCGTTATACGGGACTTCTTGCCGGTAAAAACTGCGGAAATGTTGCTATCGGATACTATGTTCCCGATATTAAAGATAAGTACTGCAGCGGTAAACATACTGTGCTGCCGGATGGGCTTGGCAACTCGTCTTCAAGTTCCTCGTCTTCATCATCGCAAACATCGTCTTCTTCCTCGTCAACGTCATCGGGAGACAATTCTTCGGATACTTCTTCGAGCACAACAAGTGAAAATCCGCCTTCGCCTTCGGAATCTTCGTCAAGCACATCTTCCGAAAATACACGTCCGTAACTTAAACACCTGCGAAAATAAATCGCAGGTGTTTTTTATAAAGTAATGTTATAACACGATTGTTTTGTCTATTGAAGTTTAACGCCGCCTGTGATATAATATGTCAGTATATAATTTTAATGTCGGCAGGTGGTAAGGTGCGCATTTTAGGTATTGATCCGGGTTATGCCACAATCGGGTACGGTGTTGTTGATTATAACGGCGTTTCTTTTAAAACCGTGGGTTACGGTGCCGTTATCACAAAGCCCGATGTTCCGTTTAATGACCGCTTGCTTCTTATCTACAACGACCTTGTTACGGTGATTGAAAAATACCGTCCCGACAGTATGTCGATTGAAAAACTGTATTTTAATACCAATACCACAACCGCGATTGACGTGGCGCAGGCAAGGGGAGTTATCGTGCTTTCTGCGCGGCAGAAGGGCGTTCCGGTCTTTGAGTATACGCCTTTACAGGTAAAACAGGCAATCACAGGCTACGGCAGGGCTGAAAAACACCAGGTTATGGAAATGGTGAAAAACCTTTTATCGCTTTCCGCTGTTCCGCGGCCCGACGATACCGCCGACGCATTGGCGCTTGCGCTTTGCCACGGTCATACATCGGGCAGTTTGTACGGAAAACTCCAAAAAGGAGAAAAATTATGATAGCATCTTTAAACGGCAGAATCATTGCCAAAGAACCTACTTTTGCTGTTATCGAATGCGGCGGTGTAGGTATGCGCTGCTTTATTACCGACAACACTTATCGTGTGTTGGGGTCGGTCGGGCAGCCGGCATTTCTGTACACATATCTTTCCGTGCGCGAGGACGCGCTTGACCTTTACGGTTTTGCGGACGAGCAGGAACTTGAAATTTTTAAAATGATTATCACCGTAAGCGGTGTCGGCTCTAAAATCGGTCTTGCGCTGCTTTCGGAGTTTACACCCGATAAACTGGTGCTTTTTATTGCTTCCGGTGATTCAAAGGCGCTTACTGCCGCTTCCGGAGTGGGACTTAAACTTGCGCAGCGTATAATCCTTGAGCTTAAAGATAAAGTAGGTTCGGCGGCAATCGGTCAAAGTGCCGAAGTTGCGGTCGTAGGCAATGCAGGAGCAATTCCTGCGGCACGCGAGGCCGTTGAGGCACTTGTCGCACTCGGCTTTACACAAAGCGAAGCATCTCTTGCCGTAGGCAGGCTAGACCCGTCGCTTTCGGTTGACGAACTTATAAAACAGGCGCTTAAATCACTGTCAAGGGGGATATAAACCGTGATAGAAGAACAAATGGATCTTGAAAGCCGTATTGTATCTCCGGAATTTTCGGGATATGACGACGACGCAGAGGTTACCTTGCGCCCGAAAACGCTTGACGAATATATCGGTCAGGATAAAGTAAAAGACAATTTGCGGATTTATATAAAAGCCGCCCTTAAAAGAAAAGAATCGCTTGACCACGTTTTGCTTTACGGCCCTCCGGGTCTCGGAAAGACGACCCTTTCCGCGATTATCGCAAGGGAAATGGGCGTAAATCTGCGTATAACTTCAGGCCCCGCAATTGAAAAACAGGGAGATCTTGTTGCTATACTTACTTCTCTTAACGAGGGCGACGTTCTCTTTATCGATGAGATTCACCGTCTGCCCAGAAACGTTGAGGAAATTCTTTACCCCGCTATGGAGGATTTTTCGCTTGATATAATTCTCGGAAAAGGTCCTTCGGCACGTTCTATCAGAATTGATGTTCCGCATTTTACCCTTGTAGGCGCTACAACCCGTTCCGGACAATTAACAGCACCGCTGCGCGACCGTTTCGGCGTTCTTTTACGGCTTGATTTGTACACGCCTGAACAGTTGGCGGAAATAGTCCGCCGTTCCGCAGGAATACTTAACATCCCGATAGATATCAACGGCGCGCTTGAAATTGCTTCCCGTTCAAGGGGAACGCCGCGTATTGCAAACCGCCTTTTAAAGCGCGTGCGCGACATTGCGGAAATTGAATTTGACGGCGCTGTGACCGAAGAAGTTGCACGTGCAGCGCTTGCCCGCTTTGAGATTGACGAACTGGGTCTTGATGATTTTGACCGTAAAATGCTTGAGACAATTATAAAGAATTACGGCGGCGGACCTGTAGGACTTGAGACAATCGCAACTGCGGTAGGCGAAGAAGCGGTAACCATCGAAGACGTATACGAACCTTACCTGATTCAGATAGGTTTTCTTGCAAGAACACCGCGCGGAAGATGTGCAACTCCGGCTGCATATAATCATTTAGGGATTACGCCAGAAAAATCACAACAATCATTCTTTTAGGAGGCTGCAATTTATGGGCAGATTATTCGGAACCGACGGCGCGAGGGGAATCGCTAACCGCGAACTTACCTGCGAACTTGCTATGAATATAGGCAGGGCCGCCGCTTATGTATTAACCGAAAAAACCACCGAAAAGCCGAAAGTGCTTATCGGTAAAGATACACGTGTTTCTTCAAATATGCTTGAGATGGCACTTGCGGCAGGTCTTTGCTCTGTCGGTGCGGACGTTGTGCTTGTAGGCTTTGTACCTACACCTGCAATTGCTTTTCTTGTAAAGGACCGCGAGGCCGACGCAGGCATTATGATTTCCGCTTCCCACAACCCTTGTGAATTTAACGGAATTAAGATATTTGACTCTAACGGTTATAAACTGCCCGATGAACTTGAAGAGGAAATCGAGGCTTTGGTACTTGACGATTCGGGACCTATCACTTATCCTACGGGCGGTGATGTAGGCAGTGTTTTTCGCAGAGAGGACTATGTTAATTTCTACATTGACCATTTGACACGCGCCGTAAGCGCCGATCTTACAGGTATTACGATTGCCATTGACTGCGCCAACGGCTGCGCTTCATACACGGCTGAAAAATTCTTCACAAGGCTTGGTGCAAAATGTATCTTTATGCACGATAAGCCGAACGGCGTAAATATAAACGCAGGCTGCGGTTCAACGCATATGGATGACCTTATAGATTATATAAACGGTCACGAGGTAGACTTAGGTCTTGCGTTTGACGGCGACTCCGACCGCTGCCTTGCCGTTGATGAGAACGGTAAAATAATTGACGGCGACAAAATGATTGCTATTTTTGCCCTTGATATGAAGAAAAAAGGTCAGCTTTTCAAGGATACAGCCGTTGTGACGGTTATGACAAATTTGGGATTCAAACATTTTGCCAAAGATAATAAGATTGCCGTTAAGGAAACTGCCGTGGGCGACCGTTATGTGCTTGAAGAGATGTTGAAATGCGGCTATAACATCGGCGGCGAACAGTCGGGCCATATAATCTTTAAAGATTATGCTACTACTGGCGACGGTCAGTTATCGGGCGCTATGCTTGCTTCGGTTATAAAACGCAGCGGCAAGACCGCTTCGGAGATTGCTTCGGTTATGAATGTACTGCCGCAGACGCTTCTTAATATTGAAGCAACGGACAGTATGAAAAAGTCTTTAAATAAACCTGAAATCAAGGATTATATCGACGGAATAAATAAATCGCTCGGAGACGGCGGCAGAGTACTTGTGCGTGCCTCGGGAACCGAGCCGCTTATCAGAATAATGCTTGAGGGCGAAGATATTGCAAAAATAAAGAATCTTGCAAAGGATATAGCAGACTGTATAAAGGAAAACTCTTGATGAGAACTGTTGAGAATTTTAACGATTTTGAACTTATAGACGCCGATTGCGGTAACCGCCTTGAACGGTGGGGCGACATACTTTTAATAAGGCCCGACCCTCAGGTTATCTGGTGTGAAGGAAAAAGCGACCCGCGCTGGGATAAGGCGCACGCCGTATACCACCGTTCTTCAAGCGGCGGCGGTTATTGGGAGAAACTGCGCAATGTTCCCGATGTTTGGAACATCGGTTTTAACGACCTTACTTTCCGACTTAAACCTATGGGATTTAAGCACACCGGTCTTTTTCCGGAGCAGGCGGTAAACTGGCAGCTTGCCGGCCGCCTTATAAGAGAAAGCGGCAGGGAAATAAAGGTGCTCAATCTTTTTGCATACACAGGCGGCGCCACTGTTGCCTGTTTAAAGGCTGGCGCTTCTGTTACTCACGTTGACGCTTCAAAAGGTATGGTTCAGTGGGCAAAGGAGAACGCTGTTGCAAGCGGTGTTGAAAACGCACCTGTCAGGTGGCTTGTTGACGATTGTGTTAAATTTGTAAATCGTGAGATTCGCCGCGGCAATAAGTACGATGCAATAATAATGGATCCGCCGTCCTACGGACGCGGTCCGTCCGGTGAAATCTGGAAACTTACAGACCGTTTATCGGAACTTTTGACAGCAGTAAGCGGCGTTATAAGCGATGATCCGCTGTTCTTCTTCCTTAATTCTTACACCGGCGGTCTATCCCCGACCATTCTTAATTACATGGTAAAACAACTCATTGCCGGCAAAAAAGGCGGTACGGTTTCCACGGATGAAATCGGTCTTAAAGTAACTGCAAAGGACATTGTGCTGCCGTGCGGCAATACCACGGTTTGGATGAAATAATTTTATGGATAATATAATTGAAATCAAAGACGTTACATTTGAATACGGTGACGAGGACAGCAGTAATACTGTTATCAGAAATCTGGATTTAAATATTGAACGCGGCAGTTTTACCGTGCTTTTAGGGCATAACGGTTCCGGAAAATCGACCCTGGCAAAACTTTTTAACGGTCTTTTAAAACCTAATTCGGGAACTGTTACGGTAAACGGTATGAATACCTCTGATGAAAAACTTGATATTGATATAAAACATACGGTGGGTATGGT
>CAKSTF010000015.1 GCA_934491515.1 uncultured Eubacteriales bacterium
GAATTGTGTAACGGTAGCACGACAGACTCTGACTCTGTTTGTTGGGGTTCGAATCCCTATTCCCCAGCCAAAAAATCGGCAAACCTTTCTAAAGGATTGCCGATTTTTCCTTTTTCATCCTTCTCTCTTCACTCTTAATTCTTAACTGTAAAAATCATCCCGGGTGTGCAGAACAAAACGAACGATACAAGACGTTTTGACGGCAGAGACTGACTTTATGCAAAAGCAAGACTTGAATTATAAAGGTCTTGCTTTTTGTTTTTTAAAAAAAGGGTATTGACAGACTCAATACTTCGTGATATGATGTATAACGCAAAGGGAGGTATAGTATGGATGTTCAGTTGAAACGGGGCCTTTTGGATGTTTGCGTTTTAGCCGCCATTAAAAACGGTGATTCATACGGCTATAAAATAATAAAAGATATGAAACCGTATATTGAACTTTCCGAATCGACTCTGTATACCATTTTAAAACGTCTGGAGAATGCAAATATGTTGACTGTCCGTACCGCGGAGCACAGCGGCAGACTTCGGAAATATTATCATATTACCGAAGAGGGACTTAGGCGTATTGAAGAGTTCAAGGTCGAATGGAATGAAATTTTATCTATTTATCGGTTTGTAACAAAGGAGGACGACAGCAATGAATAAGCAGGAATTTCTTGCCGATTTGTGCAAAGGATTATCCGGCTTGCCGCAGGATGATATTGAGGAGTGTTTGACATTTTACAGTGAAATGCTTGAGGACAGAATAGAAGAAGGTTTTTCGGAAGAGGAAGCGGTTATGGCTGCAGGTCCTGTTGATGATATAGTAAAGCAAACTGTATCCGATATTCCGCTTGCAAAGATAGCCAAAGAAAGAATCAGACCAAAAAGGCGACTGAAAGTATGGGAAATAGTACTTCTGGCACTTGGCTCCCCGATATGGCTCTCGTTAGGTCTTGCGGCAGCCTCTGTTGTTCTGTCGCTTTATATTGCCCTGTGGTCGGTCATAGCCGCGATGTGGTCGGTGTTCGGCGCGCTTGCCGTAAGTGCCTTATGCAGCCTTCCGGCGTGCATAATTTTTGTGTCAGGCGGTAACGGTATGTCGGGCCTTGCGGTACTTTCCGCAGGAATCGTCTGCGCGGGGCTTTCTGTTATGATGTTCTTCGGCTGCAGGGAAACAACCAAAGGCGTTTTAATACTTACAAAGAAAATTGCGGCGTGGATTAAACGTTGCTTTATTAAAAAGGAGGAAGCGTAATGAGTAGAAAAACAAAAATATGGCTTATTACAGCAGGTTCCCTGATACTTGTCGGATGTGTTCTTTTTGTTGGTGTAATGTCTGTACTAAAATGGGACTTTGCAAAACTTTCGACCGTTAAGTACGAGACAAATACTTATGAAACGGAAGAAACATTCAGTGATATATCAATTAAAACAGATACTGCTGATATAGTATTTGCCCTGTCGGACGACGGAAAGTGCAGGGTTGAATGTTTCGAGGAAGAAAACGCAAAACATTCCGTGAACGTAGAAAACGGCGCGCTTGTTATAAAAAGGAGCGAAAGTAAGTCCCGTTACGACTATATCGGGTTATACTTCGGTTCGCCAAAGATAACGGTGTATCTCCCGAAAACGGAATACAATGCGCTCATTATTAAGGAAAGTACGGGAAACATTAAATTGCCGCAGAACTTTTCGTTTGCAAGTGCCGACGTTTCTTTAAGTACAGGCGACGTTGACTTTCTCGCTCCTGTTTCGGGAAACGTAAAAATTAAAACAAGTACCGGCGATATTCTTGTTAAAAGCGCTTCCGTCGGCTCGCTCGACCTATCTGTTACCACGGGCAAAGTTACGGTTTCCGGTGTGACAGGCACGGGCGATGTTGCGGTGGTCGTATCAACCGGTAAAACATACCTTGCGGATATTTCCTGCAAAAGCGTTATATCAAACGGAGACACGGGAAGTATTACTTTAAGCAACGTTGTCGCAGCGGAAACGTTTTCTCTTGAAAGAAGTACGGGCGATGTGAAATTTAACGATTGCGACGCCGCCGATATATATGTAAAAACAGACACGGGCGATGTTACCGGCACTCTGCTTTCGGATAAAGTGTATATCATTGATACCGATACCGGCAGCGTTGACGTGCCGAAAACCTCAACCGGCGGCAGATGTGAGATAAAAACGGATACAGGCGACGTTAAAATTAAAGTGAAATAAATGTAAAAAAGGACTCCGCAAAAGCGGAGTCTTTTTTACATTTCAAGATTTAAATTGAAAACATTAAATCGTCGTAGGAGGGGTAGGGCCAGTAGTCCCTGCACATTATCTGCTCGGCACCGTCCGCGTTTTTGCGAAGTTCCGCCATTACGGCAAGAATATCGTCGGCGTAATGTTTGGCTTTTTGGAAAAGGTCTTCAATATTTTCCGTTTCCTCAACCGCTTTTTCAAGTTTTTCGGTAAGTTTGAAAAGATTATCGTTAAACCTTGAAAGATTCATCGCCGTGCGCTCTTCAAAATTGTTTATTGCTCTGCGCTTGAGTTCGGCAACGCGGTAAAGTTCGCCCTCGTAACTGCTTATTGCTGGCATTACATCGCGCCTTAACATTTCAACCAGTGTGAGCGCTTCTATATGTATGGTCTTGCAATAGTTTTCAAGCATAATGTCGCGGCGGCTTACGATTTCGGAACGGTCAAGCACGCCGTGACGCGCAAACAGTTCGATATTGTTTTCTGCCGCAAGATACGGTGCCGCGTCGGGAGTGGTGCCAATGTTTAAAAGACCGCGTTTTGCGGCTTCTTCCTGCCATTCTTTTGAGTATCCGTCGCCGTCAAAGAGTATTCTTTCGTGTTTTTCGACGGTTTCTTTTATAATGCCGTCAAGTTCCGTTTCAAAATTTTCCGCCGCCTGGAGACGGTCGGCAAATTCTTTGAACGCGTCTGCAACGATGGTGTTTAAAACAACGTTTGTGTCAGAAATCGAAGCACCCGAACCCAGCATACGGAATTCAAACTTGTTTCCGGTAAACGCCATGGGAGAAGTGCGGTTGCGGTCGGCAAAGTCCTTTTTGATGAAGGGAATTACTTCGGTGCCCACGGTCATTTTTTCCTTATTTGCGGTGTTGTGTTTTTCGCCGTTTGCCGCGTCTTTAAGTATGCTTGTAAGTTCCCCGCCTAAATACATTGAAATAATTGCGGGCGGCGCTTCGTTACCGCCGAGTCTGTGGTCGTTGCCGGCGGATGAAACCGATACCCTTAAAAGGTCCTGATGCTCGTCAACAGCCTTCATAACCGCCGCAAGGGTAAGCAAAAACAGGCGGTTTTCCGCAGGCTTTTTGCCCGGACTTAAAAGATTTATACCTGTGTTTGTGGAAAGCGACCAGTTGTTGTGTTTGCCGCTGCCGTTCACGTCTGCAAACGGTTTTTCGTGTAAAAGGCATACAAGACCGTGGCGGTCCGCCACGCGCTTCATAAGTTCCATTGTAATCTGGTTGTGGTCTGCCGCTATGTTGGCGGTTGTATATACGGGCGCCAGTTCGTGCTGACCGGGCGCTACCTCGTTGTGTTCGGTTTTGGCATATACTCCGAGTTCCCAAAGTTCGCGGTCAAGGTCTTCCATAAATGCCGCCACACGGGGCTTTATAACGCCGAAGTAATGATCGTCCATTTCCTGCCCTTTAGGCGGCTTTCTTCCTATAAGCGTTCTGCCGCAGAACACAAGATCGGGCCGCAGCGCGGCGGTTTTCTTATCTACAAGGAAGTATTCCTGCTCGGGGCCTACGCTTACGTTCACTTTTGTAACGTCGTCCATACCGAAAAGTTTTACAATGCGTAAAGCCTGACGGTTTATCGCCTCCATAGAACGCAGAAGGGGAGTCTTTTTATCAAGCGCCTCGCCGTTGTAGGAGCAAAACGCGGTGGGAATGCAAAGCGTATTTTCCTTTACAAACGCGTAGGAACTCGGGTCCCACGCGGTGTATCCTCTTGCCTCAAACGTGGCGCGCAAACCGCCCGAGGGGAAAGAGGAAGCGTCCGGTTCGCCCTTTATAAGTTCTTTGCCGGAAAATTCAAGAATCGCCTTTCCGTTTTCCTTGGGGGATACAAAACTGTCGTGTTTTTCGGCTGTTATGCCCGTCATAGGTTGGAACCAGTGTGTAAAGTGCGTGGCGCCCTTTGAAACTGCCCAGTTTTTCATGGCCTCCGCCACGGTGTCGGCAATATGGCTGTCAATCGCCTTGCCTTCAAGAACGGCCTTTTTAAGCGCGTTATAAGTATCCGTCGGGAGACTTTCTTTCATTGCTTCGTCGCCGAATACACGGCAGCCGAAAAAGTCGGTTATCTTCTCCATAATATCCTCCGAAAAAAGGTTTAAATATAATGCAAATATGATATTTATTATAAGGTTAAAGGTGGATTTTGTCAACAAAATAGGGCAGAGCGTCGCCGCCTGTGTTTTTTGCTATCCGAAAACCAGCAGCGTAGTGCCCGTAAGCGTGTAACTGGTCAGTGGGCAGGTATAGTAAATATGATTGTTTACCTGCTGCAATATGCCGTCGATATCGCCTTTTGCGGTAACCTTTAATTCCGCAAAAGCATTTCCTGCCGAGAAACAATCAACTATAGTTGCGGCGTCCGATGCAATGTCGTCCGTTAAAAAGCGGTTTGTCTTTTTGTAGTAGTTCTCCGCTTCGCTGCCGCAGTCAAAGTAAAGCATATTGTAATTTTTTTCTTCGGACGCCTTTTCTGCCGTAAATCGGTCGGAAACCGTGTGATTTTTGCGTATTTCCGAATCGGTAAGGTTGAAATAAGTGTGCAAAGCGCCGTAGGTTTCGTTGTCGTTCCATGTTACGTCAAGGTGGTACCAGCCGCCGTTTATGTATATATAGTTCCACATGTGGTCTTCGCCGTCGTACTCTCCGTAAATAAGGCCGCATTTAATGCCTAATTTCTGCATTATAAGCTGCATTGCGCGGGAATATCCCTCGCAAACGCACGCCTTGTCTACAAGCGCGCCGTAGGCGGTATATATCATTTTGCCGCGGTTTAAATTGTACTCTGTCTCGGCACACAACAAATCGTGAACAAAAAGTTCCTTTTCAAAATCGCCCGAAACGGCCGCCGCCGCTGCGGTGATTTTTTCAACCGCCGCGTCAAGTTCGGGTATTGCGGCGTCGCGTTCTGATTTTGTAAGATTATAATCGTTTTCGTAATCTTTACCTTCAATTTTAAAAGCAAGACAGATCTTGCCGTAGCGCTCTGTATATATGTAACTTTGTGGCATCCAGAAAGCCGAAGGCGTATCGCAGCAAAAAGCCTGGTACGCGGCGGAAACATCGTTTTCGTATCCTTTATCCGCCGTTCCGGCGTAAAACCAGCCTTCTGCCATAAGTCCTGCCGCGGCGGAAACGTATCCGTATATCTGTTTTTGCTTTTTTGTAAGCGTTTCATAACAAAGGGTGGTAATGCCGTCGGCAGTTATCTTATCGGGCGTTATAGTTTTTATATCCTTTTTCTTTATGTGTTCGTATATAAAAATTCCGATATCGCCCGTTACGCTATCACCTATGCGGTCGGTAATGTCCGATAACAGGTCATCGTAAATGCTTTTACAGCCGCAAATGGAAAGCGCGATAACAAAAATAAGCAAAACGGATACAAGTTTTTTCATCAGTTCACCTCTGCCGAACCCGCCATTTCTTTCATATATTCCTGCCAGTAAAAACAGTCGGGCACCAAAAGATCGGTATTTCCGTTTTCAATTATATACACAAAATCGTCTTTTGAAAAGCCGTTTTTTGAAATTGCCTCAAAAATCCCCGAAAGTATTTTTCTTTCAAGGTCGGAGGTATCCGCCGTTTCGGATAAAAGTTCCACTGCCAGCGCTCCAGTATAACGCAGTTGTTTGCCGCCGCTTTCAAGGCATATTCCGCCCACGCGGTCGATTATTCCCGCAATAAACGGATAATCGGCGTTTACCGTGTAGTCTACGGTAAATTCTCCCCAGCGCAGTATGTTTGAATTTTCGGTAAAGACCGATTTTATGCAAAGGTTCTCAAAATCAAGATAAACAAGGCATCCTCCGCCCGAAGGCAGTTTAAAAAGCATACCGCTGTTTGTGGGGACCGTGTAATAAGGTTCGCTTTCGGTCTTGCGGTCGGCGGCTTTGTTCTTTTTCAATTCTGATTTAAGGTATAAAAAAGCTGAAGAAAAGAAGATCGCCGTGCATATAAGAAATGTAAAAACGGTTCTGAATATCTTTTTTGCGTTCATCGCTA
This sequence comes from uncultured Eubacteriales bacterium, assembly GCA_934491515.1. Classification (GTDB taxonomy): domain Bacteria; phylum Bacillota; class Clostridia; order Oscillospirales; family Acutalibacteraceae; genus UBA737. The sequence goes on from CAKSTF010000015.1 coordinate 6,260, forward strand.
TCACCGCTGTTATTATTAGCCGTTTGCGACAAAATAAACTTGAATAATCGGTGCGATTATACTATAATATTTAAAATGTGTTAACAGAATTAACATAATTTTACTGTAAAATGGCACTTGTGTTTATAAAACAATCAGGGTAAAACTGTTGTTTTTTAAGAACGGAGGAATATTTAAAAATGATAGAAGTCCAGGGTCTTTCTAAGAAGTACGGAAATCACCTTGCCGTGGAAAACATAAGTTTTTCCATAGAAAAAGGTGAGGTCGTAGGCTTTTTGGGTCCGAACGGCGCAGGCAAATCCACCATTATGAATATAATAACGGGTTATCTTTCCCTTACGCAGGGAAAGGTCAGCGTAGACGGGTTCAATATTGAAAAATATCCCGAAAAGGCGAAAAAGCGTATAGGATATCTTCCCGAAATACCGCCTTTATACGGCGATATGAAGGTGAAAGAGTACCTTTCCTTTGTGTATGACCTTAAAAAGGTAAAATTTCCAAAAAATCCTCATCTTGAGGAGATTATGCGGCTTGTAGGCGTGCAGGGCGTTAAAAACCGCCTTATAAGGAATCTTTCAAAGGGCTACCGCCAGCGTGTCGGATTCGGTCAGGCGCTTATCGGAAATCCGGACGTGCTTATTCTTGACGAACCTACCGTTGGTCTTGACCCTAAGCAGATAATCGAAATGCGCGAACTTATAACAAGACTCGGAAGAAACCATACCGTTATACTTTCTTCGCATATCCTATCCGAAATACAGGCTGTTTGCGAACGTGTTATCATTATAAACAAGGGTCACCTTGTAGCAGACGGCAAACTTAACGAACTTTCCTCAAGGCTTTCGGGAGACCACACGGTGAAACTTCGTGTAAAAGGCAACGAGGGCGATTGTGCCGCGGCATTGCGTAGTATTCGCGGCGTAATGTCGGTAAAGCCGGAGGGCAAAAGGGCAGACGGCGTTTACGAATTTTTGCTGACTCCCGAAAAAGGCAACGAAATAGAGGAAGCCGTGTTTGACGCCGTTGTTTCGGCAGGCGGCAAGGTGCTTGAACTTTCAAGCAACAAAATAACGCTTGAACAGATATTCTTAATGCTTACCGCAAGTATCGACGATAAAAAAGCAATAGAACTTTTGTCGGCAGGAGAGGGGACGAATAAACAATGAGCGCAGTATTCAAACGTGAATTTAAATCATATTTTCAAACGCCGATAGGTTTTATAGTCCTTTCGGTATACTACTTCTTTTTAGGACTTTATTTTTCGCTTATATATTCCTACGGTTCCACAAATATAGACGATGTTATTCTTATGCTCAGTTCGGTTGCGGTATTTACGGTGCCCGTAATAACCATGCGGCTTTTCAGTGACGACCGCAAGCAGAAAGTGGACCAGGTGCTTTTCACCGCGCCGGTAAAAATAACCGCCGTTGTTTTGGGCAAATTTTTTGCGGCGTTCTGCCTTTTCGCACTTTGTTTTGCACCTACCGTGATATATGAAATAATAATCGTTTGCTATGTAAAAACCAATATAGCCGTTTATCTTTACTCGCTTTTCGGAATGTTGCTTTTAGGCGCCGCGCTTGTGGCTATCGGTATGTTTATATCGTCGCTTACCGAAAGCGTGGTAGTTTCGGCGGTAATTGCCATTATAATAAATATACTGGTGCTTTACGCAAACAGTGTGGCTTCGGTGCTTAATATCGGATTTATCACCAAAATAGCCTCGAAAATTGCATTTCTGGACGTGCTTTCAAACTTCTCCACTCAGTTGTTCTCGCTGCCTGATGTGGTCTACTTTTTAAGCATAACGGCAGGATTTGTGTTCCTTACCGTCCGTTCGATAGAAAAACGCCGTTGGGCATAAAGGGGAGGATAAGAAAATATGGATAACAAAAACACAGAAAACACTAAAACCACTCCGGAAACTCCCCGCAAAAAGAAAGAAAAAAAGATAAGAAACAAGGCAAAACTGGGCCGCGGGGCGTACTCACTTGTAATAACTGCGGCGGTGCTTGCAGTGCTTATTCTTTTTAATCTTCTTGTATCGGTAGTTGCCAAAAAGGTCGATCTGGAATTTGATATGACCGGCAGCAAGGCAAACAGCATAAGCGCCGATAACGAAAAATATCTTAAAACCGTAAAGGACGACGTAACGGTTATAGTATGCGGCGAACGCAGCGAATACACAAATTATCTTATGCAGTATTCAACCTCGCTTTACCGCACCACCGGCGATGAAACTTATTTCAAGCAGACCCTTTCTTTTCTTGAAAAATATCAGAATATAAATTCAAAGATAAAAGTTGAATTTATTGATATGCAGTCTGCCGAATTTACAAAGATTTCGCAGCAGTATTCCACAATCGAACTTGCTTTCGGCGACCTTTTGGTTACCTGCCAAAAAAGCAAAGATAATACCCGTGTTAAACATATCAAATTCAACGATATTTATACGGTCTATGACCCCTCGGGATTTGCAGCTTACGGCTACGATAATTATGCGATAGGCGCAAACAAACTTGAAACCGCGCTTACGGGCGCAATATCCTATGTAACAAGTGAAAAAACCTATAAGGTAGCGCTTTTGAACGGACACGCAACCCACGATTATACTTCGGCTTATAAAAAATTGCTTGAAGCGAATAACTATTCCGTTACCGTGGTAAGCGATAAAATTGTGTCTAATATTTCCGAAGATTACGACGCAGCGGCTATTTTAGCGCCTGCTACCGATTTTATTTCAAGCGAGACCGAAGCGCTTTCAAAATTCCTTGATAACGGCGGCAAAGGCGGTAAAGGACTTGTCTTTTTTGCCGACGCCACAAACCCCGCGCTTCCCAATCTTTACGAATTTTTGTCGGAATGGGGAATATACGTCGAAGAGGGCGTACTTATGGAGACAAACGCCGATTCCATGCCCAATAAAGAGCAAAAAACGGCGCTTGTTTCGCTGCCTACCGGAAATTCAAAACTTACCGAAAATATGAACGGCTTTATAACCGGATTTAACGTTCCCATGCTTTCGGGCGAGGCTTCCTCCGCCGATATAACGGTCACGAAGGTGGCGTCTACCCTTGAAACGGCGGTAAAAGCGCCCGTAGGTGCTGCCGACGACTGGAAACCCGGTGAAGAAGATTATGCGGTGTACGACACCGTAATAACGGCGGAAAAGAAGTATTCCGATTCTGCAAAAAGTTGCGTTTACGCTTTTTCAAGTATCGAATTTATCAGTTCCGATTGGGCGGAAAACAGCAGTATAGCAAATAAAGACGCGGTTCTTGCCATTACCGAAAAGGCAAGCGGCGTTGAGGACAGCGGAATAACCTTTGTTGCTAAATCGGTTACAAGCGAAAGTTTCCAAAGTTCCGTTACAACGGGTGCAACGGGGCGCGTACAGATCCTGTTTATGTGGATACTGCCCTTGTGCGTGCTTATCGCGGGATTCGCTGTCTACTTTATAAGAAGGTCGGCCGAATAATGAATAATAAAGAAAATATGCCTTTAAACGGGGGACAACCGGATGAGGAGCAAAGCACGGTGTTTTCGACACCGCCCGAGCATAACGATTATAAAGAAAACGTTACTAAAAAGCGTGTTCTTACCCTTGTCGGCGCCGTTTTAGGCGTTGCCGCCGCGGTAGGATGTATTTTTGCGGCGATAAAACTTATCCCGGATAAGAAAAGCGGCACGGATAAAAACAGCGAAGTTTCGGTAATATCCGAAACCGCTTCCAAAATAACCGGGCTCTCCGTTGCAAGCAAGGACGACTCCGCCGAATTTTATTTTGAAAAAAATGAAGAGACAACCTCTTCGGAAACCGTTTCTACCAACCTTCCCTCCACGGGAAGCGACAGCGGCGAAAGCATTACTTGGTATATGAAAGACATTGAAAAGCGAAAGGTCGACAGTAGCCTTATAAGAAATTTTGCCGATTCTGCGGTAAGTCTTAAAGGCGTTCCGCTTGAAAGCGGAGAGGATGCGCTTTTCGGATTTGACGACCCTGCGTATACCGTTGCCGTTAAAACCGAGGAAAACGAATATACGGTTGTTTTCGGTGACGAGATGGCGTCGGGCGGAAGATATATGAAGGTTTCGGGAGGGGCAGACGGAATATACAGCGCCTCTGCCGATACGGTTAAAGCGCTTTGCAAAAAAAGTATTGACTTTGCGTCTAAAACCGCTTATTCACAGGTGGAGTTTAAAACCGATACTTCCGAATACCGTAATTCGGGCGGCGCGCTTGAAAGATTTGACAGCCTTACGGTATCGGGCACAAGATACGGCGGAACATATAAGTTTGTAATGAACGATAATGCGGTAACAAAAAATTCCGTGCCGTATCTTGTTGTAACACCACAAAACGCTTATGCCGGCAACGTGGACACACTTATGAAACTTTATACCGATTCTCTCGGTGTGGAGGGCGGATACAGTTACACGGCAACCGATTCCGATTTAAAGGAATATGGTCTTGACGACCCCGATTATCAGTTTGTGCTGAATATCAAAGGCGAGGAAAAAACATTCAAAATAAGTATTACAGACAGCGAGTATTGCGCCGTTTTATCGGACGACTTTCCGATGATTCGCAAGGTAAAGATAAAATATCTGCCGTTTAAAGACCTGAAAACCGGAGATTTTTATTATTCTGGACTTATACCTTTTGAGGCAAAGGATATAAAAACGGTTTCTGTAAAATGCGGAGATATTTCGGCAAACCTTACGGTTACGGCGGACGAGAATTCGGCAGTTACCGTTAAAAACGGTGATAAAACCGTTAAGGACTTTGACACGCTGATAAGTGCAATCAAGGGAATGTCGCCCGTGTACAAAAACGGTGAAAATGCAGAAAACGGAGATTGCGTTTTCGTATTTACACTTACAGACGGTACCGGCTTTACCCTTTCTTTTAAAAAGGGAGACGGCACAAAGTATTTCTTTACCGCCGGCGACGCCGCAGGCCGGGTTACCGCTTCGGCTTACGGCAAACTGAAAGAAACAGCGGAACAGATTTTGAAATGAACCAAGAACCGAAAGGCGCTGCCTTTCGGTTCTTGCTGTTGCGGGGTAAACCGTCGGAACTACAGGATTGTTTTTGCAGAAACGGTATAAATTGTTACTTTACATTAAAAAATAAATGTCGTAAAATGATACCGTGCGGATTCCGCAATACAGCGTTACATTCAGTCGGAGGAAGTTAAATTGGCAAGCGATAAAATAATCGTAAAAGGTGCTTCGGAGCACAATCTTAAAAATATAGACGTGGAAATACCGCGCGATAAACTTGTGGTATTTACGGGACTTTCGGGAAGCGGCAAATCGTCGCTTGCTTTTGATACCATCTACGCAGAGGGACAGCGCCGCTATGTCGAGTCGCTTTCTTCCTATGCGCGCCAGTTTTTAGGACAAATGGAAAAGCCCGACGTTGAAACAATCGAGGGTCTTTCTCCCGCTATATCCATAGACCAGAAAACCACTTCTAAAAACCCGCGCTCAACGGTGGGAACCGTTACCGAGGTGTATGATTACCTGCGCCTTTTGTATGCGCGCGTGGGCATTCCGCATTGTCCCGTGTGCGGCAAGGAGATAAGCCAGCAGTCTACCGATCAGATAGCGGACGCGGTTATGAAACTGCCGGAGGGCAGCCGCGTGCAGATACTGTCACCCGTGGTAAGAAACCGCAAGGGCGAACATGTAAAAGAACTTGAGCGCCTTAAAAAATCCGGATATGTACGCGCCCGTATCGACGGCAGCATTTACGACCTTGCGGAAGAAATAAAACTTGATAAAAACAAAAAACACACGATAGAGGCGGTAGTGGACCGCCTTGTTATAAAAAACGACATACGTTCCCGTCTTGCCGACAGTATAGAAACCGCCACCGCGCTTTCGGGCGGACTTGTGGCGGCGGACGTGATAGGCGGCGAGGAACTTCAGTTTTCGCAAACGTACGCCTGCGACGAACACGGAATAAGCATACCGGAACTTACGCCGACTATGTTTTCCTTCAACAACCCGATAGGCGCGTGCCCTACCTGCACGGGTATCGGCGTGTTTATGCGCGTAGATCCGCGGCTTTTGATAAACGATGAGGAAAAATCCCTCGCGGACGGATGCATAAGGGCGTCCGGCTGGGGCGTTAACACATGGTTCAATCCCGACGCCGGAACCATTGCCCAGATGTATTACGAAGGTATTGCCGATAAATACGGTTTTGATATAAACACACCGTGGAAAGATTTAAGCGAAGAAGCAAAAAACGCGGTTATTTACGGCACGGGGGAAGAAAAACTGAAACTTCACCGCGGCGGCGACTTGGGCGGCGGCGTTTACTATGCGCCGTTTGAGGGCGTTGCAAATAATATTCAGCGCAGATATGAAAATACAAAAAGCGATTATTCCCGCGCCGAACTTGAAAGTTATATGTGCGAAAGCGAGTGTCCCGACTGTCACGGCGCAAGGCTTAAGCCCGAGTATATGGCGGTAACCGTGGGCGCTCTTAATATAAAAGAACTTTGCGATATGTCGGTTACCGAAACGCTGCGGTTTATAGAAAACCTTAAATTCGATACCCGCCGTGAAATGATTGCAAAACCGATACTTAAAGAGATAAAGGCGCGCCTTTCATTCCTTTCAAGTGTGGGCCTTGATTATCTTTCGCTTTCGCGTTCGGCGGGTACTCTTTCCGGCGGCGAGGCGCAGCGTATACGTCTTGCAACCCAGATAGGCTCGGCGCTTTGCGGTGTTCTTTACATTCTTGACGAACCTTCAATAGGTCTTCATCAGCGCGATAACGAAAAACTGCTTAAAACCCTTAAAGACTTAAGGGATATAGGAAATACGCTTATAGTGGTGGAACACGATGAGGACACCATGCGAGAAGCCGACTATATTGTAGATATAGGCCCCGGTGCAGGCATACACGGCGGAAAGGTTGTGTTTACCGGCACACCGGAAGAACTTTGCAAGTGTAAAGATTCAATAACGGCGGATTATCTTTCGGGCAGGAAAAAGATTCCCGTTCCGCAGAATCGCCGTAAGGGCAACGGTAAATATCTTGAAGTTTTCGGCGCTGCGGAAAATAACCTTAAAAATATAAACGTAAAAATACCGCTTGGAAAATTTGTCTGCGTTACGGGCGTTTCGGGCAGCGGAAAATCTTCCCTTGTAAACGATATACTTTATAACGTGCTTGCAAACAAATTAAACCGCGCAAAAACGATACCCGGCAAATTCGACCGTATAACCGGTATCCAGAATCTTGATAAAATAATATGTATAGACCAGTCGCCGATAGGCAGAACGCCGCGCTCCAATCCTGCAACGTATACCGGCGTTTTCACCGATATACGCGAACTTTTCGCAAATACGAAAGAGGCAAAGGCAAGGGGATACGGCGCCGGCAGATTTTCTTTTAACGTAAAGGGCGGCAGGTGCGAATCATGCTGCGGCGACGGTATAATAAAGATAGAAATGCACTTCCTTCCGGATATTTACGTTCCGTGCGAAGTGTGCGGCGGCACGCGTTATAATCACGAAACGCTTAATGTAAAGTTCAAGGATAAAAATATTTACGATGTCCTTGAAATGACCGTGGAAGAAGGCATGAACTTCTTTTCGGCACACGAAAAAATATACAGAAAACTTAAAACGCTTTACGATGTGGGGCTTGGATATATCAAAATAGGGCAGAGCGCCACGACCCTTTCGGGCGGTGAAGCGCAGCGCGTAAAACTTGCGACCGAACTCTCTCGCCGTTCCACCGGCAGAACTATATACCTGCTTGACGAACCGACTACGGGTCTGCACACGGCGGACGTGCATCGGCTTATCGAGGTGCTTCAAAAACTTGTGGACGGCGGCAACACCGTGCTTGTAATAGAGCATAATCTTGACGTTATAAAAACAGCCGATCACATAATCGACTTGGGTCCCGAGGGCGGAAACGGCGGCGGAACCGTGGTTTGCGCGGGCACTCCCGAAGAAGTTTGCCTTTGTAAAGAGTCATATACCGGAAAATTCTTAAAAAAATTGCTTTAAATTTACACACTGTTAATCATTTTGTGCCGTTTGTGCGGTAAAATAGCGACAAAGGGGGCAAACGCGCGTGTTCGGTTATGTAAGAATGTCCAAGGGCGAGCTTAAAGTAAAAGAATATGATACCTACCGTGCGGTTTATTGCTCGCTTTGCAAATATCTCGGCAAAAATTACGGGATACTGTCGCGTTTTACTTTAAGTTACGATTACGCTTTTCTTTCACTGCTTAATATGTCGCTCAGCGAAGAATGCAGCGGATTTAAAAAGGGAAGATGTGCTTTCAATCCGCTTAAAAAATGCAACTATTGCACCTGTACGAACTCTCTTTCAATGCCTGCGGCTGCGGCGATGATAATGTTTTATTATAAATTGTCGGATAACGTTTCCGACAGCCGCGGGATAAAACGCGCGGCGTTCCGCTTTGTGCGCGCACTGTTTTCGCGAACGCATAAAAAGGCGGCGGCGCTTTTCCCCGAAACGGAAGAAACGATTGCAAAGTATATGCAAAAACAGAAAGCGATTGAAACGGCGGATGAAACTTCGCTTGATAAAGCGTCGGACCCCACGGCTGCGGCACTGGGTGAAATTTTTGCCGCCTGCACAAAAGACCCACAAGAAAAGCGCGTGCTTTACCGCATGGGGTATTGTATGGGCAGGTACGTATATTTGCTTGACGCCGCGTGTGATTTTGAAAAGGACGTAAAAAGCGGCTCTTACAATGTTTTAAAAGAGTATTGTGAAAGTAAAGCCGCCGCAGCAGAAAAGGTAAAGCCGCAGCTTTACGCCTGTGTGAACGAAGCGGCAAAAGCGCTTGAACTTGTAGATTTTAAACGCTATAAGCCGATAATAGCAAATACAGTCTGTGTAGGACTTGAAGATACATTTTTAAAGGAGTTAAAAGATGAAAGATCCGTATGATATTTTAGGGGTGCCCAGAACCGCAGATGACGAGCAGATAAAAAACGCCTATCGCGAACTTGCAAGAAAATATCACCCCGATAATTATACAGATAATCCGCTTTCCGACCTGGCAAGCGAAAAAATGAAAGAGATAAACGACGCTTACGATGCGATAATGAACGAACGCAGAAGCGGCGGAAAGCGCAGATACGCCGGAACGGGCGGTGCGTCCTCTTTCCCCGAAGTGCGTTCGCTTATTGCGCAGAACCGCCTTGACCAGGCGCAGGAACTGCTTGACGGCGTACCGCCCGAACAGCGCAATGCCGAATGGTACTTTTTAAACGGCACGGTGCTTTACCGCCGCGGCTGGTTCGACGGCGCGTACACAAGTTTTGCGACCGCTTCGCGTATGGATCCGCAGAATATCGAGTACCGCAACGCCGCAAATAATGCCGCTAAAAGTCAGAACGGTCAGTATAATCCTTACCGCACCTACGATTCGGGCAGCTGCAACGCCTGCAATATGTGTCAGGGTCTTATTTGTGCCGATTGCTGCTGTGAGGCAATGGGCGGCGACCTGATACCCTGCTGTTAGTTATGAGCAAAAATCAAAAGATAACATTTTCGGCGCTTATGGCGGCGCTTTCCTGCGTTTTAATGCTGGTGAGTTACTTTCCGTATCTTACATACGCCGTGCCCGCCGTTGCCGGATTGTGCGTTATGGCGGTTTTAATAGAAGCAGGCGCGCTTTATGCTTTTTTGTGCTATGTTTCGGCGTCCGTGCTTTCTTTTTTGATTGCCGAAAAAGAAGCGGCTTTTATGTTCATCTGCCTTTTCGGATTTTATCCGATAGTTAAGGCGTTCATAGAAAGGATAAGAAAATCCGTTCCCGAATGGATTATTAAAATTCTGCTTTTTAATGCCTGCGCGGTCGTTTCCTATTATGCGGTTACGTTGATTTTAGGCGTCCCGGCGGAAGAATTCGCCTTTATAGGGAAATACGGAATTTATATATTTCTTGCCCTTTGCAATGTCGCGTTTGTTCTTTACGATATTGCTCTTTCCAAAACCGCCGTTTTTTATATGCAGAAAATTCACGGAATTGTGAAGAAAATATTTAAAAAGTAAGCCGTTTTCGGTTTACTTTTTTCTTTTTTTATAGTAAAATAATGGAGATTTATACTATTTTGCTACAAAAAGGCGGTGTTGCCGTGTATCAACTTTTAATAATCGGCGGCGGTGCCGCAGGTCTTGCGGCGGCAGTTTCCGCCGGCAGGGCCGGACTTAAAAACATTGCGGTTCTTGAAAAAAATCAGCGCCCTGCAAGAAAACTGATGATAACGGGCAAAGGCAGATGCAACGTTACCAACAACTGTGATAACGCCGCACTTATAAAAAACACGCTGCGTAACGGAAGGTTTATGTATTCCGCTTTTAACGCCTTTTCCGCCGCAGACACGATGAACTTTTTTGAAGAATGCGGCGTTGCGCTTAAAACCGAACGCGGCAACCGTGTTTTTCCGCAAAGCGACAGGTCGGTAAGTATTGTGGACGCCCTTGTAAAAGAGGCTTCCCGTTATTCAAAAATCCTGCACGGCAGGGCAATTCGCGCAGAAAGCGTCGGCGGCACATTTACGGTCACCTGCGAGGACGGAACCGTCTGTACGGCGCGGTCGCTTATAATTGCAACCGGCGGCATTTCTTATCCGCTTACCGGCTCTACGGGGGATGGGTACGCACTGGCGGAAATGCTCGGTCACACGATAGTTCCGCCGTCACCTTCGCTTACGGCGCTTGTTTGTAAGGAGGGCTTTTGCACCGAACTTGCAGGGTTGTCGCTTAAAAATGTTACTCTTTCGCTTTATACCGCAGGAAAGAAAAAGGCTGCTTTTTCGGAACTCGGGGAGATGTTGTTTACACATACGGGGATTTCAGGACCGCTTGTTCTTACGGCTTCCGCTTATATGAAAGAACCGCGGGACTACACCGTAAAGATTGATTTAAAACCGGCACTTTCACGCGAGCAGCTTGATAAACGCCTTTTGCGCGATTTTGCAAAGTTACCGAATTGCGATGTTCGAAACGCGCTTTCGTCGCTTTTACCTAAAAGTCTGCTGCCGGTTGTTTTGCGGATTTCGGGAACGGACGGGCATAAAAAAGTAAACCAGATAAGCACTGCCGAACGCACGGCGCTGATAACCGCCTTAAAGGAATTTCCGCTTACCGTTATCGGTTTTGCTGCGGCGGAGGAAGCGATAGTAACGCGCGGCGGTGTACAGGTTAAGGAAATCGACCCATCGTCTATGGAATCCAAAATATGCGACCGCCTTTATTTTGCGGGCGAGGTTATAGATGTTGATGCTCTCACGGGCGGCTTTAATTTACAAATTGCTTTTTCTACCGGATTTCTTGCCGGAAAAAGTGCGGCTGTTTTGCCGAAGGAGGAAAAATAAATATGATTTCGATTGCGCTTGACGGCCCCGCGGGTGCGGGTAAAAGCAGTATTGCAAAGGCTCTTGCCGAAAAACTGGGATTTATCTATGTCGATACCGGTGCGCTTTACCGTGCGATAGGTCTTAAATTTCTTAACTTCGGCTGCAATACCGACCTTGACTGCGATATCGGTAAAATACTTAAATGCACCACGGTTGAAATACGCCACGTAAACGGCGAGCAGCACGTTTTCCTTGACCGCGAGGACGTGAACGGCAAAATAAGAACGGGCGAGGTGGCAATGATGGCTTCCGCCGTTTCCGCAGTGCCGGAAGTGCGCGCGTTTTTGCTTGAAACGCAAAGAAAATTTGCCGAGGAATATAACGTTATTATGGACGGCAGGGATATCGGCACGGTGGTGCTTCCGAATGCGTCCTTCAAATTCTTTATAACCGCCACTACCGAGGACCGCGCAAGAAGGCGCTGCCGCGACCTTGAGGCAATAGGTGAACCGGCGGATTTTGAAACTGTTTTTAAAGAGATCGAAAAGCGCGATTATAACGATACCCACCGCGAGGCGGCACCTCTTAAACTTGCAGGCGACGCGATACTTTTCGATACCACCGGAAACACGCTGCAACAATCGGTCGATGTTCTTTACGATACAATTTCCAAAAGGCTGGGTAAAAAGTGAAAATTAAAGTTGCCGAGACCGCGGGATTTTGCTTTGGCGTTGATCGTGCGGTACAAATGGTTTACAATCTTCTGGACGAAGGGAAAAAAGTCTGCACCTTAGGACAAATAATACATAACGATCAGCTTTCCGAAGAACTTTCAAAACGCGGAGTGCGTATAGTTAACGATGTTTCACAGGCTCGCTCCGACGAAACGCTTGTGATACGTTCGCACGGTGTGCAGAAGTCGGTTTACGAAGAAGCCGAAAAACTTGATATCGAGGTAGCGGACGCAACCTGTCCGTTCGTTTCAAAAATACATAAAATTGTTGAAGAAAATTCCGAAAACGGCGATACGGTGCTTATAGCGGGCGACCCCGCACATCAGGAAGTAATAGGGATAGTGGGGCATTGCAGCGGCGAATATTTTGTTTTTTCAAGTGAGGAAATGCTGCGTGATATTCTTAAAAAAGAGCCGGATTTGGCAAAAAAACCTCTTACGGTTGTTTCACAGACAACTTTTAACGCAAAAAAGTTTGAAAATACAAAAGATTTTTTAAAAAAAGTATGTACAAACGCGAAAATTTTTGATACAATATGCAGTGCAACTTCTGTGCGCCAAAACGAGGCTGCCGAACTTGCGCGCCGCTGTGATGTGATGGTTGTCATAGGCGGCAGACACAGTTCAAATACGGCAAAACTTTTTGATGTATGCCGTGTTTCGTGCGGACGCACTTATCTTATAGAAACCGCTTCGGAATTATCCGCAGACTGGTTTTCGGGGTGCGCGTGTGCAGGAGTCGTGGCGGGTGCGTCTACACCCGCGGGTATAATAAAGGAGGTTATTAAAACCATGTCGGAAATTTTACAGCCGGTTGATGAACAGATGGAGGGAAATGAAACTGTTCAAAAAAGCTTCGAGGAAATGACTGATGAGGAAGCATTGGAGGCGTCCCTCAGCGGTCTTACGGGCGAACAGAAAGTATGCGGTACCGTAGTTGCCGTTAATCCTACCGAAATCACGGTGGACATCGGCAGAGGTGTTACGGGTTATGTATCCGCAGCAGAGTATTCAAACGATTCGTCGGAAGACCTTGTTAAAGAGGTGAAGCCCGGTGATGAGATCAATCTTATCATTATGAAAATCAACGATCAGGAAGGAACCGCAATGCTTTCAAAGCGTCGTTTCGATGCTATTGCCGGTTGGGATAAAATAATCGCAGCCAAAGAGTCCGGTGAGATCGTTCACGGTGTTGTCCGCGATATAATCAAGGGCGGCGTTGTGGCTTACACAAGCGGCGTTCGTGTATTTATCCCCGCTTCACAGGCCACCGCTTCAAGGGGCGAATCACTTGAAGACCTTAAAAACAAAGAAGTTGACTTCCGTATAATCGAAATCGGCCGCGGCAGAAGAGCCGTAGGTTCGATAAGAAGCGTACTTCGCGAAGCACGCAAGGAAGCCGAAGAAAAGATTTGGTCTACTATTGCGGTAGGCGACAGAATGGTAGGCACCGTTAAGTCGCTCACTACATACGGCGCGTTCGTAGATATAGGCGGCGTTGACGGAATGGTTCACATTTCGGAACTTTCATGGAACCGCATCAAACATCCTTCCGAGGTTGTTTCGGTAGGCGACACCATTGAGGTATACGTTAAGGCGCTTGACGAAGAAAAGCACAAGATATCCTTAGGCTACAAAAAAGCGGAGGATAACCCCTGGGCTATTTTCCAGAACAAATACGCCGTAGGCGATACCGTTACCGTTACGATAGTAAGTATGACTTCTTACGGCGCGTTTGCACGCATTATTCCGGGTGTTGACGGTCTTATCCATATCTCCCAGATTGCGAATAAGCACATTGAAAAACCGCAGGATGAACTTACCGTAGGCCAGGAGGTTGAGGTTAAGATTACCGCGGTTGACCTTGAAAAGAAGCGCGTAAGCCTTTCTATCCGCGCACTTCTTCCCGAAGAGGAAAAAGCGCCGGCAAAGGAAACTTCTTCAGAAGATGAAGTTGTTGCCACCGCTTCCGAAGAGGAAGTTAAGGTTGCCGAGTCGGTGGAACTTCCCGAAGAAGAAGTTAAGGAAGAGGTAAAGACCGAAGAGGTTTCTGCCGAGGAATAATATCTTTAAACATTAAAACAGGTTCCCGAATGGGGACCTGTTTTGTATATTACGATATAATTTGTCTACTTGAAAAAAAGGACGAAATATGTTATCATATCCACAAATCGGGAGGTGGGTGCTTTTGCGGATAGGCGTGAAACACAAACGCGGTATAAGAATACAAACGCGCATTATAATATCGGCTTTGCTGATAATTTTGCAAATGGCGTTTTTGTATCTGCTGCTTTACAATATCTACAATGTTTCAAGCTGGCTTTATATGCTGCAGCAGATTGCCGGCATTGTAATGACGGTATACCTTTTAAACCGCAGGGGCAACCCGAGTTATAATACAGCCTGGATAATATTTATTCTTATTTTCCCGATATTCGGAATTTCCGTGTATCTGCTTTGGGGCGGCGGCAGGGTGATGCCGCACCTTAAAAAGAAGATGACGGCAATCGACAGCAGGTATCACGCCCTCTTGCCGGACGACCGGTCGGTGCACGAGGACATGCATGTGTTTGATAATTCCCATGCGCGCCAGGCGGACTATCTTACCCGTGAATCGGGTTTGCCGCTTTATGAGAACAGCACGGTGGAATACCTTTCGCCGGGCGAAAAGTTTTTGCCGCGGTTTATAGAAGAACTTGAAGGCGCGAAGAAGTATATTTTCCTGGAATTTTTCATAATTGCCGAAGGCAAAATGTGGGAAGCGGTTTTTGAAGTCCTTAAGCGGAAGGCTGCAGAGGGACTTGACGTGCGCGTTATGTTCGACGATTTCGGTTCGATAAAGCGCCAGCGTAAGGATTTTATCAAACGGCTTCAGAACAGCGGTATAAAGGTTGCGATATTCAATAAAATAAAACCTTCTCTTAATATGTTTGTAAACAACCGTAACCACCGCAAAATAGTTATAATCGACGGCAAGACCGCCGCAACGGGTGGACTAAACCTTGCGGACGAATATATAAATCAATTTAAACGTTTCGGTTATTGGCTTGACTGCGCCGCTATCATAAAGGGCGAAGCGGTTACAAGTTTTCTTGCAATGTTTTGCTCTATGTGGGAGTTTACAACCGGTGAAAAAACCGAAATGCGAACCCTGATTCCGGACAGCTTCGAAACCGTCGGAGAAGGATTCGTACTTCCTTATTGTGACGGTCCGCTTGACAACCGCGACCCTGCAGAGGGAATATATATGCGCATTATAAGCGGAGCCCGAAAGTATGTTTACATTGTTTCGCCCTACCTTATCATAGACGATACAATGAAACAGGTGCTTAAAATGGCGGCAAAATCCGGCATAGATGTAAAAATAATAACGCCAGGCATACCCGATAAGTGGTATGTGCATCCCGTAACGCAATATAATTACCCCGAACTTCTTGAAAGCGGCGTTAAAATTTTTGAATATACCCCGGGTTTTATACATTCAAAACTTTTTGTTTCCGATGACTGCGTTGCTACCGTGGGTACCGTTAATATGGACTACCGCAGTTTTGTTCTGCACTTCGAGTGCGGCGTCTGGATGGCGGGCAACGGCGCTGTAGGAGATATTAAGGAACATTTTGAAAACACACTTAAGGAATGTAAGGAAATAACACTTGAAACGTGGCACAAAAAACCTAAAATGCAGCGTTTCAAATGCTGGCTCCTTCATATATTCGCACCGTTTATGTAGAAAGGAAGATATTTATGAAAAAGTTTTTTAAGTTTTTGGGCGGCCTTTTCGCGGTTGTTGCCGGTCTTTTCGGCATAGTTGCGCTTTTGGAAAAGTTCAGGGGCAAAACTTGCTGTGACGAATATCTTGACTGCGAAGAAAATGATGAATAACCCTTTTTGCGGGTCACCAAACGGAAACCGCGCCCCGGTATTAAGTTTCGGGGCGCGGTTTCTTTGCTAAATTTGTTGAAAAAAGACAGAAAATATGTTACAATAAACCGATAATATTTAAATAAATCAAAAAGGGACGGTGGGTATATGTCTATGAAGAAGTGGGTTATCGGAAAACCCGATTTTGAAAGGGCGAAAATGCTTGCCGAAGAATGCGACACCGACCCCTTTATTGCACTTATTTCCTGCGGCAGGGGCATAAATGACGAATCTGCATTAGAACAGTTTATATCTGATGAATGTTGTCTTTGCGATCCGCGCGAACTTGCCGATATAACGGTTGCTGCGGATATCATAAACGCTGCGCTTGAAAACGGCGACAAAATTGCCGTTTTCGGTGATTACGATTGCGACGGCGTTGTTTCCGCCGCCGTAATGTACGATTATTTAAAGGGCAGAGGCGGCGATGTTGTCTGTTATATTCCCGACCGCATAGCCGAAGGTTACGGTATGAATATTGCGGCTGTCGACTGCCTTAATGCGCAGGGCGTAAAGTTGATAGTTACGGTAGATAACGGCATTTCCTGTGCCGAAGAGATAGAGCATGCAAACAAACTCGGCATCGCTACGGTGGTTACGGATCACCATATTCCGCCGGCTGTTCTGCCGCACGCCGCGGCGGTGGTGGATCCTCACAGGGCGGATTGTCCCTCGGGATTTAAGGAAGTTTGCGGCGCTCAGGTGGCGTTTAAACTTTGCTGCGTGCTTGACGATAAGGAACCCGAAGAACTTTTGCCGCGGTATTCCGATATTCTTGCAGTGGCTGTTATAGGCGACGTAATGCCGCTTGTTAACGAAAACCGCGCCATGGTAAAAGAGGGCATTCGTAAAATTAAAAGCAATCCTTCGGTGGGAATTTCGGCAATTCTGAACGTTGCCGGCATAGACCGCAAAAGTGTGAATTCAAGCAGGATATCCTTTGGAATTACACCGCGCATAAACGCCGCGGGCAGAATGGGTAAGGCAGACAGAGCGTTCGATTTGCTGCTTTGCACGGATATGCTTGAAGCACTTAAAACAGCCGGCGAGATAGACGATGACAACGCACAAAGGCAGCGTGTGGAGCGCGAAATCACAGCCGCAGCGATAGAAAAAATTGAAAAGAACGGTTATAATGATGACCGCATAATAGTAGTAGAAGGCGATAACTGGCATACGGGCGTTATCGGAATAGCGGCGGCAAGAATATGCGACCGCTACGGAAAACCGGCGATAGTTATTTCAAGACAGAACGGAGAGGCGCACGGGTCGGGCAGAAGTATAGAAGGATTCAATATTTTTGAAGCGATATCGGCCGCAGCGCATACCCTTACCAAGTTCGGCGGTCACGAGCAGGCGGCGGGCGTAAGCCTTGACCCCGATAAAACCGCGGATTTCAGAAAGGCGATAAACGAATATGCGGCGTCGCTTCCTCTTGCCGTGCCGAAGCTTAATATCGATTTAAAACTTAATCCTGCGGCCATGTCGGTTGATATGGCGCACGCGCTTAAAATTCTTGAGCCATACGGAAACGGCAACCCCGTTCCGATTTTTGCGATAACCGGAGTAAAACTTGAAAAAATAACCGAGATATCGTCGGGCAAGCACCTTAAACTGCTGTTTTCAAAAAACGGCGGCGCGTTTAAGGGTGTGCTTTTCGGCGTTTCGCTTAAAAACTTCTATTTTGAAATTGGCGACACGCTTGATATAGCGGTAAATCTTGAAGCAAACTATTTCCGCGAAGAATATACGCTTTCGGTGCTTATAAGGGCAATTAAAATGTCCGGCACGGACGACGATGAATTCTTTGCCGACAAAGCGGCTTTTGAAGATTACCTGGAAGGGCGCGCTTGCGACACTGCGCGGCTTCTTCCCACCCGCGGGGAAATAGGAGAGATCTACCGCACGGTAAAGGCGAAAAATCCCGCGCTTTACAGACTTGTATATTTATACATTAACAGCATGGGTTATGCAAAAACTATGATAGCGGTAAAGGTTCTGCACGAACTTAAACTTATTTCCGATAATGACGGCGCGCTTAGCGTAACGAATATATCGGCAAAGACCGACCTTTTGAAATCGGAAACGTTTGCAAATCTTACGAAAGGAGAACACGGAATATGACGGCTGACGAAAAAAGAGATTATGCCGAACTTTTAGACTGTCTTGAAAAGCAGGGCGGGAAATATGACATCGACCTTATAAAAAGCGCCTACGAATACTGCGTTAAGGCGCACGAAGGGCAAAAACGCTGGACAAAAGAAGCGTATTATATTCACCCGTTCAACGTTGCCAAAATAATAATATCTCTCGGTATGGACAGTCAGTCGATAGCCGCGGCGCTCCTTCACGATGTTGTAGAGGACACCAATGCCGAAGTTGACGATATAGAAAAACTTTTCGGGTCCGATGTGGCGCTTCTTGTAGACGGCGTTACAAGGATAGGCCGCCTTACCATAACTTCTAAAGAGCAGGAGCAGGCGGAATCACTGCGCAAAATGCTTATCGCAATGGGCAAGGATATCCGCGTTATTATAATAAAACTTGCGGACCGCCTTCACAATATGCGCACGCTTGACGCAATTCCCGAACAAAAGCAGCGTGACAAGGCGCTTGAAACGCTTGAAATTTACGCGCCTATCGCGCACCGTTTGGGTATCAGGCCCGTAAAAGAGGAACTTGAGGACCTTGCAATAAAGCACCTCGACCCGATAGCATACTCCGAAATAGAAGAACTTTTAAAAATAAGAAAAAGCCAGCGCGAACGCATACTGAACGAAATAAAGGATCAGATAGAAAACCGACTTAAAGAAGAAATGCCCGAAGCGCATCTTTCTTTTCAGGGAAGGGTCAAATCCATTTACGGAATATACCGCAAAATGTACCTTCAGGGCAGGGATTTTGATGAAATATACGATGTTTACGCCATAAGAGTAATAACCGAAAGCGTGTCGGACTGTTATAACGTTCTCGGTATAGTTCACGATATATTCAGACCGATTCCAAACAGGTTCAAGGACTACATTTCAACGCCTAAACCGAATATGTATCAGTCGCTGCACACCACCGTTATAAGCCGCGAGGGGATCCCCTTTGAAATTCAGATACGCACCTACGAAATGCATCACACGGCTGAATACGGTATTGCGGCGCACTGGAAGTATAAGGAAGGCATAGATAAAAACGACAAGCGTATGGAGCAGCGCCTTGCGTGGATACGCCAGATTCTTGAAGACAGCGACACTTCGGGCGACGCGACCGACCTTGTAAGAAGCATAAAAATAGACCTTTCCCAGGATGATGTTTTTGCGGTTACTCCGCAGGGAGATGTTATAAATCTGCCGGTCGGTTCCACCGTGGTGGACTTTGCTTTTGCCATTCATTCTGCCGTGGGCATTAAAATGATAGGCGCCAAGGCGGACGGTAAGATAGTTCCGATAAATCACGAGATTAAAACGGGCGAAGTTATCGAAATACTCACAAGCAATCAGCCCGGGCGCGGTCCCAGCCGCGACTGGATAAACATTGCTGTTACAAGTTCCGCAAAGGCTAAGATACGTCAGTGGTTCAAAAGGGAAAAACGCGCTGAGAACATTGAAACCGGAAAAAGCGATTTCGAGCGTGAACTCAGGCGCGAAAATATCCGCTTTGCAACCGATGCCGAACAGGCGGTTTTTGCCGAGGAAACGGCGCACCGTTATCACTATAACGACGCAGAGGAGTTTTACGCCGCAATAGGTTACGGCGGTATTCTGCTTTCCAAGATAATGCCGCGCGTGCGCGAAGATTACAACAAAAAGAACAATGTTTCCAAAACCGCCACTTTTGAGGATGTTAAATCAAAGAGCAAACGCGCTTCGGCGGACGGCGTGGTTGTGGAGGGTATAGATAACTGCCTTATCAAACTTTCAAAATGCTGCGCACCGCTTCCCGGGGACGATATAATCGGATTTATAACACGCGGTCACGGCGTGTCTATTCACAAACGCGACTGCAATAACGTGCCGCGCGACCCGTCAGCATCGGCAGAACCCGACCGCTGGATACCGGCACACTGGTCGGGCGATTTCGGAGACGGCTTTAATTCCACGATACAGGTTTCCGCAATAGACCGAGAGGGACTTTTAGGGGACATAATGAACGTTGCTTACAATATGCGCATAGCGGTACATTCGCTTAACGCGCGCAACGATAAAAGCGGCAACAGCGTTATTACCATAACCCTTAACGCGGAAAGCGTTGAGCATTTAAGAAGTATAATAGCGCGTCTTGAAAAACTTAACGGCGTTTACGGCGTGGAAAGGGTGATTCGGTGAAAGCGCTTATACAAAGGGTAAGCAATGCCGAAGTAAAGGTTGACGGCAAAACGGTAGGCAGCTGCAAAAACGGACTTCTTGTACTTTTCTGCGCGGTCTCGGGCGATACCGAAAGCGAAATTGAACTTCTGGCTAAAAAGACCGCAAATTTGCGGATATTCTGTGATGAAAACGATAAAATGAATCTTTCCGTGCTGGATATCGGCGGAGAAATACTTTGCATTTCGCAGTTTACTTTGGCTGCCGATACCAAAAAAGGCAACCGCCCCTCGTTTATAAATGCGATGGACCCCGAAACGGCACAGATATATTACGAAAAATTCTGCGCGGTGCTTGAAACCTTAGGCGTAAAGCATGTAGGACGCGGCGTTTTCGGCGCGGATATGAAGGTATCGCTTTTAAATAACGGCCCCGTGACCGTTATGCTTGACACGGACGTTTGGAGAAAAAAGGTGTAATTATGGAAATAAAACTTCTTTTGGAAGCACATCTTATACGCAACAGCAACTGCTACGGTATACTCACGAAAAATGCGGCGGTTGTGATAGACCCCGGCCTTTTTACCGACGATATATATAACTTTCTCACCGAAAACAGCGATAAGGAACGCCTTATTCTTTTAACCCACGGCCATACCGACCATATAGGCGGCGCAAGGGAACTGAGAGAAAAAACAGGCGTTAAAATCGCGGTGGGCGAGGGCGACGCCGCGGCAGTTTCAAACGGGAGATACATTTTCGGAAGAGATACCGACAGGAATATCCTTTTTGAAAGCGATGTTGTTTTGAAAGACGGCGAAACGCTTAATGTAGGCGACCTTGAAATTAAGGTTATAGCCACGCCCGGGCACAGCGAGGGCAGCGTGTGCTATCTTGTAAACGGTTGTCTTTTCAGCGGTGACACTCTGTTTTTCGAGACTATCGGCAGAACCGATTTTGACGGGAGCAGTTTTTCGGATATGGGACAGTCGCTTAAAAAACTCAAAAAACTCAGTAAGGATATAAAGGTTTACCCCGGTCACGGTCCGGCTACCGATATAGCCCACGAACTCGAATTCAATCCGTATTTATAAGAGGTATCTATGCTTATATGCAATCTTTCGGGCAAAAAATTCAATTATGAATTTGAAAAACTTGCACGGCTTTTTCTGCCTTTTGAAAGAATCGACGTTGTAAACGAAGATATTTCGGGCGAAAGAAGGGCCGTGTGTTTTGAAAGCGCCGTACACGGCGGAACAGCGCTGACGGCGCAGTTGGAACTTGACGGGAGAAAGGCGGTTGAAAGCGACCTCATTTCTGATGCCGACAGCGAAAAGGAAAAGGAACTTAAACTTTCCGTTTGCCTTTTTAAATGTTTTGTAAAAATTACCGGCTACCGCCCTGCGTGGGGAATACTTACGGGTGTAAGACCCGCAAGGCTTTTTTCTTCGCTTAAAGAAACCCTCGGTGCCGAGGGCGCCGGACAGGCTTTTTTAAACCGATATCTTGTAAGCGAGGAAAAACTGCGCCTTTGCGAAACGGCTACCGAAAACGAGCAGCGTATTATATCTCTTTCCACGCCCGACTCTTTCAGTCTTTACATTTCAATACCGTTTTGCCCTACAAGATGTTCTTACTGTTCTTTTGTTTCACACTCGGTAAAGGACGCGGCAAAACTTATTCCCGATTATATTGAATATCTTTGCAGGGAACTCCGGATCACGGGAGAAATTGCAAAGAAAAACGGACTTAAACTTAAAACGATCTATATGGGCGGCGGCACCCCCACATCGCTTACGGCAGGTCAATTGAAAACGGTGTTTGATGCGGTTAAGGCAAACTTTGATACCGAAGGACTGCTTGAGTACACGGTCGAAGCCGGCAGACCCGATACCGTAACGGAAGAAAAACTGCTTTGCATAAAGCAAGCAGGCGCTACAAGAATAAGCATAAATCCGCAGACAATGTGCGACAGCGTGCTTGAAAATATCGGCAGAAAGCATACGGCAAAACAGGTGACTGACGCATTTTACCTTGCAAGAAAATGCGGTTTTAGCAATATAAATATGGACATTATAGCCGGTCTTCCCGGCGATGACGCAGAAGGGTTCAGGCACACGGCAGACACCTTGATATCGTTTGACCCCGAAAGCATTACGGTGCACGCGCTTTCGGTAAAAAGGGCGGCGGATCTTGCCGTTTCGGGCGAGTTTCCGCAGTTTTCGGCAGGCAATACAGCGGCCGAGGATATAAGTTATGCAGCAAACACATTCCGCAGCGCAGGTTACGCGCCGTACTATACCTACCGCCAAAGCAAAACCGTCGGCAACCTTGAAAACGTAGGCTACGCAAAACCGGGGTTTGAAGGTCTTTATAACGTTTACACAATGGATGAAACGCATACAATTCTTGCCGCAGGCGCCGCGGCGGTTACAAAACTGTGCGCCGCGGACGGCAAAATTATAGAGCGTATATTTAACTGTAAATACCCATACGAATATATATCGAGATTTGACGAACAAATCGCGAAGAAAGGCAGGGTGTTTGAATTTTATGAAGAGAACTTTGGAAGAGATTAACGCCGCGGCTTTAAATCCGTCGGACTTTATTGCGGAATGTACGCGAGAGTATAAAGAAGAAATTAAAAAAACCGCTGCTCAGATAGCGGCAGACGACCGTATAAAGGTTGTCGGTATCGCGGGCCCTTCGGCTTCGGGAAAAACCACCACCGCGCATTTGCTTATGCACGAACTGGAACTTCTGGGAGAGGAAACCAACGTTGTTTCTCTTGACGATTTTTACCGTCAGGAGGATGACCTTCCGCTTCTGCCGGACGGCAGCCGAGACCTTGAATCCGTAAAAGCGCTTGATACCGCGCTTATAAGCCGCTTTTTTGATGAGATTATCAAAACCGGTTCGGCATACCTTCCGAAATACGATTTCAAGACCCATAAAAGAACCGACAAGGCAAAAAAGATAGTTTTAGGCAGGCACGGTATAATAATAGCGGAGGGACTTCACGCACTTAACCCCGAAATATCCGGTCTTGTGCCAAAGGAAAATATTTACAAAATCTATATAAGTCTTAATAGGTCTATAGAGCGCGAAGAGGGCGAGCCGCTGCTTACCAGCCGTCAGATCAGATTTATAAGGCGTGTGCTGCGTGATGAAGTTTTCCGCGGTTCCGATATAAAAGAAACCCTTACCCTGTGGACCAACGTTCTGGCAGGCGAGGAAAAATATCTTTTCCCTTATAAAAATGACGCCGACCGAAAAATAGTTACAATGCAGCCGTTTGAAGTATGCGTTTATAAAGAGCGTTTTTGCAGACTGAGGAATGCGGTAGACCGCAATTCCCCCTGGTACGAATTTTTTATAAACACGGTAAACGCCCTTGAACTTTTCACGCCGATAAAAAGCGCGCGTCTCCCCGAAGATTCGCTTATAAGAGAGTTTATCGGTTGAAATTAAAAATAAATTATGGTAAAATGATTTAAAGCACGATTCGCCTTTTCGGGCGCTTCGGTAAATCAGGAAAAGCGAGGTATAAAATATGGATTTTTTTGACGACGCAGTAAATAAAACAAAAGAAGTTTTTGATGTTGTACGCCAGAAAACAGGCGACGCGATAAACACGGGCAAGCAGAAATTCGATATTTCTTCACTTAAATCCAAGCGCGAAAAGGATTATACAAGACTCGGAGAAATCTATTTCAACCTTGTAAAGAACAGCGATGAAATTCCGCAGGAAGTTGCGGAACTTGTTGACGATATAAAAGAAAAGAATGAAAAGATACGCAGCATTTATGCCGATATGGCAAGCGATAAGAACCGTGTTATCTGCCCTTGCTGCGGCGCCGCCACACCGGAGGATTCGGTTTACTGTATTGTTTGCGGCGCTAAGATTTCCGAAGAGGAATAAAAGATGAATTATAAAAACATCGGCGTTATCGTTGCCGATAAGGATGAATATGTACCTTTCGTTCGGGCGGCGGCGAAATTCTCGCCGTCGCCGTGCAACTTTTACGGCAGGGAAGGTATAGCATTTAACATGGGAAACGCAAAAATCACAACGATTTTTTGCAGCGTAGGCAAAGTGAATGCAGCAGCAGCGGCAATGTATCTTGTAAAAGAAGGCTGCGACCTTTTGCTTAATTTTGGGCTTTCCGGCACCACGGATAACGCGCAAAGGGGCGGTATGTTTTTGCCCGACCGTTTTATTGAACACGATTTTGACCTTTCGGCGCTGGGGTACAAGCCCTGCGAAAAACCGGGTCAAAAGTATATATATAAGTCATGCGCGGAAGTGTCCGCGGTATTTGAGAAAACGCTCGGCATAGAATCCGGCGGTACCGCCGTCAGCGGCGACAGTTTTATATGCGATGCCGATACGGCGCTTAAACTTAAAAATCTTTTCGACGCCCGTTTCTGCGATATGGAAACTGCTGCGATAGCGGCAGTATGCGATATGTGCAGTGTTCCGTTTTGCGCGCTCAGAAAAGTATCCGACGGCGCGGACGATTCGGGGATAGAGGATTACCGTGATATGAATTCCGATAACACGGGGCTGGCAGACAGTTTTATTCAGTGCCTTTTAAACCTTGCGGCGCAAAATAATGAACCAAAGGAAAGGTGACAGTATGGAACAAAAAACCGCCAAGAGGCGACAGACATTTCTTGAGGGCACCTTTATACTGCTTGTGGCAACCGCGATAACAAAGGTTTTGGGTGCCGTGTTCAGGATACCCCTTACAAACCTTTTGGGATCGCGCGGTATGGGTTATTATTCCACGGCTTACGACCTTTATATACCCGTGTATACCATTGCGATAGCCGGTTTGCCGGTAGCTATTTCCCGCCTTGTGGCGGAACGTTCGGCGCTGGGAAGATATAAGGATGTAAAAAAAATACTTAAAGTATCTTATATAGTTTTTATGGTGACCGGTTCGGCAGGCTTCCTGCTTATGTTCCTGTTTGCTTTTTTGTTCACGGGCAACGCCACAATCGCGCTTTTCGGCCGCACCGTAAGTCTTCACTTCTTCAGTAAAGGCGTACTGCCTTGTATTCTTGCAATATCTCCGGCACTTTTCTTCTGCTGCGTTATGTCGGCGTTCAGGGGATACTTTGAAGGCCTTGGGGATATGACGCCTACGGGTATCAGCGAAGTGCTTGAGGCGCTTGGAAAACTTATCTTCGGTTTTTCCATCGCATATATGGTGCTTAAACGCACAGGCAGTTATTCGCTTTCGGCGGCGGGCGCGCTTATCGGTATTTCAATAGGCAGCGCACTCGGAACGCTTTACCTTTTTATTAAGTATAAATTCTTTTCGGAGGACACCCTGCCGCAGGAACTTATAGACGGTTCTCCCGCGGCGGAAAGCGGAAAAATTATATTTAAAAGTCTTATCGTTATAGCAATACCGATAGTGCTCGGTTCGCTTGTCACAAACGTTACAAGCCTTATTGATGTAATGATGGTGCAAAAACGGCTTACAAGCGCAATTACAAAATTTCCTGAATATTTTGAAACGGTTTACGCTGATTTAATTGCAAAGGAAATAAAGGCAGACCCTGCCTTTTCGGTGGTAAAGGACCTTCCGAACTCGCTGTACGGCTGTCACAGAGGGTATGCATTTTCTATATTCAACCTGATACCCGTGCTTACTTCTTCGCTCGGTGTCAGCGCGATACCCGTGCTGGCTTCTGCTTTTGCCAAAAAGGACAAAGCGGCGATTAAATCCAATATCCAGACTATGTTCCGCGCAACGGCAGTAATTGCAATGCCGTGCGGTATGGGCATAATTGCTCTTGCAAAGGGAATACTTTCCCTGCTTTATACCGACCCCGTGTCGATAGAGATTGCAACTCCTAACCTGATGATACTCGGCGTAAGCGCTATTTTAGGCGGAATAAGCGTTCCGCTTGTTAATATGCTTCAGGCGATAGGCAAGGAGAAAGTTCCGCTTATCAATATTGCGATAGGCGCGGTTATAAAAATAGTGCTGAATATCATACTCGTAGGCAACAGATTTATAAATATCCGCGGCGTTCCGATAAGCACAACGGCGTTTTATATCTACATCTGCATTGCAAACTTTATATGTCTTGTAAGGCACGCAAACGTAAAACTCGATATAAATTCCATGCTTATTAAGCCGTTTTTGGCAGCGCTTATATGCGGCGGTGCGGCGTTCGGCGCCGGAAAACTTTTGGCACTTACGTTCCTTCCTTACAGAATCCAAACGGTGGCGGCAATACTTGTTGCCATGGCGGCGTATCTTATCGCACTGTCGGTTTTAAAGGTAGTGGAGGAAGAAGACGTTCTTTCCTGCCCTAAAGGCGATAAATTGCTTGTGTATCTTAAAAAAATAAAAATAGTAAGATAACGGCATATAAAAAGAAATATTTTACCTTAAAAAGCAAAAAATGCTTAAAAACTATTGATTTTTCGATTAAAGTATGGTAAAAGTATATAGTAAGTTGTGAACTTCGGTATATTTATTTAACTGTTCACATCAAAAATATCAGGAGGTTCAAATATTATGAACAAAACAGAATTAGCAGCAGCAGTAGCAGAAAAAGCAGGTCTTTCCAAGAAAGATGCCGAAAAGGCAGTAGCAGCACTTTTTGATTCGGTTGTATGTGCTCTTAAAAAAGGTGAAAAGGTTCAGCTCGTTGGCTTCGGTACTTTTGAAGTTCGTGAGCGTGCGGCTCGCACCGGTATAAATCCGCAGACCAAAGAGAAGATCACGATCGCTGCTTCCAAGAATCCCGTATTCAAGGCAGGCAAGGCTTTTAAAGACGCCGTTGCGAAGTAATTTTAATTAAGCAGTTACAGAGCCGCCTTAAAAGGCGGCTCAATTTGTGTGAATATTATGCGACTTGATAAATATTTAAAGATTTCCAGAATAATAAAACGCCGCACGGTAGCAAACGAAGCATGCGACGCCGGCAGGGTATCCGTAAACGGCAGACCGGCACGCGCTTCTTACGAAGTGAAGTCGGGCAATATAATTGAAATATCTTTCGGTGAAAGGAAGGTAAAACTTAAAGTTACCGCCGTTACCGAAACCGTAAAAAAGGACGACGCCGCGGCGCTGTATACGCTTTGCGACTGATGTCCGGAATAAGAAAGGTACCTCGCTAATATTATATAGCGAGGTGTTTTTATATGTCGCAGCAGGGGATAATTTCCAATCAGAATATAATTATGGAAAACAGGGAAAGGATAAATATTTCGGGTGTTACGGATGTAATATCCTTTGATGATGAAACCGTTCTTTTAAACACGTCCGCCGGAAAACTTACAATAAAGGGCGATGACCTTCGTATAGTAAGTTTCAATACCGAAACGGGCGACCTTACGGCGGAAGGGAAAATACACGCCGCGGTATATACCGGAGAGACAAAAAGCGGCGGATTTATGTCGCGCCTTTTAAGGTAAAATATGTGGGAGATAAGTTTAAAAGGACAGTTGTTGTCTTTTGCGGCCGCGCTTGTTCTGGGTGCTGCGCTTTGCCTTTTTTATGATGTTTTACGGGCGCTAAGAAGTACGGGATTCAATTCATTTGCGGCAGTGACCGTTACGGATATATTTTTTTGGCTTACGGCGGCGGTTTTTACCTTTTTACTTTTACTCGGCCTTTCGGGCGGCGAAATAAGGGGATATGTTTTGCTGGGTGAGGCGGCAGGCTTTGTGCTTTGCCGCGTCACCCTGTCGAAACTAATGTTTTCGGTTTTTAAGGTTTGCTTTAAGGGTGCGTCGGCGGCAATGCGGAAAATACGGTCGGCGGTTGCAAAGGCGTGCGCTTTTATATGCGATTTACAGGGTGCGGCGTCGGGACTTTTCAGGCGTTTTAAAAGACCGGTTAAAAAAGTCTTGAAAAAGAGTAAACAGTTGTTGTATAATAAAACAAATATATCAAAATCGGAGGAGTCTTCTGATGGCGGCAAAGCGTAAAAGAAGCATAATCTTACGGCTGCTCGTTATAGCCGTATGCTGCTATGCTGCAGTTACTCTTATCGGTCTTTGGCGCGAACTCGGCAAAAGCCAGGCGGAACTTGAATCGCTTAATCGCGAAAAAGCAAATACCGAGGCCAAAATAGAAGAATACCGCGCGCTTTTAAGCGACGGTTCGCAAAAAGCCATTGTGGAAAAGGCTGCGCGCGAACGGTTCGGTTATGCGTATCCGGGCGAGGAGATATACAAAGAAATAAATTGAACTGCCGCTTAAAAGGGGCAGTTCAGGGGTTTTGGAGGACTTTTTAAACATATGCAGCTTAATGTTGGTGACATAGTAGAGGGCAAAATAACCGGTATTAAAGAATACGGCGCCTTTGCCGATATAGGGGACGGCAAATCGGGAATGGTGCACATTTCCGAAGTTGCGAATACTTATGTGAACAATATAAACGATTTTCTGAAAGAAAATGATGTTTTTAAAATGAAGGTTCTCGGCATTTCGGAGGACGGAAAGATATCGCTGAGTATAAAAAAAGCGCTTCCGCCCGAAGAAAAATCCGAAAAGCAACAAAAGAAACCGCGCAAGTATGTTCCGCGTGAGCCTGCTAAGCCGGACGGTTCTTTTGTATGGATGCCTAAAAAGAGCGAGTCTGCAAGTTTTGAAGAGATGATGAATCAATTCAAAGCAACAAGCGACGAAAAGTTTTCGGACCTTAAACGAAAAAATGCCGACGCAAGGCGTCCGCGCCGCGGCGGCACGAAATAAATTATCAGAACACAGAGCAGTTCCGGACATCCGGCCGGGACTGCTCTTTAGTGTAACGGGATTGATTTTATGGTGAATGAATTAAATTATACGGCCCCCTGCATTTTCGGCTCCGAAAGCATCGCGGCGGACGAATTTCGACGTATGGGTGCATCAGATGTCACGGCGCAAAACGGCAGGGTGCTTTTTTCGGGCGACCTCAATATTCTTGCAAGGGCAAATATAAACTCGCGGTTTTCGGAGCGTATACTTATAAATATCGGCTCATTTCACGCCGATACTTTCGATGGCCTTTTCGAGGGTGTAAAAGCCTTGCCGCTTGAAAATTACATAGCAAAAGACGATGCTTTCCCCGTTGTGGGATATTCCGTTGATTCGGCGCTTCACAGCATACCCGACTGTCAGTCGATAATAAAGAAAGCAGCAGTGGACAGGCTCTCGTTAAAGTACGGCATAAAGTGGTTTGCGGAAACGGGTCCTGTTTGCAGGATACGTTTTTCCATACTTAAAAACGAAGTAACCGTAATGCTTGATACCAGCGGCGACGGACTTCACAAACGCGGTTACCGCAGAAATTCAAACGAAGCGCCGCTTAAAGAGACTCTTGCGGCTTCAATGTGTGATATTGCGCGTATATATCCCGATACCGCACTTTACGACCCCTTTTGCGGCAGCGGCACCATTCTTATAGAGGCGGCGCTGATGGCGACAAAGCGCGCACCCGGTCTTAACCGCTTTTTTGCGGCAGAGCGTTTCGGATTTGTGCCGCAGTCTGTGTGGCGCGAAGAACGCACACGCGCGCAGGAAATGATACTTCACGGCGTCGACTTTACGGCGCAGGGATTTGATATAGATAAAAACGCAGTGGAACTTACCCTTTCAAACGCCAAAAAGGCGGGCGTGGAAAAGTATGTTAAAGCGGCTGTGGCGGATATAAATGATTTTAAAGCGCCCGACGGCAGAATGCTGCTTATAACCAATCCGCCTTACGGAGAGAGATTACTCGATGTAAAACGTGCAGAAGAACTGTATCGGGTTATGGGAGAAAGATTTATAAGGGAAAGCGGCAAAAAGTATTTCATAATCAGTCCGGACGATGAATTTGAAAAATGTTTCGGCGCAAAGGCAGATAAGCGCAGAAAACTTTATAACGGAATGATAAAGTGTCAATTGTTTATGTATTTTAAACATGGGGGACAGTTTAAATGAGGTATGTTTTTCTTATAAACCCCGCGGCGGGGAAAGGCGAACTTCAGCCCGAAATAGAGGCGGCGGTTCGCAAATACTTTGCCGATAACGGCGGGGATTATACCGTTTACGTTACCAAATCGGGCGATGATATGATACAGCACGCCGTAAACGAGGCAAAAAAAGGCGATATGGTGCGTATATTTGCCTGCGGCGGAGAGGGAACGGTATTTGACGTTCTTAACGGTATAATCGACTGTAAAAATGCGGAACTCGGTGTTATCCCGTGCGGTTCGGCAAACGATTTTCTGAAGTTTTTTGACGATAAGGCGAAATTCTGCAATATCGGCGCCCAGATAAACGGCGAAAGCGTACCTATGGACCTTATAAAGGCAGGGGAGTATTATTGTCTTAACGGATGCTCTGTCGGGATGGACGCCATGGTGGCAAACGATATGAATATATTTAAAAGCTGGCCGCTTGTGAACGGCAAGACCGCCTATAAACTGGCAATCGTTAAAACCTTTCTTAAAAAACTCGGAGTTAAGATTAAAGTGTCGATAGACGGTGAGACCCCCGTGCGGCATAACTGCCTTTTTGCGGTGGTGGCAAACGCCCCTTATTACGGCGGCGGCTATAAAAGTGCGCCCGATGCCGTACCGTACGACGGCAAACTTGATTTTACCGTGGTTGACGTTATCAGCAAACTGAAAGTTCCGAAATTCCTTTCGCTTTACGAAAAAGGAAAACACGCGGAACTTGACTACTGCCATCTGCGTCGCTGCAAAAGAATGGAATTCACTTCCGCACAGCCCGTTCCGGTAAACCTTGACGGAGAAATCATTCAAAGCACCGGAATGTCCTTTGAAATAGTCAAGGGTGCCGTCAATTTTATAGTTCCCGAAGGCGTAAAAACCAAAAATGTTAATAAATTTTTAAATTGTGTTTGACTTTACTTGACTTTTAAAAAATATGCGCTATAATAGCATTATGAAAATTTTTCAAGGAGGAGTTTAAGATGAAACTTAAACCTTTGGCAGATAATGTTGTAATTAAAGCTACCGAGTCTGAAGAGACTACAAAAAGCGGTATAGTTTTAACCTCCGCATCAAAGGAAAAACCCCAGATTGCAGAAGTTGTAGCAGTAGGTCCCGGCGGCACGGTTGACGGTAAGGAAATTAAAATGACCGTTAAACCGGGCGACAAGGTTGTTGCCGCAAAGTATTCCGGCACCCAGATAAAAATTGAGGACGAAGAGTTTACAATACTTCATATTTCCGACATCCTTGCAGTGGTTGAATAACAGGAGGTTGTTATATTATGGCTAAAAATATTATTTTCGGTGAAGAAGCAAGAAAAGCCTTACAGGCAGGCGTTGACAAACTTGCCGACGCGGTAAAGGTCACTTTAGGACCCAAGGGCAGAAATGTTGTTCTTGATAAAAAATACGGTTCGCCCCTTATCACAAACGACGGCGTTACGATAGCAAAAGAAATTGAACTCGAGGACCCGTTTGAAAATATGGGCGCCCAGTTGGTAAGAGAAGTTTCGGTTAAAACCAACGACGCCGCAGGCGACGGCACCACCACAGCCACCGTTTTGGCACAGGCGCTTATTGCGGAGGGTATGAAGAACGTTGCCGCAGGCGCTAACCCGATGGTAGTTAAGAAGGGTATAAAAGCAGCAGCCGACGTTGCCATAAGTGAAGTTGTAAAGAACTCTGAAAAAGTTTCCGGCAGCGATGATATAGCAAGGGTAGCCACCGTTTCTTCAGGCGACGAAGTTATAGGCAAACTTATTGCCGAGGCGATGGAGAAGGTTTCCGCCGACGGCGTTATAACCGTTGAAGAGTCAAAAACCGCAGAAACTTACTCCGAAGTTGTTGAGGGTATGCAGTTTGACCGCGGATATATAACTCCCTATATGGTTACCGATTCGGATAAGATGGAAGCCGTTCTTGACGACGCGCTTATCCTTATAACCGATAAGAAGATTTCAAACATTCAGGAAATACTTCCGCTTCTTGAACAGATTGTTCAGAACGGCAAGAAACTCCTTATAATTGCGGAGGATGTTGAGGGCGAGGCTCTTTCAACGCTTATAGTAAACCGCCTGCGCGGCACGTTTACCTGCGTTGCGGTAAAAGCCCCCGGTTTTGGCGACAGAAGAAAAGAAATGCTCCGCGATATTGCTGTTCTTACCGGCGGTCAGGTGATTTCCGAAGAACTGGGACTTGAACTTAAGGATACCACTATCGAGATGCTCGGTTCGGCAAAACAGGTTAAGGTTACTAAAGAAAACACGATAATTGTAAACGGCGCCGGCGATAAAAAGGAAATAGCAGACCGCGTTTCCCAGATACGCAATCAGATAGCCGCCACCACTTCCGACTTTGACCGCGAAAAACTTGAAGAACGCCTTGCAAAACTTGCGGGCGGCGTAGCGGTAATTAAAGTGGGCGCTGCTACCGAGACCGAAATGAAAGAAAAGAAACTCCGCGTAGAGGATGCGCTTTCGGCTACCAAGGCTGCCGTTGAAGAAGGCATAGTAGCAGGCGGCGGCGTTGCGCTTCTTAATGCGATTGCCGCAGTAAACGCACTTGCCGAGAAAACGGAAGGCGACGAAAAGACGGGCGTTAACATAGTTGCAAAGGCACTTGAAGCACCTATCCGCCAGATAGCCTACAATGCCGGAATAGAAGGCTCTGTAATAATTGATAAGATAGTTACAAGCGGAAAAACCAATTACGGATTTGACGCTTACAGCGAAACCTACGGCGATATGATAGAGGCCGGAATCGTAGATCCTACAAAGGTTACGCGTTCCGCGCTTGAAAACGCCGCAAGCGTAGCGGCTATGGTTCTTACCACCGAAAGCCTTGTTGCGGATAAACCCGAAGATAAAGCGGCTGCAAATGCAGCGGCTGCCGCTGCGGCGGCACAGGGCGGTATGTATTAAAAATACCGAAAAACTTAATAGAAAAGCACCCGAAAACGGGTGCTTTTTTGTGCTTTTTAAAAAATATGAAAAAATATGATATAAAGCAGTAGACAAGAGAGTTTTTATGTGTTACAATCCGTTTGCTCAAATAAACGCCGATAGTCCGGAAGAAGGTTGAAAAGTTTGAAAACAGCCGAAAAAGGATATAACGAATATTATGCGCTTATACATATACTGCTCAATATGGGGGAGGAAATGTATAAATGCGGCGCCGAAATAAACAGAATAGAAGATACCCTTTCAAGAATGGGTCGTGCGTACGGTGCGGCGGAAACAAACGTGCTTGCCATAACCACAAGCATTGTTATAACAATGCGGTTTGAGGATAATTACCATATAACCGAAACCCGCCGAATGCTTAAAAGCCCCAGCAACGACTATACAAAACTTGAAAAGTATAACGCGATAAGCAGGCGTTGCTGCAAAACCGCAATGCCGCTTAACGAACTGCGCGAAATGATAGACGATGCAAAAAAACCGATGAGCGCGTTAAAATTCTTTTTAGGCGGCGTGCTTGCAACAAGCGCTTTTACAATTTTCTTCGGCGGCACTTTAAAGGACGCTGCCGTCGCTGCGGTTTTTGCATTGCTTATATGCCTCGGTCAGAAATATGCTTTTGAATTTTGTCCTAATAACGCTACTTTCAATCTTTTAATGTCATTTGTGGGGGGCGTTTGTATCTGTCTTACGGTAAGGGCGTTTCCTTCACTTAATATGGATAAAATAATAATAGGCGATATAATGCTGCTGATCCCCGGTGCTGCGATAACCAACGCCGTGCGCGATATTATAGTGGGTGACGTTATATCGGGCACGTTCAGAATGCTTGAATCGCTTTTGTGGGCGGCGGGCATCGCGATAGGCTTTCTGCTTGCAATTCTTCTTGCCGGGAGGGGAATCTGATGAAAATAATTATCATTCAGTTGATTTCTGCGTCGCTTACCGCGGTGGCATTTGCCCTGCTTTTTAACGCAAAATCAAAATATCTTTTTTCCTGCGCTTTGGGCGGCCTTCTGAATTGGGGCACATACCTTATTGTATTTAAATTTACAAACGATATCTTTATCGCAAGTTTTGCGGCATCGGCAGTCCCTGCGGTGTACAGTGAAGTTGCGGCAAGAATACATAAAGCGCCTGCAACCATATTTTTTGTAACCTCAATAATTCCGCTTGTTCCGGGAAGATCGCTTTATTATACACTCAGCAACATAGTAAGCAAAAACGGCGACCTTGCAAGGCAAAATGCACTGCTTACCGCAAAGTATGTGGTGGGCATAGCGCTGGGAGCCAGCGCAGTGTGGGCGCTTAATTACATAATTGCACGCCTTGCTGCAAAGAAAAGAGCGTTAAAGACCCCGAAAACCTTTTAAAAACAGTAAAAACGCCCCGATTTTGTTGTTGACAAATCGGGGCGTTTGTGTTATGCTGTTTTAGCATGCGATAACTGCGTGTTATTAGTTATGCTTTAAAACTTTGCAAGAAAGGAGTAATGTTTAGTGCCAACCTTTAACCAATTAGTTCGCAGCGGTCGCGAAACGGTAGAAAAGAAGGCTAAGGCTCCTGCTCTTTTAAAGGGTTACAACTCTATGAAGCGCAGCCTTACCGATAACGATTCTCCGCAGAAGCGCGGCGTTTGCACAGCGGTTAAGACCTCTACACCTAAGAAGCCTAACTCGGCTCTTCGTAAAATTGCCAGAGTTCGTCTTTCAAACGGTATTGAAGTTTCTGCGTATATCCCCGGTATCGGTCATAATCTGCAGGAACACAGCGTTGTTCTTATCCGCGGCGGTCGTGTTAAGGACCTTCCCGGTGTGCGTTACCACATCGTAAGAGGAACGCTTGACACACAGGGTGTTGCCAACAGAATGCAGGCTCGCTCGAAGTACGGCGCAAAGCGCCCCAAAGCAGGTGCGAAATAATTAAAAGAGGAAAGACGAATTTTTACTCAGTACAAAGCAAAGTTTATATGTTAAGCGTATAAGCCTTGCTTGGTGCAACGGGAAAAACGTCACTCGAGTACCTATGATATCATCTATATGAAGGAGGGAAGTAAAGTGCCAAGAAGAGGCTTTATTGCTAAACGCGATGTATTGCCGGATCCTATCTACAATTCCAAAAAGGTGACCCGTCTTATCAACAACGTTATGCTTGACGGTAAGAAGGGCGTTGCCCAGAAGATAGTATATGGTGCTTTCGACATCATCAGTGAAAAAACAGGTAAGGACCCCGTAGAGGTTTTCGAGGCTGCCATGGAAAACATTATGCCCCAGCTCGAATGTAAGGCTGTCCGTAAGGGCGGCGCCACCTATCAGGTTCCTTTTGAGGTTCGTCCCGAAAGAAGACAAACCTTAGGCTTGCGTTGGCTTACTATGTTCAGCCGTCAGCGTTCCGAGCGTACTATGAAAGAGCGTCTCGCAAACGAGATTCTCGACGCTACGAACGGACTCGGCAACGCAGTTAAAAGACGTGAAGAAATGCACAGAACCGCAGAAGCGAACAAGGCTTTTGCTCACTACAGATGGTAATTCTGCCGCTGTTAATGTATTAAGCGCTTCATAGCGCAGGAGGTTAAAATGCCAAGGAAAGTATCTCTTGAAATGACAAGAAACATTGGTATTATGGCCCACATTGATGCCGGTAAGACCACTACCACCGAGCGTATCCTTTTTTACACGGGTATTAACCGTAAATTAGGTGAAACGCACGACGGTGCATCAACCATGGACTGGATGGAGCAGGAAAAGGAAAGAGGTATAACCATCACTTCCGCTGCCACCACCTGTTTTTGGAAGGACCATCGTATCAATATAATCGACACCCCGGGACACGTTGACTTCACGGTTGAAGTTCAGCGTTCTCTTCGCGTACTTGACGGTTCCGTTACCGTTCTTTGCGCGAAAGGCGGCGTTGAGCCGCAGTCCGAAACCGTATGGCATCAGGCTAACGAATATCACGTTCCGCGTATGATTTTCGTTAACAAGATGGATATAATGGGCGCTGACTTCTATCACGTTCTTGACATGATAAAAGAGCGTTTTAACTGCAACGCAGTTCCGATTCAGCTGCCTATCGGTTCAGAGGACACATTCAAAGGAATCATCGACCTTATAAATAACGATGCGGAAATTTATTACGACGATCTCGGTAAAGATATCCGCCGTGAAGAAATTCCCGAAGACATGAAAGAATTGGCGGAGAAGTACCGTACTGCCCTTATCGAGTCCATCGTAGAGCAGGACGAGGCACTTATGGAAAAATACTTTGAGGGTACCGAGCCTACCGTTGAGGAAATGAAGGCTATTATCCGCAAGGCTACCATCGCCAATGAAATGGTACCCGTTACCTGCGGTACCGCTTACAGAAACAAGGGCGTTCAGCCCCTTCTCGACGCTATCGTTGACTTTATGCCTGCTCCTACCGACGTAGAAGCGATTAAGGGCGTAAATCCCGATACCGACGAAGAAGAAGTAAGACATTCTTCCGATTCAGAGCCGTTCTCGGCTTTGGCGTTCAAGATTGCCACCGACCCGTTTGTTGGTAAAATCTGCTATTTCCGTGTGTACTCCGGTACTGTTGACGCGGGCGCAGGCGTTTACAACTCGGTAAAGGGCAACCGCGAGCGTATGGGCCGTATTCTTCAGATGCACGCCAACCACAGGGAAGACCTTGAAACCTGCTACGCCGGCGACATTGCCGCAGCCGTAGGTCTTAAGAACACCACTACCGGTGATACCCTCTGCGACGAAAAGCATCCGATAATACTTGAATCCATGAACTTCCCGGAACCCGTTATCCGTGTTGCTATCGAGCCCAAGACCAAGGCCGGTCAGGAAAAGATGGGCATTGCGCTTGCAAAACTTGCGGAAGAGGATCCGACCTTTAAGTGCTACACCGATGAAGAAACCGGACAGACCATAATCGCCGGCATGGGTGAACTTCACCTTGAAATCATCGTTGACCGTCTGCTTCGTGAATTTAAGGTTGAAGCAAACGTTGGCGCACCCCAGGTTGCTTACAAAGAAAGCATCCGCAAGAAGGTTGACCACGAAACCAAGTATAAGCGCCAGTCGGGCGGTTCGGGTCAGTACGGTCATGTTAAGATTATCGTTGAACCCAACGAAACCGGCAAGGGTTACGAGTTTATCAACTCTATCACCGGCGGTTCTATTCCGAAGGAATACATTCCTGCTGTTGATACCGGTATCCAGGGCGCGTTACAGGCAGGCGTTCTTGCGGGCTATCCCGTAGTTGACGTTAAGGTAACGCTTTACGACGGTTCTTACCACGAAGTTGACTCTTCCGAAATGGCGTTTAAGATTGCAGGTTCCATGGCTTTCAAGGAAGCCTGCCGCCTTGCCGAACCCGTTCTTCTCGAGCCTATAATGAAAGTTACCGTTATAGTTCCCGAAGAGTATATGGGCGACGTTATCGGCGACCTTAACTCCCGCCGCGGTGAAATTCAGGGCTTTGAGGACCGTTCCGGTCTTAAACAGATCAACGCCCGCGTACCGCTTGGCGACATGTTCGGTTACGCTACCGACCTGCGTTCCAAAACACAGGGCCGCGGTCAGTATGTAATGGAACCCGACGGCTATAAGGAAGTTCCGAAGAGCATTGCGGAAAAGATTATTTCCACACGCAACAAGGAAAACTGATAACCGTTTAAATAATACTTGAATTTCAAGTGAAATTTTGGTAAACTAATAATTAAAGTAATCTATTTTCTTTACTAAGGAGGAAAATTACAATGGCAAAAGCAAAATTTGAAAGAAATAAGCCGCACGTTAACATTGGTACCATCGGTCACGTTGACCACGGTAAGACAACCCTTACTGCTGCTATCACCAAGTATCTTTCCCTTAAGGGCTATGCACAGTTTGAAGACTATGCAAACATCGATAAGGCTCCTGAAGAGAGAGCGCGCGGCATAACCATCAACACCGCACACGTTGAGTACGAAACCGATAAGCGTCACTACGCTCACGTTGACTGCCCCGGACACGCTGACTATGTTAAGAACATGATCACCGGTGCTGCTCAGATGGACGGCGCTATCCTCGTTATCGCTGCTACCGACGG
>CAKSTF010000016.1 GCA_934491515.1 uncultured Eubacteriales bacterium
GGGTGTCGTCAAGCGGTAAGACACA
This sequence comes from uncultured Eubacteriales bacterium, assembly GCA_934491515.1. Taxonomy (GTDB): domain Bacteria; phylum Bacillota; class Clostridia; order Oscillospirales; family Acutalibacteraceae; genus UBA737. The sequence continues at coordinate 26 of CAKSTF010000016.1, forward strand.
GCACTTTGACTGCTGCATTCGTAGGTTCGAATCCTGCCACCCCAGCCAAAAACGGCAAGCATCAGAAGATGCTTGCCGTTTTTACTTTTTCAACTGTCTGTTTAAACAGCATTATTTAAACAGCAGAACGGCGCACACGGCGGCAATGACAGCGCCGATTACACTGACAACGGAATAAATCTTTTTAGATTCAGGATCGTGTTTCTCTTTTACAAGATAATAAATACCCGCACCGAGAAGAAGAGGGCCGATTATGAGACCGATTATTTTGATAGCCATTATTTTTTCCTCCATTTCAATAAAAAAGCCGAGTTTGTGATAACAAGCACGGAGCCTGCATTATGTACCAGTGCGCCGATAACAGGATTTAACGTTCCTATTATAGCCAAAGCAATCGCAATAAAATTCAGTGCCATCGAAAAGGTCATATTCAGCTTAATAACTGTCATCATGCGTTTGGACAGAGCCACAAGGTGCGGCAACTCCTTGACCTCATCGTCAACCAATGCAATATCCGCCGCGTCCACGGCAATATCGCTGCCCACGCCGCCCATAGCAATGCCTACATTTGCTTTTTTAAGCGCAGGCGCGTCATTAACTCCGTCACCAATCATACAAACGAGCATATTTTTCATCTGGTATTCCCCGATATAATTCAGTTTATCCTCCGGCAGACAGTTTGCCCGAACCTCACTTATGTGCAGCCGATCGGCAATAGTTCTTGCGGCTGCTTCGTGGTCACCGGTAAGAAGAACAGGCTGTATGCCCATATCAGACAATGCTGCAATCATTGCGGCACTTTCTTTCCGGAGCGTATCGGAAAGTGCAAGAAAACCGGAAAATACGCCGTCGACCGCAACATAGATAACTGTGCATCCCCTACGTATATAATCTTCGGCAGACGGTACAGAGCCAATGTCGAGACCGTATCTATGCAGCAATTCGGGGTTGCCGGCAAGTATGGTTTTTCCTTCAACATTTGCACACACGCCGCAGCCCGGAATCATCTGAAAAGCACTTGTTTCAGGCAATATTTCCCCCGTTTTCTTATAACAGCTTACAATTGCCTTTCCCAGCGGATGTTCGGAAAGCAATTCGGCAGCGGCGGCGAGTCGATATATATTCTCTTTTTCCAATTTCTCTGAAAGACTTACCGCAGCAACAACTTCTGGCGAGCCATAAGTCAGCGTGCCGGTCTTATCAAATGCAATGACCTTTGCCTTGCCGAGTCGTTCCAAAGCGTCGCCCTCCCGAACAAGGAAACCGTGTTTTGTAGCGTTACCGATAGCAGCCATAATTGCCGTAGGCGTTGCCAATACCAAAGCGCACGGACAAAACACTACAAGAATTGTTACTGCGCGGATGATCCGACCCGTAATAAGCCATGTCAATCCTGCGGCGGTAAGTGCAATCACCACAATCCAGGTTGCCCGGCGGTCGGCAAGGCCGACAATTTTTGCTTTGCCTGCATCGGCCGACTGCACAAGTCGTATCATCCGCTGGATTGAACTGTCCTCTCCTACCCTGGTAGCCTCCATCTCGAACGCGCCGAACTGATTGACCGTACCGCTTGATACCGTATCGCCCGCAGTTTTATCAACCGGAAGTGATTCACCGGTCATAACCGCCTGATTGACAGAGGTTTGACCGGTGATTATAATTCCGTCCACAGGAACGCTTTCACCGGGTAGGACGCGTATACGATCTCCGATCCTGACCTGTTCTGCAGGAATAATTTCCTCTTTACCGCCGCACACTATCCGCGCCGTCTGTGGTGTCAAATGCACCAGTTTTTCAATGCCTGCTCTGGCTTTTGCCACCGTCAGTTCCTCAAGCAACGCACCGAGTTGCATAATAAAGGCAACCTCGCCCGCTGCGAAATTCTCTCCGATACAGACAGAGGCAATCAACGCAAGAGATACAAGCACATCCGCTTTGATGTCAAAAGCGGTCACAAGGCCGATAATCGCCTCCAGAATAATGGGCAGCCCGCAAAGCACGATCGCGAACCATGCCGTATCAAAAGGAAACGGTTGAATTTTCAAAAGACTGCAAACAACGGCAATACCGGAAATTACTAGCAACACAACGTCCTTCACGATACCTCCGAGTCCCAAAAAGCGCTCCAGCCCTTTCATGACCCGTTTCATAGAATCAGTCTCCTTTCTATACCATAGGGGGTATAAGCATATTATACATATAGGGGTATAGGTTGTCAAGGGTGATATAAAAAAGCCGACACATAAGGTCGGCCTTTAAAGGTTCTATTACATATTGGCAAAGCGTTCTACCGCTTTAGTGAAGCCCTCAATCGTTTTCTCAGCATCGCCGTGCTCAATGCCGTCCCGTACACAATGCTTTATATGCCCTTCAAGGACGACTTTACCGCAGCCGTGCAAAGCCGACTTTGCGGCGTTAATCTGTGCCAGAACATCCTCGCAGGGTACGTCCTCATCAACCATACGGTCGATAGCCTGTACCTGCCCGATAATTTTTTTTAAACGACGGTGAAGATTCTCTGCATCCATACACTGTTTCATAACCAAGACCTCCGTACTGTAAGGGGTATGTGTTTATTATACTTTTGCGTGTTGTTTTTGTCAACCATATCGATAAAATCGGCATATACCGAGGCTTTAGGGCTTTTGAAGCGGTGTTACCGACAGAAAAATATAAATTTCGGAAATTAAACACAAAAATACTGAAAGTATCCGTTTAAAATTTTTTGTGTAAATCAAAGCCTTGATATGGTACAATAGTGACACTATATCAGTGTTTTAAGACTTTTGAAGGGATGTAACAGCAATGACAAAAATCTTATTTGTATGTCACGGCAATATATGCCGTTCGCCTATGGCGGAATTTATTATGAAACATATTGTAAAACAAAACGGCAAAGAAAATGAATTTTTAATAGATTCCTGCGCAGTAAGCCGCGAGGAACTCGGCAACCCGATATATCCGCCGGCAAAGTCAGAACTTTTCCGCCGCGGTATACCGATTAACGCGCACAACGCTGTTTTGATGAGCCGTGACGACTACAATCGTTACGATTTGATAGTCGCCATGGACGACTCAAACCTGCGAAACATATATCGTATAACCGGCGGCGACCCCGAAAACAAGATTAAAAAACTGCTTGATTATACAGCAGATGGCGGCAATGTTGCAGACCCTTGGTATTACGGAAATTTTGAAAAAACTTTTGTGGATATATACAAAGGCTGTACAGAACTTTTTAAAAGCATTACATAACAAAAATCCCGTTGATAAAATATCAACGGGATTTCTCTTATCCGAATTTTATAAGCGATATCGCCTCGCGGACATTTTTTACACCGATAAGGTTTATACCTTTCGGGACGTGTTCTATCTGTTTTAAGCAACTTTTCGGCAGAATACACTCCGTAAAACCAAGACGCGCCGCTTCGCTTACCCTGAGCGCCGCACGGGAAACAGCCCTTACTTCTCCCGAAAGACCTACTTCACCGAACACAACGGCATTATCATTTACCGGTGTATCGCGAAGACCCGATACAAGCGCCATACAAACCGCAAGGTCGCTTGCAGGCTCGGTAAGGCGCAGGCCGCCCACAACATTAAGATATGTATCAAGATTTGAAAAGAAAAGCCCTTCCCTTTTTTCAAGGATAGCGAGCAGCATATTCATTCGGTTATAATCAAAGCCCTGCGCCATTCTGCGCGGATTGCCGAAACCCGTAGAGGTAACAAGTCCCTGAACCTCCGCAAGGATTGGTCTGCTGCCCTCCATAACGCAGGTTATAGAGTCGCCGGAAACACCTTTAAGCCGCCCCGAAAGCATTGTGGCGGAAGGATTTTTTACTTCGCAAAGTCCGCGTTCGCCCATTTCAAACACGCCTATTTCGTTTGTAGAGCCAAACCTGTTTTTAACGGCGCGCAGAATTCTGTAAGACTGATTGCGGTCGCCTTCAAAATAAAGTACCGTATCAACAATATGTTCAAGAATCTTAGGACCGGCAATATCGCCGCCTTTATTAACATGTCCCACAATGAATATCGGGATATCAAGCGATTTGCCTGTACGCAAAAGCATATTTGTAGATTCTCTTACCTGAACTATACTTCCCTGCGAAGAGGAAAGTTCGGACACGGACATTGTTTGAATCGAATCAACCATAACAAGGTCGGGGCGCGACATATTTATGTATTCGCAAACCGACTGCGTGTCGGTTTGCTGAACCACAGTCACGTTATCGCCTGTCACGCCAAGCCTGTCCGCACGCAGTTTTATCTGTGCGGCGGACTCTTCGCCCGCCACATAAAGAATTTTTAAGTTTTTTTCGGTTTTGGCACAAACCTGCAAAAGTATTGTGGATTTACCGATTCCCGGATCACCCGAAAGCAGTATAAGAGAACCTTTTACAACTCCGCCGCCCAAAACGCGGTCAAGTTCACCTATGCCCGTACCGAAGCGATGTTCGTCGATCGTGTTTATCTTGCTTAAAACGGATGCTTCTGCCTGTGAAATACCGCCCGCAGGCACAGCGCCGGCCTTTTTTGCGGGTGCTGCAAGGCGTTCTTCCAAGGTGTTCCAACTTCCGCACTGAGGGCATTGACCCATCCATTTAACCGTTTCATAACCGCATTCGCTGCAAACAAACAACGATTTAAGTTTTGCCGACATTGTTATCACCTGTTTTTTGAACTGAAATAATCAATAATTCCCGCATTTACGCAAAAGGCCATTTGGCATTGGTAATCGGGGGTTTTAAGTTTTGAAAGTTCCGCTTTATTGCTTAAAAATCCGCATTCAACAATAATTGCCGGTATTGTTGCGTTATACAAAAGGTATGTTGATTTTGTACCTTTTTTAATTACGCGCGTATTATCCGGCTGCAAAAGATTTTTAACCGCCTCCTGCACCGAAAGTCCCATTTCGTAGGAATCCTCACCGTTACAGCCGTAAAAAACCTGCGTTCCGCTTGCAGCGGAGGTTGTAAATTTGTTAAGGTGAATACTAAGATACACCGCATTCTTGTTTTCCTGCATCATTTTAAGGCGGTTAAGCATATCGCTTTTCTTTCTGGTCGCTATTTTCTGCGAATCGGTGGTATCGGTGGCATCGTCGGTAGTGCGTGTCATCAAAACGTCAAATCCGCAGAATTGCAGCAAATCCGCCGTGTATCCGGAAATTTTAAGGTTAATATCCTTTTCTACCGTTCCGTCATGCGCCACCGCGCCGCCGTCAAAGCCGCCGTGGCCGGGGTCGACTATTATAAGCTGCCTTGAACGCAGCGCACCGGCGTCTGTCTTTATAACATTGCGGTAGGCGCCAAGGGGTGCTGCTGAAATCGCCGCCATAATCAAAACGCCGGACAATATTATAACAGCGCGTCTGATCTTCTCCAAAATATCACTTCCTCACAGAAATGATATGATACACAGTGGCTTAAAATGACCGCATAAGGAGAATAGAAGCACAGCGCTAATGACAGTGACGGCAAAATGATAGCATTACTTCATAAACTCGTACATCGTTTTGTAGCACATATAAACGTCAAGTTTAGCCGTGGTTTCAAAGGGTGCGTGCATAGAGAGAACAGGCACGCCAAGGTCGACCACGTCAACACCGTGATTTGCAATATACATTGCAACGGTTCCGCCGCCGCCGATATCAACCTTTCCGAGTTCACCCGTTTGCCAGATAATTCCGGCGTTATCAAGCATGGCGCGTATTTCCGCAACATATTCGGCGGATGCATCGGAAGTAGCCGCCTTGCCGCGCGCACCCGTGTATTTTGTAACAACAACGCCGTAATTTAAGAAACTTGCATTGCGTTTTTCCATAACGTCCTGGAAAGTGGGGTCCATACCGGCGTTAACGTCTGCAGACAAACATTTTGAATTTCTAAGCGCTACTGTTTCATCGCTGCCGTCATTTGCGCATATATCGTGAACAACATGAATAAGGAAATCGGAATTAAGACCCGTGTTGCCGTCGGAACCGATTTCTTCCTTATCGGCAAGAATCGCAACAGCGGTTTTTTCGGGTGCTTCAACGTCAAGTATGGCAGTAAGAGCAGGATATGCGCAAACGCGGTCGTCCTGACCGTAAGAGCCTATCATTGAACGGTCAAGACCCAAATCACGCGATTTTGCAGCGGGAACCGCTTCAAGTTCGGCCGAAAGGAAGTCCTCTTCCGTAACGCCGTATTTTTCGTTCAAAAGTTTAAGAATATTTAGTTTTACAAGTTCGCTGCCCTCATCGCTTTTAAAGGGCTTGCTGCCTATAAGAATATTAAGTTCCTCTCCTTTAATGCCGTCGGCAAGCGTACGTTTGCTCTGCTCGGCGGCAAGGTGCGGCAGCAGGTCGTTTACAACAAAGCAGGGTTCGTCCTCGTTTTCGCCTATGAATACTTCTACGCGGCTGCCATCTTTTTTAACAAAAACGCCGTGCAATGCAAGAGGAACAGCCGTCCACTGATATTTTCTGATTCCGCCGTAATAATGGGTTTTGAAAAGCGCCAGATCAATATCCTCGTAAAGCGGATTGGGCTTTAAGTCAAGACGGGGCGAATCAATATGCGCGGCGGTAATGTTTATACCGTTTTCAGCCTTTTCGCTGCCGATTACGGCAAATGCAACCGTTTTGCCGCGGTTGTTAAAATATATCCTGTCGCCCGCTTTGTACTGCTTTGTGCGTACAAATTCGGTAAAGCCGCGATTTTCGGCAAGCGCAACCGCAGTTTTTACCGCTTCGCGTTCTGTTTTTGCGTCATTCAAAAATGTTTTATACCCTTCGCAGTAGTGCACGGCTTCGTTATAGGTGTTTTCATCCGTGCGCAACAATCCGTTTTTCTTATTATAGAAAAGTTTTTCTTTTAAGGTTTTTACCTCGTTTGATTCGTTTACTGACATTTATCAGCACTCTCCTTCACAAATATTTTTTCAAACAGTTGGGCCGCTTCGGCAATACACTCCTGCGGCGCAGCATTGTTATATATAATATAATCCGCCCTTTCAAGATAAAAAGAATCCGGTTTACCGGCGGATATCCGCAGTCGCGCATCACTTTCGGAAATTCGGTCGCGCATAATAATTCTTTTCAATCTTGTATTTTTGCTAGAAAGTACGGCTACGGTTACATTGCATATTTTATCAAGTCCGCTTTCAAAAAGCGTAGGTGCGTCCAACAGAACAAAATCGCCCTGAATTTTTGCTTTTATTATCTTTGTAATATGCGGCAGCAGCACACGGTTTAAAAGTTCCGTATGTTCCCTGTCTGCAAACGCCAAAAAGGCAAGCGTTTTTCGGTCAAGCGTGCCGTCGGACAAAAGTATATCATTACCGAAGGCTGCGGTAAGCGCTTTAAGTCCCTCGCTGCCGGGGACTACGGCTTCACGCGCCGCGGCGTCGCAGTTTATAACGGTAACGCCCATTTTTTCGGCAACGCACGCTGCGGTGCTTTTGCCGGCGCCTGTGGGTCCCGTAAGGCCTAAAATCACGCTCATAATTCTATCACCTTAAAGGCGGCAGCCCTTATAAGACGATTATATACGGCAAGTCCCACACCGGATTTATCGGGCGCGTGAACATAAAGTTTTTCGGCGCCTATACCGTCTGCCTCGCGCAGCACGGCAAACAGATTTTTAGCAAGTGTTGCCGCATCGCTGCCGCTGCCGTAAACTATTTTGTGTATGTTTATATTTTGATATTCTTCCGCAAAACATATTGCGGCGGCGTTTTTCTTCCCGTTTACAAAATCGGCATACTTAATGCTGTCGCCCGTAACAAGGTATGTTTCGGTCTCGGGTGAATAATGCTTATATTTCATTCCGGGAGAGGCTACCTTTTCGCCTTTTTCGGGTTCGCTTAAAACAGCCTTATCAACAATTATATCGGGCAATACTTCTATAAGTTCTTCACGCGTTACGGCGCCCGGTCTTAAAAGTCGCGGATGTTCACCCACAAGGGTTATAACGGTGGATTCAACACCTACCGTGCAATCTCCACCTGCCACGATTGCGTTTATTTTGCCGCTTAGATCTTTTATTACATGCTCCGCCTTTGTGGGGCTGGGTTTTCCGGAAAGGTTTGCCGAAGGCGCCGCAAGCGGCAGATCGGCGGCTTTTATTATATCATGCGCCGTTTTGTCCGAAGGCATACGCACCGCAACGGTGTCAAGACCGGCGGAAACGCAGGCAGGCACATTTTTATTTCTTTTAAGTATCATCGTAAAGGGTCCCGGCCAGAAGCGCTTTGCACATTCGTACGCTTTCTGCGGTATTTCGCGGGCAATTCGCGGCAGCATCTCCATATCGCTTATATGCACAATAAGCGGATTGTCCTGCGGCCTGCCTTTTGCCGTAAAAATACTTTTAATTGCGTGTTCGTTAAAACAGTCGGCTGCAAGACCGTATACCGTTTCGGTGGGGATTGCAACCGTGCCGCCGTTTTTAAGTATCTCGGCAGCGGTGTTCACGGCAGACTTATAACTGCCCGATAAAGAGTCAAGTATTTCAGTTTTCATTCTGATTTTTAAGTGCCTCCGTCCTGTAATAGGTCGTAAGTGAATCGATAATTTCGTCAAGATCACCGTTTAAAATGCTTTCAAGTTTATAAAGCGTAAGCCCTATACGGTGGTCGGTAACGCGTCCCTGCGGATAGTTATATGTCCGAATACGTTCGCTGCGGTCGCCTGTTCCCACCTGACTTTTTCGGTCGGAAGCGATTGCGGCGTCCGCTTTTGCCTTTTCGGCATCATAAAGACGTGCACGCAGAACTTTAAGCGCCTTGTCTTTATTCTTAAACTGGCTGCGTTCGTCCTGACATTCAACTACCGTACCGGTAGGTATATGCGTTACCCTTATTGCGGAAGATGTTTTGTTAATGTGCTGACCGCCCGCACCGGACGAACGGAAAGTATCGATTTTAAGGTCTGCGGGATTAAGTTCAAATTCCACTTCATCCGCTTCGGGCAATACCGCTACCGTAACGGTGGAAGTGTGTATCCTGCCCTGCGCTTCGGTGTCCGGCACGCGCTGTACTCTGTGAACACCGCTTTCGTATTTAAATCTTGAATAGGCGCCCTCGCCGTCAATCATAAAACTGATTTCTTTGTAACCGCCCAGTTCGGTCTCGTTAACATTGCTTATATCCACTGCATAATGCTTTTTTTCGGCATACATGGAATACATTCTGAAAAGTGACGCCGCAAAAAGCGCCGCTTCTTCGCCGCCGGCACCGCCGCGAATCTCAACGATAACGTTTTTACTGTCATTTGGGTCTTTCGGCAACAGTAACACCTTTAATTTCTCGGCAGAATCATCCAAAACCGCTTTTGATTCTTTTAATTCCTCCTCGGCAAGTTCTTTAAGTTCTTTATCCGCCGCACTGTCAGAAAGCAGTTCTTCCGCCTCTGCAGCCGCCGTTTTTGCCGATGTGTATCGCCTGTATTCCTCAACTATCGGAGTAAGTTCCCCGTGTTCCTTCATAAGTTTGGTAAACTGCGCGTTATCGGCAGCAACTTCCGGGCGGGAAAGGTCCAGCGTTATCTGTTCATAGCGGTTTTCAACCGCTGAAAGTTTTTCAAACATTATTTGCACCGTCGCTTAAAATTTTCTTTATGCCTTTTTCCGCTGCTTTCCTCGTCATAAGAACTTCATGTCCGCATTTTTCACAGACCATTTTAAAATCCATACCTATTCTTGTTATACGGAAAACATCGCAGCCGCAGGGGTGTTTTTTTCTCATCCGGACTCTGTCTCCGATGTTAATATTCACAAAACATACCCCCGCAAAACATAATATTTGTTATATTATAAAACATATTGCTTTTAAAGGCAATATTTTCTTGAATATGGCGATACAAGGTGTTAAAATACATACGGAAATATACGCGGATTGATTTGGGGGCGAATTTATGGCAGAAGTTACCGTTTTACACTGTGCCGATGCGCATATAGGGGCATGTGAAAACTTTTTGGGCGAACGCGCAAGATCCAGGCAGTCTGAAACGCTTATAACCTTTGAAAAAACGGTTGATTTTGCCCTGCAAAATAACATTCAGCTCTTTCTTATTGCAGGCGACCTGTTTGATTCGTCTGCGCCTGACAGCGCCCTTGTTTCCCAGGTAAACCGCAAGATAGAGTCTGCCTCGGGCATTCGCTTTGTTTACGCCGCAGGAAATCACGACCCCCTTAATATAAATTCACCGTATGCACTCGGCAACTTGCCCGAAAACCTGTACGTACTGGGCACCAAAGACAGCGTTTTTACCTTTGACGATATTAAAGCCCGTGTTTACGGCCGTTCTTTTAAAGAGGTATACGACAACGGAGAAGCGGAATTTTCGCTTACTCCCCCCGATGACGAGTATGTAAATATTATGTGTATTCACGGCGAACTTACGTCCGGCACAAGTTCAAACTACAACCCCATAACCCGCGAGTTTATTAAAAATAGCGGTATGGATTACATTGCGCTCGGGCACATACACCGCCGAACGGATATAGGAAAACTCGGGCGCACCGCTTTTGCCTACTGCGGCTGCATTGAGGGTCAGGGATTTGATGAAACCGGTGAAAAAGGTTTTTATACCGGCACGGTTTCAAAAGAGGGCGCAAACCTTATATTTACGCCCATCGCCATACGTGAACATATTCGGGAGACTGTAGATATCAGCGATTGCACATCAAGCGCAGAGGCAGCAAATGCCGTTTCTGCACATTTGCTGCGCGCTTACGGCGACGGTTATACGAAAAACCTCTACCGCATAGAACTTACAGGCAGCGTGCCTGAAAACTCGCTGATCAGCACGCGCGAAGTTGCCGCAAGACTTGAAAATACGGTCTATTACGCCAAAGTTAAAAACCGCACTTCTTTTAAAATCGACCTTCTTACGTTATCACACGAACCTACACTGCGGGGCGTGTTCGTTAAAAAAATGCTTGCCCGTATCGCCGCTGCCGACGATGAAGAAAAATCGGTATGCGAACGTGCGCTTAAAATTGGACTTAAAGCCTTTGATTCGGAGGTGACTTTTGATGAAGATCAGTAAAATCTACATAAGCGCTTTCGGCGGACTTAAAGACTTTACCCTCTGTTTGGATGACGGTTTCAATGTGATTTACGGTAAAAACGAGAACGGCAAAACAACCGTTATGGCGTTTATAAAGTGTATGTTTTATGGCACGGGCGCAAAAAAGCACACCTCTGCGTTAAGCCTCAGAGAAAAATACACCCCTTGGGACGGTTCACAGATGGGCGGCCGCATTTTCTTCACGCAAAACGGCACCGAGTATATCCTTGAACGCATATTCAGAAAGTCCGACAGCACCGACAAAATAACGCTTACAAATGTCAATACAGGCGAAACAACCGCAGTGTCCGGCAGTATCGGCGACAGATTTTTCGGCCTTTCCGAAAAGGCTTTTTTAAGAACCGTTTTTATAGATAACGAAACAGTTTTTCCCGAAGACACTGCTGCCGAAAGCGACCTTTCCGCAAGACTTTCAAACGCGGCAATTACCGAAGATGACGTTACCTCGGCCGAAAAAATAATTGCAAGAATCAAAAAAGGCAGAAATGAAGTTCTTTCCGTTTCGGGCAGGGCCGGCACTCTTGCCGCAGACCGTACTTTGCTTCTTGATTTACAAAACAAATGCGAAAAATGCGAAATTTTGGCAAAACGCCGCAGCGAGATAAGCGAAGAAGCCGAGCGCCTTCAAAAAGAATCGTTGACTTTAAAGGCGGAATATGAAAAATACCGCCGCATTGCCGACAGCGAAAACGACGTACGAAACGCCGATAAAATAAAAAATTATATTGAACTTTCCGGCAAACTTGACATTCTCGACGCTTCCCTTTCCCTTAAAAACGGTTCTGCTGTCGGTAAAATATTCTATGACACTGCCACCTTGGGACTCAACAACTGCGAAAAGCACGAAAAAAATATAGAACTTTTAAAATCGGAACTTGAAAGCGCAAAAACCGCGCTTAAAAACGCGGCCCTTCATTCACCGGAAGAACTCTGCAAAACGCGCTGCGAACTTGAAAACAAAAAGGCGGATCTGCTGAAAAATCAGGCGGACGCTTCAAAAAAACTTGACGGCCTCAAGGCAAAACAAACTGCGCTTGAATCAATAAACAGTAAAAATAATCTCCCTATTTTTATTGTTTTATTATTGGTTTTTGTAAGTTTACTTGCCGTTTCCGCATATATGTTTTTCGGTGCAAAAACGGTTGTTCCCGCAGTTTTGTTTGCCGCAGCCGGACTTGCAGGTACGGCTGCAACGATTATTTCCGCCGTTATCTCCCGAAACCGCACCAAAAAAAATGCCGATGAACTGACATTTATAAACAGTGATATTTCCGCCGCCGAAAACGAACTTGCAGCCTTTACGGAGGCCCTGTCGGATACGGAACTTAAATTAAAAGAAAACTCCGCCGCGGAAGCCGCACAAAAGGCTTTGCGCGAACAGACAAACCTTACTTTTGAAGACTATGCGCAAAAAATAGCGGCGGAAGAAGGAAAACTTAAACGGGCGGTTGCGGAACTTATTGAATATTTAAGCAAATACAGACCCGTTGCCGATACGGAAAGTGCAAGAGAACTTTTATCGGAAATAAAATCAGTACTTGAAAGAAAAAAAACTTTAAAAGAGCGCCTCGGTTATCTTGCGGCCGATCTCGGTTTAAGTTCCGTTAAAAATGCCGAAGAACGTCTTGCCGCGCTTGGAACCGACGCCGGCACAGACGCTGCCGCAGTTGAAACCGCAAAAGAAAAGGTAACGGAACTTAATCAGAAGATTTTAAACATTCACCAAAGACTTACCGAGTGCATAACCGAGCTTAAAACCGGCTTTGCCGACTTCGTATCACCTGAAACCGTCAAACGGTCGATAAATGCCGTAAAGCAAACGGTATCTGCAAAAGAGGATTTCTGCCGTGCGGCGGATATTGCCGCCGAAGAACTTAAAAACAGCGCGGATGATATGCGTAAAAATTACGGTGGGAAACTTGCCGACGATGTAAAACAAATATTTGCCGGACTTACGGGTGAAAGATATAATGATATCAGGCTTGGCAGCGGTCTTGCCGTTTCCGTACAGCAGTCAGATTCTTTCGGTATGCACGAAAGCGCCTATTTAAGCAAGGGTACCGCGGGACAGGCGTATTTAAGTTTAAGACTTGCGATATCCCGTATGCTTTCCGAAAAAGAAAGCCTTCCCCTTTTCCTTGATGATTCACTGTGCCAATATGATGATGAACGACAAAAACTTGCGCTTGCATTTTTAAAAGAGTATTCAAAAAATGCTCAGACTGTGCTTTTTTCCTGTCACGGCTATCTTTGCGACGAAGCCGAAAAATTAGGCGTGACAGTTAATAAGAATTTTATTTAATGGGAGATCTTTAGTATGACGGATTTGTATCAAAATGTCTTTGACTATGTTGAAGACCGCAAGCAGACAATCCTTGATGCGGAAAGGTATATATGGAAAAATCCGGAACCCGGATACCGCGAATGGAAAACCCATGCATACCTTAAAGCGGAGTATGAAAAACTCGGTTACAAGTTGACCGAGGCCGGCAACATTCCCGGATTTTACACCGATGTAGATACCGGCCGTCCCGGCCCTACGATCGCCGTTTTCGGTGAACTTGATTCACTTATAATTCCCACTCACAAGGAATGTGATAAAGAAACAGGCGCAGTGCACGCCTGCGGTCATAACTGCCAGAGCGCCGGACTTTTGGGTGTTGCAATAGCCCTTAAAACGCCCCACGTTCTTGACAGCCTTTGCGGAAAAATACGTCTTATTGCCGTTCCTGCCGAAGAAGCGATAGAACTTGAATACAGGAAGGAACTTGTTAAAGCGGGCACCGTTAAGTACATTGCCGGCAAACCGGAGTTTATGTACCGCGGTTATCTTGACGGCGTTGATATGGCGTTTATGGTACATACCGCAGCAGGCGATAAGGTTTTCGGTTGTGCTGCCGGTTCCAACGGATGTATACTTAAAAAAGCCGTATTCCACGGCAAAAGCGCCCACGCAGGCGCGGCACCGCATCTCGGAATCAACGCACTTTACGCCGCCGCAAATGCAATGAGCATTGCAAACGCCATGCGCGAAACTTTCCGCGAATGCGATACAATCCGTTTTCATCCCATTATTACCGAAGGCGGCAGCGCCGTAAACGCAATACCCGACAAAGTTGTTGTTGAAAGTTACATACGCGGTGCCACTATGGAAGCTATGAAAGACGCAAACGAAAAGGTCAACCGTGCTTTTGCAGGCGCTGCGGCTGCTATGGGCTGCACACTTGAACTTCACGACGAGCACGGTATGGCGCCCAGATATAATGACGTTAATTTACAGGCAGTATTTAAAAATGCCGCCGGTATGCTCTTTCCGGAAGATCATCTGAATTTCACTCCCAGATGGGGCACGGGCTGCAGCGACCTCGGAGACATTTCAACGGTTATGCCCGCCTGCCATCCCACCTGTTCAGGCGCGTCCTGCGGCGGTCATTCTTCCGAGTATCTTATAACGGACCCCTACACCGCATGCGTACAGTGTGCAAAGGTACAGGCAGCAGCACTTATAGAACTTTTAAAGGACGATGCTGCTGCGGCAAAAAAGGTTCTTAAGGAAAAGAAAACGGTTTACAATTCGTTTGAAGAGTACTTTGATGCCGTTGATAAGACCACCCTTAATATCGAGGCGGTCAGTGCAAACGACGACGGCACGGTAACTTTACGATATAAATTATAAGGAGATACAATCATGGACACAGGTTTTCAGTTGATTTTTGACACCATCGAATCCGCAAAGGATACCATTCTTGCTGCGGAGAAGTACATTTGGGAAAATCCGGAACCCGGATACCGCGAATGGAAAACAAATGCCTATCTTAAGGCTGAGTACGAAAAACTCGGTTACAAGTTAACGGAAGCCGGCGATATACCGGGTTTTTACACCGAAATTGATACCGGTCGCCCCGGCCCCACGGTTGCTGTTTTCGGTGAACTTGACTCGCTTATAATACCCACTCACCCCGAAGCTGACAAAAAAACAGGCGCGGTACACGCCTGCGGTCACAACTGTCAAAGCGCCGCACTTTTAGGCGTTGCAATCGCTCTTAAAGCGCCCCATGCTTTAGACGGTATGTGCGGTAAAATCCGTCTTATCGCCGTTCCTGCAGAGGAAGGCATTGAACGCGATTTCAGAGAAACGCTTATCGCCAAGGGAACTATCAAATACGTTACCGGCAAGCCCGAATTTATGCGCCGCGGATATCTTAACGGTGTTGACATGGCGTTTATGGTTCATACAACGCCTGACGAGGACTATAAATTCGGTTGTATAAAGGGCAGCAACGGCTCTGTAAGAAAACGCTGCACGTTCATAGGCAAGAGCGCGCACGCAGGCGCGGCGCCGCATCTTGGAATAAACGCGCTTTATGCCGCAACAAATGCAATGAGCATTGCAAACGCTTTAAGAGAAACATTTGAAGAAAAAGACAGAATCCGTTTTCATCCCATTATTACTCACGGCGGCAGCGCGGTAAACGCAATTCCCGACAGCGTTACGGTTGAGAGTTACCTGCGCGGAGCCACACCCGACGGTATGAAAGCCGCCAATGAAAAGGTAAACCGCGCCTTTGCATGTGCCGCTGCGGCGATGGGCTGCAAACTTGTGCTTGACGACATTCACGGCACATATCCGCGTTATAACGACCCCAATATACAGGACGCTCTTAAAGAGGCTGCCGCAATGGTATTCGGCGAGGAAAATCTTAAGTTCGACGATTCCTGGAGCAGCGGATGCAGCGATCTTGGAGACGTATGCACCGTTATTCCGGCGTGCCACCCTGTTTGCGCAGGTGTTTCGGGTCACGCACACGCAACCGATTTCCGTATGAAAGACCCCTACACCGCCTGCGTTCAGAATGCAAAGGTACAGGCGGCAACCCTTAGGGTACTTCTTCAGAACGACGCCGCTGCCGCAAAGAAAGTAATTGCCGAAAAACACACCGTATTTGATTCTTTTGAAGAGTATTGCAAAGCGGTTGACAATACAAAACTTAACATCAACGCCGTAACTTATGAAGACGACGGAACGGTAAAGATTCAATACAAAAACTGATAATTACAATCAGAGTGGAAAAACAGCCCCGCCTGTACAGGCGGGGCTGCTCCTTTGTTTGTTATATCAGAGTGCGTTAATTTCACCCTTTATATAAAGCATTATTTTTACAACGTCGCAAATATCGACTACTCCGTCGCCGGTGACATCCGCCGCTTCAAGGTCAATTTCATCTGAGGTGATATGTCCCGAAAGGTAGCGGGAAATAAGCAGAACGTCACTATAATCAACGCTGCCGTTACCGTCAAGGTCCCCTGCCGGCACTGCGGCGCCGAACTGTTTTATGCGCCCGTCTTCGCCAAGCACCAAAGTTACATTAACGCCTTCGGTGTTACGGGTGGAAAATGTCCAGCCGACATTTTCGTCATAGGTCAGTTTACTCTCAGGCAGATAGCAGTTATCCTGATCGGGTAGTGTGTATGTATCGACATCTGCATTGTAAAGGTCTGACGACGTAAGGTCAAAATCGCCTACGTCAAAATATTTTTTAACCGCTGCTCTTACCTCTTCGCCGTCACATTCGGTATCGTAAATACCTGCAATTCTTGCGGCGGACCATATAAGCGCGTTTATGTTTTTAGAGGTAACCTTGCCGTCAAAAAATCCGTAATACGGATTGCTGATACAAAGCGAACACCAATAAAGTATGGGGTTTGCATTACGCGTCCACTTACATTCGGAAAGCGTGTTTGAAGTAACGCCGCTTAGTGTAATCGTTACATCCTTGCCGAAATCAAAGTCCTTGTTGCCGTCTGCGTCAAGAGTATAACCGCAGGATATTTCACAGTTAAATACTTTACCTTCTACCAAAAGATAGCCGTAAAAAGTGCCGTCTTCGTCTCCCATGCGTATATCAATCCACGATACATCGCCCTGCAGTGTTGTGCCGTCGGTATAAGCAATAGAGATTTTTAAAACTTTATCGCCGCTTATTGTAACCGCATTAAAGGGCGTTTTTTCAATTACGGTATATTCAAACGTTGTTTTGCAGCCCAGCACGCTTAAAGTAGCGGTCTTCTGCCCTGCGGTATTCGTATCAATATCGTAAAATGTTATATCGTATGATTCGTACTTTGTATTGCTTACAGAAGAATTTCCGGCATAAGTAAACTGTTCGGAATCGTTATTTTCATAAAATACGGTAATGTCCAGTATAAGCGTGTCGCCTACACTATCGCCCTTAATAACGGGTCCTTTTGCAACTGCAGATACCGAAACCACGGGCGAAGGCACAATTTCAACGGTAAAGTCGAACGAAAACTCCGCTACCGTACAATTTACATTATGTTTACCAAGTCCCCACGGGGTTTCTTCGGACTGGTCGGTTTCAAAAACCGGAGAGGTACCGACAGCGTAAAAATATCTCATATCCGCAATTTTTACATTTCCGTTTTTATAGCGTATCTTGAATTTAGGATTTGCACCCGAAACACTGTAGGAGTAAAAGTTTTCGGAAATATAGGAGCCGCAGGTGTTCTGTATTATCTTTTCGCAGGAAAAAAGCGAAATTTCGGCTATCGAAGTAGGAATAATATTAACGGTAAGCGTACAGGTCGCAGTTCCCGCAGAAAGGGTAAATTGGTGCTCGCCTACTCCCCACGAATTATCATAATTCTGACCGCTTGCGTCAACAATATCTATACCGAATTCTTTAAAAAAGTTAGAATAACTTACCGTTTTTGTGTCACCGTTTGACAAGGTAACGGTTATAAGCGGATCAAAACTTGAAACATAATAATTATAGTAACCGCCATAATCAAATCCGCCGGTATACTCCTCCACCGATTTACGCGCCACGGCTGAAATGCTCTTTATGGGCGACGGTGTTATCGTTACGGGCAGTGTGCAGGTAGCCTTACCGGATTTAAGGGTAAATTCGTGGTCGCCTGCCGTCCAGGGCGAAGTACTTTGATCGCTGTACCATTCAAGCCTTGCGCCCGTAACAAACTCAAAATCGTACCAATTAACCGTTATCGGTTCTTCCTGCGATTTAAGTTTCACCGTGATAGTGATTTGAAAATATGACGGTGAATATTGCATACCGTTCATACCGGCGCCGTTTATACCTTCATATACGGTCGAAGCGGCAACCGCGGATATACTTTCAACCGGCGATTCGTCGATATGTACCGCAAGCGTGGCAACTGTGCCGCCTAAGTTAATTGTAAATTCATGGTCGCCGGGCTTCCAGCCGCCCGATTCTTCCTGATCGCTATCAGAAGAAACCGACAAATTGTAAGTGTTTGCAAATTGGTAAAGCGGCATCGTAACGGTATTACCGTCCGTCATCAAAGCGGTTACCTGCGGCTGGAAAGAATCGGGAAAATATTCGTAATATCTGCCGTTATCGCGGCCGTTACTTTCTTCCATAACGGTAGCGCACGCAATAATACTAAGCGAAACTATCGGCGACGTTACTATCGTTACGGGGACCGTTATTGTTTTGTCCCTATACGTTACATAAAAAGCGTGCTCGCCTGCCATCCAGGGGGTTTCAGCACTCTGGTCGCTTGTGTACGAAAGCGAAACACCGTAAATATCATAAAACTGATAAAACTGAATTGAATTTTGGGTTCCGTCTTCCAAATCGACGGTTACAATTAAATCAAAGGCGCTGATGTCATATTTATAATAACTTCCGAAATCCTGGCCGCCGGTTCTTTCAAGAACACTGCGGGAGGCGGAGATTGAAATATCTTTGATGGGATTTTTTTCTATTTTTACAGCCATAGTGCAGGAAAAGCCGCCGAGCGTAAGTGTAAACTCATGCTCGCCTACGCCCCATTGGTTATCAAACGATTGATCGCTTGAACAAGAAAATCCCAAATCGTATTTTTGGTAGCACTCGCTTGCGGTAAGGCTTTCGCTGTTTCCGTCCGAATATACAAGCACAAAAACAGGGTCAAAACCGTAAGGTTCATAATGAAAATATGTCCCCTTTTCCGTAGTAAGTTCTGCTCCTCTCAGTCCCTCGTACACGGTATCGGAAGCGGCATAAGCGCTTACATCCGTTACATCGGCAAATGTATAGTCCGCACGGGTAACGATACCCGCAAACGGCAGCACCGCAACAACTATCGCAAGTGTAAGTATAACCGAAATAACCTTCTTCACCAGACATCAACCCCTTAAAAAAGTAATTAACGACCCGATATTTTGCCTTTAAGATAAAGCATTATCTTAATGCAATCGCATATATCCACCCTGCCGTCACCGCTTACGTCGGCAGAATCAATATCAATCTCATCATCCGAAACAATACCGGCATTATAGTTTGCGATAAGTTCCGCGTCCGCGGCGGTAACGACGCCGTCGCCGTTAGCATCACCTAAAATATACGGCAGCGGCGGAATTTCCTCGGTTTTGGTAAAGCCGCATACGGTACATTCGAACTGCTTTTCGCCGCTTTCACCTATCTGCGGTTCTTTTATAACCGTTCCGTCATCAAACGTGTGTGCCGCCGTTTCGGTAGATTCCTCGCAAAGAAGGCATTTTTGCCAATGCCCGTTTTCGTCCGATTCCCAGCCCGAATATGAATGAGTATGACTGAAATCACTGCCGGAAAACACGGGGATTCTGAATACCGCAACAGAATTTTCGGAATACGCTTCCGATATCATAAGCGCATTTTTTACGGAATCCTGTATATTTGCCGCATATTGATGCGACCATGTTTTGCAGATAACATTAAAGTTTTTATAATAATATGTATCCTGATCGGAATTTACATAGCCGTCGTCATATTTTTTGGCACCGCCGATTATTGCGGCTTCGGGACTGTTCCAACCGCAGGATTTTGCGTATTCAAGCCCATTTTTGATAATTTCCTCAGGCGTGGTGCCGGTAGCCGAAAAGTTGAAGAAATTATAATAACCTTCGTACCCTTCGTAAGTACCGCTTGAAAGCGCGCTGCCCGCAGTGCCCTGCTCCTGCAAAATCGTGCCTGCAAGAACATAGGGGCTGACTCCGCTTTCCGACGCCGCCTTCATTATATATCCTATGTAGTCGTCGCGGTCAAGAAATGTACCAGAAACTATTTTTCTGACTCCCGTTTCGTTATGCACCGCAGAATCGTAGGATTGCTGCATAAACATAAAAACGGCGTTCGGCGATAAAAAGTACTGCGGCGACATAAAGTACAGCAACGCCTCTGCAGACGCCCAGCGCATGCCGGATTCCGCAGGATTAGTAATGCTTGAATCACGCCACGATTCGGGCAGGCTTGTGTATATATCGGAGAGCATTTTCCTGCCTATTTCGTTTGCAACTGCCTCTGCAAGGGTGAGACCTGCATCATCAGCACGGAATTGCCAATTCGGATACCTTGTATGCAGATACCTAAGACCGTCGCGGTAGTTTTCGGGAAAAGCAAGCAGCGTTTTTTCAAAATCGGCGTCATAAGTATATCTGTATTCGGCAATAAAATCGCCCCTGATATAGCCGTTAAGACCGCCGGGTGTTATTACATTAAACCAGACTTCGCCCGAAGAATTGGTAACCTTTCCCTTACATTCAAGCGAGCACGGCCATACTTCCGCAATAGCGGTACTCGCGGTGGTAGCCGCCGCCCTTACGTTTACGGTGTCCGTAACCATAACGCGCTCGCTGTTCCACACCGGAGGGTCCGGTATAATCGGGTCATCAAGAAGTGTGGCAAGCGTGTGATAAACATACCCCTCGGTTCCGCTGTCGGTTATGATATGATACCACGGATCACCGTCGGAATCGTTTACAAGCCCGTCGGTAGTTACCGTTATTTCCGAGGAGGTGGTAAAAACAACGCTGTTCCACGTTCCCGGCGCCGAGCGCACGTTAACCCCGCTTCCTATTAAAAGGCGTTTGTTTGCGGCAATTGCAGGAACGGTAAACACAGCGGTAAAAGCAATCACGGCGCAAATTAAACACGCAAAAACTTTTTTAAGTTTCATAAAAACGGAATATACCTCCGAAACAGATAAAATATAAAAAGAAATACACAAAAATTATATTATATTTTGCGAATCATGTCAATAGAATGGCTTAGACAAAGCAATCAGGATACAATGATTGTTTTGTCTATATAAAAAGCGCTGCCTTATTAAGACAACGCTTTTTCCGCTTCGCGGTTTTTATTCATTTTATGCCACAGTTTTCCCATGCGCCTATCAAGTTCGGTACCAAGTTCGGCACAGGAACGCAACTCTTCTATTTCGGTATCGGCAGCGCCGCTTTTTTTATAATTTATCTGGTGTTCAAGGGTCGCCCAACATTCCATTGCTATCGTACGCAGCTGTATTTCCGCGCGCATCATTTTCTTTTCGTTGCAAAGAAATATAGGCACCTCAACTATAAGATGCAAACTTCTGTATCCGTTTTCTTTCGGATTTTTAATATAGTCTTTCTTTTCAATCAATACTATATCGTCCTGCGAAAGCAGCCCTTTCTCAAGCATATAAACATCGTCTAAAAAAGAACATACAACCCTGATTCCCGCAACGTCATTAAGATTTTCCCAAACGCTCTTCACGGTCAGCGGTTTTCCCTTGCGTTCAAGTTTTTCTTTTATGCTCATAGGCTTTTTAAGACGTGTGCTTATTGAAACTATCGGCGTGCGGTCTAATTGAAGATTAAAGTTTTCGTTCATAACATCAAACTTTGTTTTAATTTCCATACATGCGCTTCTGTAATACGCCATAAGACGGGAAAATTCCGCTGCTGTTTCCAGCACGTTTTTACCCGAATCAAACCGCATATCGCCTATTATATTTAAAGTAACGGGTTCTTGCTTGTTCATAATGTGTCCCCTTTGAAGATTGCTTTATTTTAATTTATTATACAACATTCTTTTTAACACAAAGTTAACAGGATGTAAAGAAAAAGCCGCCTGCTTTACAGGCGGCTTAAAAGCAAAATTTAAATTACTTAACCATGCTTGCAACTTCCGATGCGAAGTCGTCTACACGCTTTTCAAGACCTTCGCCCTTTTCAAAACGAACAAAAGCGGCAATCTTTATTTCCTTGCCCATTTCTTTGGCAGTGTTTGCAACATACTTGCCTACGGATACCTCGCCGTCCATAACGAACTGCTGGTCAACAAGGCAGTTTTCCTTAAAGTATTTGCCCATTTTGCCTTCAACGATTTTAGCAAGAACCTGATCGGGTTTGCCGGCCATCTTGGGGTCTTCTTTCATCTGTGCTATGAGTATTTCCTTTTCCTTGTCAAGAACTTCTGCCGGAACAGATGCCTCGTCAAGATAAGAGGGATTCATAGCGGCAATCTGCATTGCAACGTTTTTGCCCATGGTAACAAAAGCGGGATCGTTTGCGTCAACGTCGCCCTTAAAGTTTACCATAACGCCGATCTTACCGCCGGCATGAATATATGTTACAACCTTGCCTTCAAATCTTGCAAAACGGCGAACCTTGATGTTTTCACGAATCTTAAGGAAAACTTCCTGAACCATTTCTTCAACGGTCTGACCGTCTTCGGCACATTTGAGAAGTGCGTCAACATCAGCCGGATTCTGCTTTGCAACAACAGAAGCGATTTTGTTTGCGAGTGCTTTGAATTCGTCAGTACCGGCAACAAAGTCGGTTTCGGAATTTACTTCAACTAGCGCACCTACGCCGTTTTCAACAACAGCGGCAACGGTGCCCTCGGCAGCAATTCTGCTTGCCTTTTTAGCCTGGGAAGCAAGTCCCTTTTCTCTGAGGTAATCGGTAGCGGCGTCCATATCGCCGTTTGTTTCGGTAAGAGCCTTTTTGCAGTCCATCATACCGCAACCGGTCTTTTCACGGAGCGCCTGAACGTCTTTAGCGGTAAAAGCCATTGTATATATCCTCCAGTCTTAGAGTGGTTTTAAATTATTCTTCGGTCTTCTCTTCGGTTTCGGCAACTTCTTCGGCTACTTCTTCGGTTTCTTCCTTAGCGGCAGCGCCGAATTCGGCACCGTCTCTGCCCTCGATAACGGCGGCAGCCATGGTTTCAGCGATAAGTTTTACCGCACGGATAGCGTCGTCGTTGCCGGGGATAACCGCGTCAATTTCATCCGGATCGCAGTTTGTGTCAACAATAGCGATAATCGGAATACCGAGTTTCTTTGCTTCGGAAACAGCAATTCTTTCCTTGCGGGGGTCAACTATAAAGAGAGCGCCGGGAAGTTTGTGCATATTCTGAATACCGCCCATAAACTTCTCAAGTTTCTCTATCTCAAGTTCAAGTTTAACAACTTCCTTTTTAGGAAGAAGATCAAAAGTACCGTCCTCACGCATGGAACGAAGCTGTTCAAGACGTGCGATTCTTGTACGGATTGTGGTGAAGTTTGTAAGCATACCGCCGAGCCAACGTGCGTTAACATAGGGCATACCGCAATGCTCTGCTTCTTCTTTAATGGAATCCTGAGCCTGCTTTTTAGTACCTACGAAAAGGATATCGCCGCCGTTTGCAGCAATGTCACGGGCAAAAAGATATGCCTCGTTAAGCTTCTTAACGGTCTTCTGAAGGTCGATAATGTAGATACCGTTTCTTTCGGTGAAGATGTACTCTGCCATCTTGGGGTTCCAACGTCTTGTCTGATGTCCGAAATGAACACCTGCTTCAAGAAGTTGTTTCATTGATACAACTGCCATAAAATTTTTCCTCCTGAGGTTTTTCCTCCATCCCGAATACTTCGGCGATCACCTCACGGTGACACCCAACCGATATTAAACGGAATGTGTGTAATATTACTGCAATCAATACAGCCTTTTGATTATATCACGTTGATTTATGCTTTGCAAGCATTTTTTGCTCCGTTAATACATATTGCAGATAATTTTTGCCTTTTGCTTTATTTTCTCCCTTAAAACAGCGGGAGAAAGCACTTCTATATTGCTGCCGTAGTTCATAATAAATGTTACAAGCGCATCGCTTAGGGCGGCGTTCGCCGTGAAAGTAAAATGCGTGTCGGTAACGTTTCTTATAAATATATTTTCACCGAAGCGGTCTGCTATCTGCTCGATTATACCGCGATTGCATTTAAGTTCAATTTTTTCTGTTTCACCGCCGTACATACCGAAAAGTTTTGCAGTGTAGTCGGCAACGTCAAAAACGTCCGTATAATCGGAAACTTCGGACATTGGTCTTGCCTTTTCCGGAAGTTCTTCAACATTGCGCATACGGTCGATACGCAAATGCATAAGGTTATCGTATTTTTCATTGTTGGCTATAAGATAGTAGTGGTCCTCCTGCCATGTCATGGCGTAGGGCGTTACCTTGAGGACCTTATATTCGGTAACAAGATTTCGTTCCCCCGAAAGTTGCCTTCTGCCGTACCTGAATCTGATCTTATGACGTTCTTCAATTGCGCGGCTGACTGTGTCAATATTATAAAATATTTCTTCGTTTGAAGTTTTGCCCTGCATATTCATATATATCCCGTAGTCGCGTTTTTTACGGTCATACTTGCTTAACATTCCGTCAAGACGGGATACAAGATCGCGCGTTTTGTTCGGACTTATAAATTTTGCAGTCCTTACGGCATCGCTTAAAAGATATATTTCCGGTATTTCAAAATCACGAGATGCCAGAAAATATCCGCTTTTCGGAGTACGGGTCTTAATAATATCGAACTTATAATCTATAAGGCAATCAATATCGTCGTATATTGCTTTTCTTTCGGCAGATATACCCATATTAGCAAGATGATCGCATATTTCCTTAGCGTTAAGGGGATGTTCCTCGTCGCTTTCGTTTTTAAGTATGTCGATTATATGAAAAAGTTTCAGTTTTTGTCCTGTTCTTGCCGCCATTTTTTCACCGCCGTTTCAAATTCTGTTTTTGTGTAAAGTGAATTTATTGCGTCTAAAAGCGCGTTTGCAGACATACCCTCAGGTATTTCGAGAAATTTTGCCAACGATTTCCGCAAAGCGGCGCTGTCTGTCCTGCCCGAAAGCCCCGCAGCGTACATATCTTGCTTTGTGACCGCCGTTGCGCTTTTGTCTTTCACCTTTTTTGTAATTCCGCTTTTTATCAAAGCGCGGGTAAGCACTTCGGCGCTTTGTCCCTCAACGCCTAAAATGCCTTCCTTGCCCGGCTTGTTTTTGCGGCGTTCTTTACCTTTAATTTTAGGTATATAAGCGTTTAGAATATCGGCGTCTGCGCATATATTTTTTATATGGGCGCGTATCTGCCTGCCGGCCGCGTCGGAATCGGTGATTATCAAAACCCCGTTTTTTTGTGCCATACGGCGGATAAGCGCGCGTTTTTGCGCATTTTTAAATATTCCGAAGCCATCTGTAGGCACTATCACCGCTTCCAAAACATTTGAAAGCGTGATTTTATCGTATTGGCCCTCTACTATCACTAACCTGTCCGTGCTTAACAGAAATCATCACCGCCGGAAGAAGAAATAATAACGCCCAGTTTTACAGTAAGTTCTTCAAGTATTACCTTTGGGTCTGCACCTGCGGTTTTAAGCGCGCGGTCGGCCTGCATCAAAGCGTCAAATGCCGCTTTAAGTTTCCTGCCGTCAAGTTTTTTCAGGTTCTGCCGTGCCCTGTCAAGAACAAACATCTTTTTCGTATAACCGAAATCTTCCGCAAGAGTGGCTCTTGAAACATCCGCGCGTTCTGCCGCAAACACCCTGTAAATATCCACAAAGGCGGCAGAAACGGTATATAGAATAATCATCGGCTCGAATTGCATAAAAAACATATCGTCAAGCAGTGAGAGTGCGCCCGTTATGTTGCAGTTGAATATTTCTTTCACATAATCGTAAACCGAAGCCTCCACCGTTTTGGCGGATACATCCTGTATATCGGATTTTTCAATATCGCCTCCGCCTTTATAAAGACAAAGTTTGTCAAGTTCAAAGGTAAGTATGTTTATATCATCCCCTGCGGTCCGGACAAGTTCTTTCGCCGCAGCGGACGACAAAACACAGCCGCGTTTCTGTGCGCCGCGGATCAGCATTGAAGTCAGTTCCGATTCGTTTCTGTGTCCTAAATCAACCGCTTTTCCGCCCGATTTTTCCGCGCAGGCAACAATCCTTTTTGATTTGGAACTGCCCTTTAAATCAAAAGGAATCGCATCAAATTTCAAAATCAGCACACAGGTGTCCGGCACATCGGAAAGAAGAGCGCACAGGCGGTCATATTCGCTTTTTTCGGCATGTTCAAAATCGTAATCCGCCAAAAGAACGCACTTTTTTTCCGCCATCATCGGAAATTGATTAACCGCATCGTAAACAAGTTGAAGGTCGGTACCGTTGCCGAATGACTGATAATTAAAGTCTTCCGTTCCTTTACATACCTTTTTTATCACAGCATCGCAATAATGCTTTTTAAGATACGCGTCCTCCCCGAAAAGTATATACACGGGCGCAAAATCCGAATTTTTAACATCGCGTTTAAGCGCATCTTCGTAAATTATCGGCAAATCGGTTCCCTCCTTTTTTATAACTGATAATATCGGTAATTTTAACAACGGCGGTCAAAGCCGTAAAAATCAGTGCTGTTGCTATTGCCGTTTTTGTTCCGGCATTGACTGTAGAGAACGGCAGGTCGGCAAAGGTGTTGATTATAAACTGCATATACTTGGAACACAATCCGGCAATAAGAAATCCCACCGCTTTTAAAGTGACACAGAATCCGGGCAGTATGACCGCCGCCGCGGTAAACAGCAAAGCGCCCGTTACCGCATAGTTCAAAAGAATATTCGTAATAAGGCTTACAGTGGAAATATAGCCGAAGCGCATAATGCAGACAGGCATTGTGGCAAGAGAAGCAAGTATTGTGTTAAGCAGGGCTGAAATAATTGATTTAAACATCCCGATATCGGGACACAAAAATCCGCACAAAACATTTGTATAAAACGGCACAAGGTAAATTATAGCAAAAGTTGCCGCAACCGAAAGTTCAAAAGCGGTGCTTAAAACCGCAAAAGGCGAAAAAAGTATTACCGCAGTGACCGCTGTTCCCAGCGTGTTAAGGCTGTCGTTTCCGCGCTCGAAAAGAGGTGCCGCAGCAGCAAACACAAACATAATTCCCGCACGGACAATCGACTTTGTAAATCCGCAAACACCCGCAATAAAGAAAACGCTTAACGCAGAGATTGCGAATTTTATGTATTTGTTCTTAAAGAAGTTTGAGTACAATTTGAAAATACCGCCTAAGAGTATCGACAAATGAAGTCCCGAAACCGCCACTAAATGGCTGACTCCCGCTTTCTTTATGTTCTCTTTTAGCATATCGCTCAAAAATGTCTTGTTGCCCGTAAGCACGGCAATAAGCGCTGCGGCGTTGTCTCCGCCCAAATAGTTGAAAACGGTTCTATTTATGTAGCGCCTTACACTGCCTAAAAAGCCGTAGAAGGGATTTGCCCCGACAATTTTTGTTTCTTTTGCCAAAGCGCCGGACGCAAAAACATCCTCGCCGTACCAAAAACTTTTATTATAGTCTTTGAATTTTGATATTTTAACTGAAGTTTCCGTTATATCGCCTGCAAGAAAGGCGTCTCCCGAATAAGAGACGGCGCTTATAAGCATACCGCGCGGCAGGCAATCGCATTTTTCGGCCTTTAACGTAACCCGGGTCACACTGCCGTCGGTTTCGGAATCTTCGGTTACAACAAACGTGCCGTTCACATAACTGCCGTCATATAAATCAACCTTGTCGATATCCGAATACGCCGAAAGCATACGCAGCATTATGCAAAAGCAAATTACGAATACCGCTGAAACGGCATATCTTTTGTTAATGGCAAACGCCGCGGCGCATACAAGTAAAACTATTGCAGTTATAAGGGTAAGGCTGCGGAACTTAAAGCAAACAAATGTTGTACACGCCGCGATTAAAGCGGTGTAAAACATCGGCCTTTTCACTTTAAGTGCCTCCTTTTAAAAATCATCGCACCGCAAATTCCGTGCGGAAAACATCAGCGCCGTTCTTTCCATTCCGCCGAATCTTTAATCTCGGAATACAGCGCAAGATAACTGTTATATCTGCTTTGTTCTACATTGCCGTCCTTCACTGCGGAAACAAGCCTGCAGCCGGGTTCACCCGTATGTGTACAGTTTGCAAATTTGCAGCCTTGTATGTAATCCGCAAAATCGGGAAAACAAAACGCCAGATTCTTTTTTAACTCCGTTTTGTTACAGAATTCAAGAGCAGCAAAGCCGGGGGTGTCTGCAACAAGCGAGTTGTCGAAACGGAAAAGTTGGGTGTGGCGTGTGGTGTGCCTGCCCCTGCCGAGTTTCTCGCTTACTTCCCCCGTTTTAAGGGAAAGTTCACCAAAAATTGCGTTTAAAATGCTTGATTTGCCAACGCCGGAATTTCCAGCAAAAGCGGAAATGCAGTTTTCGGTTTCTTTTTTAAGTTCTGCTATCCCCTCGCCGTTTTTGGCTGATACTGTATAAGTTTTCAGGCCGGCTTTTCTGTAAATTTCAAAAAACTGCGAAAAATCGCCCATATCGGACTTGTTAAAAACAATAACAGGTTGTATATCCTCAAACTCCGCAATTGCCGCCATGCGGTCGATCATCAGAGTATCCGGTGCAGGAGTTTTATACGAGGAAACTATAAATATTTTATCTATGTTCGCAATAAGAGGCCGCTTCAGCAGATTCTTACGCTCGTATATTTTTTCAACAACGCCCTTATCGGGTGCCGTGGGCGTAATTAAAACCCTGTCACCCACGACAGGGGAAACCTCCGCTTTGCGGAAGTTCCCCCTTGCCTTACATTCATATATTTTATCATTACAAGCCGTATAGTAAAAGGAAGATACGGCTTTTACGATTACACCGTCCATATTCACTGACAACTGATATTGTTTGTGGAAGGTGTAACGTTGACCGATGAAACGATTGTAAAATCGGCAAACTTAACGGTAATATCAAGCGAACTGTTTTTGGAAGTGAAGGTAAAGGTATACTTGTTGCCCGTAAGTTCTTCCAGATTGACGGTTTTGCTGTCAAGCTGCACGCCGCCGCTGTAAATCGCAAGCGTGCCTATCTTTTTTTCGCTGCCGTCAACATTATAGGACGACTTAAGTCCCGTAACGGTTATATTATAAGCGTAGTTGCCCGTGCTTACATAAATGGTAACGGTAGTGCCCTCGGGAACCTTTTCAGACGAAGAGGACGGAGTCTGAGATACCACATACCCCGCTTTATAATACTTATCACCCGCAGTGAGGTCGCGCGTCTGCACCGATACTTCAAGGCCTAACTTTTTAAGATCGGCCTGCGCCTGTTCCTTGGTGCTTCCCACAACGTTGGGAACAGAAATCATCTTATTTTCTTTGCCGCTGCTGACATATACCTTAACTTCTGTTTTTTCGGCAACAACGGTAGTTCTTGCAGGATCTGTCCTTATAACAAGACCCTTTTCAACGTCTTCGCTTGCTTCCTGTTTTACAACCGGAATAAGACCTTTGGATTTAAGTTCACTTACGGCATACGCCTCGCTTTTTCCGTAAACGTCGGGAACGGTAACGGTTGCCTGACCCATGCTTACATAAAGGGTAATCTTTGCACCCTTTTTGACCTTTTTGCCTTTGGGCTGCGACTGCTCATAAACGGTCCCCATTGCATACTTATCGTTGGCACCGTAATCCCAGCTGATAACAAAGTTTTCGGCTTCGTCACTTTTGGATATTTCATCTTTGGTCATTCCCACAAAGTTCGGGCAGGATATCTCCGCGCCTGTGCTTTTAAAGAGTTTAGGAATAAACACAACGGCAAGAACGATTATTGCAACAACAAGCGCAGAGGCAATGCCCGCGAGAATCGGAATCATATTGTTCTTTTTCTGCTGAGGCGTCTCCTCATTTTTGCGCAGTGTGTAATTTTCTTCCCTTTGCGGCGAGCCCACATACTTAGTGGGTTCGGTATCCACAAAATAGGTTCTTTCAAACGTAACGGAAGGGTCTTTCTTGAAAGCCTCCAGGTCGCAGAGCATTTCCGCCGCCGACTGATAACGGCGGTCGGTGCTTTTCTGCATAGCCTTCATAGTTATCTGCTCAAGACCCAGCGGTATTGAACTGTTGATTTCGGTAGGGCGCTTCGGATCGCGCTGAAGCTGCATAATCGCAACCGAAACCGCGCTGTCGGCTTCAAAAGGAAGCCTGCCTGTAAGCATTTCATAAAGCATAACACCAACAGAATAGATATCCGCTTTTTCGTCGGTCTTTTCTCCCCTTGCCTGTTCGGGGCTGATATAGTGAACGGAACCTATCGCCTTATCGGTTATGGTGCGCTGCTCATTCCTTGCAAACCGCGCTATACCGAAGTCGGTAACCTTTATTGTGCCGTCCTGCAAAACCATAATATTCTGCGGCTTAACATCGCGATGCACAATACCTTTATCGTGTGCGTGCTGAAGCGCTTTAAGTATCTGAATCGTGAAGTATACGGCATCTTTCCAACGAAGACTTCCCTGTCGTTCAATAAACTCTTTAAGGGTAATTCCGTCAATATATTCCATAACGATATACTGTATAAGATCACCGAAACTTACATCGTATACCCTTACGATATTGGGGTGCGAAAGTATCGCGATAGCCTTTGACTCGTTTTTAAAGCGGCGGATAAACTCTTCATTCGAAACAAATTCGTCCTTCAGAATCTTAACCGCAACGGTTCTGTCCTCAACGTTATCGTAGGCTTTATAAACTACCGCCATGCCCCCTACGCCGATTATCTCCTCAATTTCATATCTGCCGTCAAGGCGCTTGCCAACATATTTATCCATAAATCAAGTACCTCACTGATCGTTTGAAATAACTACTGCCGTAATATTGTCTCCGCCGCCGCCGCGTACCGCCTCGTTACAAAGCAGTTCCGCTGCGTTTTCCGGTTTCTCGGCAGACAGTGTTTCATTAATATACTCTTCGGACGCATAGTTTGTAAGACCGTCCGTGCACAGAAGCAGTTTCCCGTTTTCGGGGAAAGGCGCCGTTACGCAGTCCGAAAGTACATTTTCCTCAACGCCGAGCGCCCTTGTTATAATGTTCTTTTTCGGGTGTGACTGCGCTTCTTCGGGGGTAAGTTCCCCGCTTTCTACAAGGTTCTGCACAACGGAATGGTCACGGGTCAATTGTATTATGCCGTCTGCCACCATATAAGCGCGGCTGTCACCGACATGGCATACCGTAACGCCCGCAGGCGAAGCGATCGCCGTAACCACGGTAGTTCCCATTCCGCTTAAGGCGGGATTGCGCTTTGCGGCTTCAAAAACTTCAATATTGGCCGAAAGCACCGCGTTTTGCAAAAGTTGTGACCTTTCGTCAAAACTCATTTCGCCGGAATACGCACGCGTTACATAACGTTCTATCGTATTCACAGCCATTTCGCTTGCAACGTTGCCGGCGCTGGCGCCGCCCATGCCGTCGCAAACAACTGCAAAGCATGTATCGTTTCCGATCATAGACGTATAATAAGCGTCCTGATTGGTCTGTCGCACCGAACCTATATCGGTTTTACTGAATACCCGCACTTATGATCCCTCCTTAGCCTGATATTAACCTTTTGCGCAACTGTCCGCAGGAGGCGTTGATATCCGCGCCCAAAGTTCTGCGCACCGTGGCGGTAAGGCCGTAATTTTCAAGTTTGCTCTTGAACTTAAGAATTGCCTGTTTATCGGGTTTTTTATAATCATTTTCCTTTACGGGGTTTGTCGGTATTAAATTTATATGACACATTATACCCTTTGTAATCTCAAAAAGCCGTTTTGCACATTCGGGAGTATCGTTTTCGCCCTCAATCAAAGCGTATTCAAAAGATATTCTGCGCGTAGTAACCTTTTGGTATTGCCTGCATGCGTTAAGCAGGCTTTCTATATTCCATTTACGGTTTACGGGCATCATACTGCTGCGAATATCGTCAAACGGAGCATGCAGCGACACAGACAGCGTTATCGGCAAATTAAGGCGCGCTAGTTTTTCTATTCCGCTTACCACGCCCGAAGTTGAAAGTGATATATGGCGCATACCGATATTAAGCCCTTCGGGGTCGCTTACAAGTTTTAAAAATCTTGCGCAGTTATCGAAATTGTCAAGCGGTTCGCCCATACCCATCATCACAACGTTTGAAACGCGTATCCCGTTGTCACGCTGTGCAGAGGTAATCTGTGAAATTATTTCCGAAGCCGTAAGGCTTCTTACAAGGCCGCCTATGCCCGAAGCACAGAACCTGCACCCCATTCGGCAGCCTACCTGCGTTGAAACGCAAACCGTGTAACCGTGTTCGTATTTCATTAAAACGGATTCAATAAATTCGCCGTCATAAAGCCTGTACAGATATTTCACCGTACCGTCCAGGGCGGAAACATACTTTTTTTCAATATCGGTAACGGACAGGTATCCCTCATCCGCCATACGCTGCCGCAGGGAAATCGGTATGTTGGTCATTTCATCAAAAGATGTAACTCCCGATTGAAGCCATTTAAAGACCTGTTTTGCCCTGTAAGACGGCGCGCCGTAGGAAGCGAGCATATCCGCCAATTCGTCAAAATACAGCGATTTTAAATCTGTCTTTCCGGTAATGGTATCACCTGCTTTTTTGGATTAGCGCACAGAAAAAGCCGTCTGTACCGTCGGTGTGCGGCATAAAGGTATGTTCATATATTAACTCATAATCCTTATGTTTGTCAAGGAAAGCGGCAACTACACCCTCGTTCTCGGCGCGCCGAAGCGTGCATGTAGAGTACATTATCCTGCCGCCCGCAACAACCGCGGCATCCGCATTTTCAAGCAGCGAGAGTTGTATTTCGGGCAAAGAATTCTCTGCCGGCTGCTCCTTATATTTGATCTCCGGTTTTCTTCTTAAAACGCCGAGCCCCGAACACGGAACATCGCAAAGCGCCGCGTCAAACTCCCTTTTAAATTTATATTCGGCGGAATTGCAGGCAAGAGTATTTATAATTGATATTTTAAGCCTTTCGGCGCCGCTTCTTATAAGCCCCACCCTTGCGGGATATATATCGCACGCCGTAATGCTGCCTGTATTATTCATCATTTCAGCCATTGTAAAGGCTTTTCCGCCGGGGGCAGAACAAACATCAAGCACTTTTTCACCGGCGCGGGGCGCCAGCTTTTCAACAGCCTTCTGACATGCGGAATCCTCTATATGGAAAAGCCCGTCTTTAAATGCACGACTTTCCGAAACATTTATTCCGCCCTTTATTATAAGCGCGTTTTGGATATCGCATTTTTCTGCCGACAGCCCCTCGGCAATAAGTGTTTTAAACAGCGTTTCGGTATCGGTAAGCAAAGTGTTTACCCTTATTACCGTATCGGGCGCGGTAAGAAAACTTTTAAGCAGTTCTTCTGCTGTTTCGGTGCCGTAATCTTCTATAAAACCTTTTACAATATATTCGGGGCAGGAATATCTTACCGAAAGCGCAAAAACACCGTTACCCTCCGGCAAGGATATTTCTTGCCGTAAAACGTTTCTTAAAACGCCGTTTACGGTAGGCGCCGCAAAGCGCTGTTTTGAATTTTTAACAAGTTGTACCGCACTGTTTACCGCGGCAAAATCGGGGACCTTGTCCATATATTTTATCTGATAAAGCGCCATACGCATTGCGTTAAGCGCTGTAAGCGGTGTTTTTGAGATTCCGCTTTTAAGAAATTTTGAAAGAACGTAATCAAGAGTAATCTTTCTGTCAAGCACGCCGTAAAACAACCGTGAAGCGAAACGGCGGTCTGTATCCGAAAGGTCTGCGGCATTAAGCGCGTTATCAAGCGTTATGTTTGAATATGCCTGCACTTTAAATACGGTATCAAGCGCGCAAAGCGCGGTTTTTCTTGCTCTGTCCATAGGTGCTTACTCTGCCGTTTTGCCGCATATATCCGCATTGCCGCGCAGCATATCCTCGGCGTTCATAGTTTTTTTACCCTCCGGCTGAACGATAACAAGACGAAGTGCGGTTTTACCGCCGCACGATACATAAAGTCCGCCGTTTTCGGAAAACAGCGTGCCTGCGGAATATTTATCGGAGGTTACGGCGTCTGCCGCATATATCTTAATACGCTTTCCTTCAAGCAGGAAAAACGCTACCGGCCACGGATTAAATCCGCGCACAAGGTTATTAAGTTCCGCCGCAGTTTTTGTAAAGTCGAGATGCGCCATTTCTTTTTTGATGATAGGCGCATAAGTGGCTTTTGTACCGTCCTGTTTTTTAGGGGTGATTCCGCCGTCAAGAAGTTTTTTAACGGTTGAAAGCATAAGTTCTGCGGTAACAACGGAAAGTCGCTCAAAAAGTTCACCGGCTGTTTCCGCATCGCCTATTGCAACCTTTCTTGACTCAAGTATATCTCCCGTGTCCATACCCTTGTCCATAAGCATGGTGGTAACGCCGGTTTCGGTCTTGCCGGTTACTATCGACCACTGTATGGGCGACGCGCCGCGCAATTCCGGCAGCAGCGAAGCGTGACCGTTAACGCAGCCGAATTTCGGGAGGGAAAGTATCTCTTCGGGGAGAATTTTTCCGTATGCCACAACCGCTATTAAGTCGGGCGAGATTTTTTTAAGTATTTCTTCCGCACTGCCGTCGCGAAGCGTAGCAGGCTGGTAAACGGGTATGCCGTGTTCAAGCGCAAAAACCTTTGTTGCGGGCGCGGTAAGCACCTGTTTTCTGCCAACCGGTTTATCGGGTTGCGCAAAAACCGCCGCTATTTCGTATCCTGCGCCGTAAAGCGCGGCAAGGGTCTTTTCCGAATATTCGGGCGTACCCATAAAAACTATTCGCATAAACTCTCCTACTGTTCCTTTTTGTGCGCCCTGTCAATAAACAGAACGCCGTCAAGATGGTCTATTTCGTGGCAAAGCGCGCGTGCTTTAAGTCCTTCCGCCGAAAGGGTGAAGGTATTGCCGTTTCTGTCCTGAGCGTGCACTTTAACGTACATCGGTCTTACTACCGGTTCATATCGCCCGGGAAGCGAAAGACAGCCCTCGTCGCCGTCCTGCTCGCCCGAAGTTTCATCAATAACCGGGTTCACAAGTTCCACAAGTCCGTCACCCACGTCAATTACGCAATAACGCCTTAAAATCCCGACCTGGGGCGCCGCAAGACCCACGCCGTCGGCAGCATACATAGTTTCTGCCATATCATCAAGCGTTTGCGCAAGTTTTCCGTCAAAATTGAGCTGCGACCTGCATACTTTTCTTAAAATATCGTCGCCTAACTTTACAATATTTCTTTTTGCCATCATTTCACCTGATTTTTTAAATGACCGTTTCGGGGTTCATATCTATAACAATACTCATATCCCTTACACGTTTGATGTCCGCGGCTTTTCGCGCAAGTTCACGAAAACGCGAATTGTTTTTGCATTTTATCATCATACGGTATCTGTATTTGCCGCCGACTTTCGGAACGGCGGCGGCGCAGGGACCGAGTATTATAAGTTTAATATCCGAAAAATCGGACATAGCAAGTTTTTTAATATTTGAAAACACTTCCGTAATTGCCGACTGTGCAAGAACACGATCGGCGGAATGAGCAGATATAACGCATATATCGCAAAACGGCGGAAATATCATAAGCCGGCGGTTTTGGATCTCTTCATCGTAAAAAGCGTCATAATCCTGTGCCTTGGCAAGTTCAATTATATGATTCTGCGGTTCCGAAGTTTGTATAACGGCGGTTCCGGCGTCTCCCGACCTGCCTGCCCTGCCGACAACCTGTGAAAGAAGTGAAAAGGTGCGTTCAAAGCCGCGGTAATCGTCGCTCATAAGTGCCTTATCCGCCCCAATAACACCGACAAGTGTAACATTCGGAAAATCAAGACCTTTTGCAACCATTTGCGTGCCAAGCAGTATATCATATTCGCCGTTTGCAAAAGCGTTTAGTTTCACGGCATACGAGTCGCGTGTCATTGTACTGTCGGCATCAAGTCTTAAAATGCGTGCATTCGGGAAAAGCAATCCGATTTCCTCTTCTATTTTTTGCGTTCCTGCGCCCGAAAAAACAATATTTTCACTTCCGCACTGACTGCATTTATGCGGAACAGGTATCGATTTGCCGCAATAATGGCACATAAGCCTGCCGTTTGCCCTGTGATAAGTAAGACTTATGCTGCATTCGTCACATTCAAAAACATATCCGCAGTCCCTGCAGGAAACATAGGTGTTGTGACCGCGGCGGTTAAGCAGTATTATTATCTGTTTTCCTGCCGTTAACTGTCGGTCTATGTCTACCGCCAGTTCGCGGCTTATATTACCGGAGTTGCCCTCCTCAAGTTCCTTTTTCATATCAACAAGGCGAACTTCCGGAAGTACGGCGCTGCCGTACCTGTGCCTTAACTTATAAAGACCGTACCTGCCGCTTTTGGCCTTACTGTAGGCTGTAAGCGAAGGCGTTGCGGAGGCAAGACACAAAAGGCATTTGTGATACGCCGCACGGAACTGCGCAACATCTCTTGCGTGAAAGCGCGGGGATTTTTCGGAACGGTATGTATGTTCCTGTTCCTCGTCCATAATTATAAGTCCAAGATTTTCAAAAGGGGCGAACACGGCACTTCTTGTACCTATTGCCACCTTTGCCCTGCCAAGCCGTACGCGGTTATACTCGTCCATACGCTGACCCAGGGAAAGCCCGCTGTGAAATACAGCCACCGAGTCGCCGTAACGAACCGAAAAAATGTTGATCATTTGAGGAGTCAACGCTATTTCCGGCACCATTACTATAACTCCGCGACCTTTTTCAAGCGCCGTATCGACAAGTTTAAGATAAACCTGCGTTTTTCCGCTGCCGGTAATACCGTACAAAAGCGATACTTTAGCCTCTTCAAGTTCGCCCGAAAGACCGTCATACGCTGCCTGCTGTTCGCAGGACAGTTGAATCTCGTCCCGATTTGCCTTTTTTTGCGGCGATACCGGCATACGGAATTCCTGTTTTTCAAAAAAAGCGGCAACGCCCTTTTTACAGAGCGCATCCAATACTCCGGAGGTGGCGCCTGTAAAGTATTCCAGTTCTTTAACGCTTACTTCCCCCACGGTTTCCAGCACCGAATAAACTTCTTTTTGCCTTTTTGTAAGTTTTACGCTGTCGGCGGAAATTTCGGTAAGCCTTATATACTTTTTCTTTAAATCCGCCATATTTCTTACAGGCTGCGTGTTGTGAAATACTGCCTGTTTTTCGCCCAAAGATAAAAGCAATTCTTCGGCATTTTCAAAGGCGGCGGACAGTTTTTTATAAGAGGTTTCGCCGTTCTTTTTAAGATAGGCGTAAATGTACGCTTCGGGTCCCGATAAAAGCGATTCGGTTAAAAATTCGGGATTCGCGGTGTAAAAATCGTGCATCCTGTAACCGAGCCCCGTGGGGATCATGGTATGAACCGCGTCAAAGTACGTACAGAATGTGCGTTCCTTTAAATACTCGCAAAGGCGCAGCATTTCGTCGGTAAGAACCGGCTTTTCATCGGTAAGGGCGGCGATTTCCTTGTAACCTGCGCAATCGCTTTTTTCGGCTTTTTGAAGTGAAAATATCATACCCTGCCTTAAAGCGTTTCCTTTACCGAACGGAACCGTAACGCGGCAGCCCGCAACGCATTTACCGTATAACTTTTCCGGCAGCAGATAGCCGTACAGTTTATCAAAACTGCCTGCGGCACCTTCGATCGCCACCGACGCGGTAAAGCACATTACAAGTCACCCCTTCGCCCTCATAAATCACATTTACATCTGCCCGTATTTTTAAAGATTCTTTTCTTCGGCAAGTTTATTGATTGCTATACTTACCGGTTTTTCGATAAGTATTTCTTCGCGTTCCTGCGCCTCGGTAGATACCTCACGCGCAAGTTTTGCAACGTCGGTAACAAGACGGTAACGATTGTCATAATTTTCGATAAGTTTTCCTATTGCGGGATTAAGCATAATATTTCTTCCTTTCGGTTTTATCTTTTTTGTTTTATTATTTCGACTACTTCCCGTACCGCGGTATCGAGATCGTCGTTAATAACTACGTAATTGAACTCGGAGGCTCTTTCAATTTCTCCTTTTGCCGCCGCTATGCGTTTTTGCAGGACATCCTCGCTTTCGGTAGCCCTTGCGCGCAGACGTTCTTCAAGCGTTTCAACAGATGGCGGCATTATAAATATGCTTACTGCCTCCGGCAGTTTGGCGCGTATATTGGCGGCGCCGTTAACATCTACTTCTATAAGCATATCCTCGCCCTTTGATATGCACTCCTTAACGGGGTCTATAGGCGTTCCGTAATAATTTCCTACAAAGCAATTGTATTCAAGCAGTTTATCGTCCGCTATCATTTTTTCAAATTCTTCACGGCTTACAAAGTGGTATTTTTCGCCCTCTTTTTCGCCTGCGCGCATAGGACGCGTTACGGAAGAAATTGAAAATTTAAGTTCGGGCAGATTCTGAAAGACCCTTTGCATTATAGTGTCCTTACCGCAGCCCGAAGGTCCGCTTATAACAAACAGTTTTCCTTTACTCATCAACATCCTCCTCGTCGTCAACGGCATTTTCATCGGATATCCTGTTTGCAACCGTTTCCGCCTGCAGATAAGTGAGTATGATATGATCGCTGTCGGTAATAATTACCGCGCGTGTTCTTCTTCCGTGGGTGGCGTCAATAAGCGTTCCCCTGTCCTTCGCGTCCTGCACGATACGTTTTATCGGCGCCGAATCAGGACTTACAATGGCAACCATTCTGTTAGCGGAAACCATATTGCCGAAGCCTATGTTAATAAGCCGCATTATTTATTATCCCCTTTATTCAATATTCTGTATCTGTTCTCTTATTTTTTCTATTTCTGCTTTTATATCAACCACGGTATGTGCTATTTCAATATCCTGCGCTTTTGAACCGATGGTATTTGTTTCCCTGTTCATTTCCTGAACAAGAAAATCAAGTTTTCTGCCTATTGCACCGCCGCCCCCAAAAAGCTCGGAGAGCGCTTTTATGTGGCTGCGAAGTCTTACCGTTTCTTCTGCAACGGCAACCTTATCCGCAAATATAGCGGTTTCGGTGATAAGGCGCTGTTCGTCAATTTCGGCGTTGTCAAGAAGTTCGCGTATTTTTTCTTCAAGGCGCTGCCTGTAAGCCTTTACCGTCTGCGGAGAACGTTCTTCAATAAACGCGACCTTTGAAAGTATCAAGTCGGTGCGGTTTAACACGTCCTGTTTTAAACGTTCACCCTCTGCCGCGCGCATTTCCAAAAAACCGTCAAGCGCAGCCGCAGCCGCTTCAAGCGCCAGTTTTGTAATAAGTTCTTCCGAAATATCACGCCGCTTTAACGTGAACATATCGGGAACGCCGATAAGCGAAGATACCTTGACATCGTTTTTAAGTTTGTAATCCTTAGCCGTTTTGCGCAAGGCACCTATATATGCTTCCGCATACGCGGAGTTCACGGCAACCGAAACCGCGTCTTTGGAATTATCCTCAATAATCACGGAAAGTTCCGTTTTGCCGCGTGAAATTTTAGAATTGCAAAGAGATTTTAACTTTTCGTCCAAAAACTGATACGCTTTCGGACACCTGCATGAAAATTCAAAAAACCTATGATTAACCGATCTTATTTCAACTGTAACACTGAGTCCCTGCTCTGCGGCGGAACCCCTGCCGAATCCGGTCATACTGAAAACCGTAAAAACCAACTCCAAACCGTATAGACAAAACAATCATTGTATCCTGATTGTTTTGTCTGAATATTCAATATATTTTACCAAAAAAGCAGTTATTTGTCAATGGCGGGCAGCAGAAAACACCTGCTTTTACGGACAAAACTCCTGTTATTGTTCATATACGGTCAAAGGCGTTGAATATCAAATTGAAATATGTTAGAATACTATGGAACAAAGGGAGTGTTTTCAAAGGTATGAATGGCAAATTTAAGACGCTTTTTTCGCTTTTTATGACGTTTTTAAAAATAGGGGCGTTCACCTTCGGCGGCGGTTACGCCATGGTGGCAGTGCTGCAAAACGAGTTTGTAACAAAAAAGAAGTGGCTCACCGCAGAGGAATTTCTTGATATGATAGCCATTGCGGAATCAACGCCCGGTCCGGTCGCAATCAACAGCGCAACATACATCGGCTATAAAACAGCCGGAATTGCGGGCGGTATTTTAAGCACTGCGGCAGTTACCGTTCCGTCGTTTGCGGTAATTTACATAATTTCCCTTTTTTATGATTCTTTTTCACACCTCACATTTGTTCAGTACGCATTTAAGGGAATCAGGGCGTGCATAATATATCTTATACTTAAGGCGGGAATAAAACTGTTTCGCAGCATACCTAAAAACACCTTTAACTGCGTCGTGTTTGCAGTTATACTTTCGGCGGTTATACTACTTACTCTTTTCGCGGTCGATTTTTCAAGCATTTACTGCATACTTATCTGCGGCACTTCAGGAGTTGCTGTATATTTGATTCAAAAGTTGAAGACGCGGCAAAGGAAAGGCGGTAAAGTATGATATATCTGCGCCTTTTTCTTACATTCTTAAAAATCGGAGCATTCACTTTCGGCGGCGGTTATGCCATGATACCGATAGTGCGCGATGCGGTTATAACAAACGGGTGGCTGACTTCTGACGAGTTTCTTGATTTTCTTGCCGTTTCCGAGTCCACCCCGGGTCCCCTTGCCGTAAATATGGCAACATTTGTAGGCAGCGAAACGGGTGGCTTTTTAGGTTCGCTGCTTGCAACGCTCGGCGTGGTGCTGCCGTCACTGATTATAATACTTCTTATTGCCGCCGTTATAAACAATCTGCTTAAATTTGCGGGCGTTAACGCCTTTTTAAGCGGCGTCAGACCCTGCGTTACGGCGCTTGTTCTTTCCGCCGCCGTATTGCTTGCGGGGGAGGCGTTTTTAAATGTTACAACGGTAAAAGACAAAATAAGCCCCGATTACAAGGCGATAATAATTTTTGCGTTTACCGCAGCGATATCGCCTGTTTGCAAAAAGGTATTTAAAAAAGAAATATCACCGATTCTTCTTATTGTAATATCCGCAGCTGCCGGCATTTTGATTTACGGAGTTCTTTAGACCGTTTCCCCGACTATTAAATATACAAAAATCCCTTCTTATTCGCATAAGAAGGGATTTTTCATTATACTGTCAGTCCTGTTTTTCCATAATGGCGCGGAACTCGTCGCCGGAAATCTTTTCTTCTTCAAAAAGAACCTTTGCCACGGCGTGGAGTTTGGGCATTGCGTTTTCAAGTATTCCGAGCGCCTTTTTATACTGCGACATAACCACGGATTCGATTTCCTGATCAATATCCGCTGCGGTTTTTTCGGAATAGTTGGGCGTTGAGGAGAAATCGCGGCCGAGGAAAACTTCATTGTTATCATGGCCGTAGGTCACAAGGCCGAGTTTGTCGCTCATACCGAATTTGGTGACCATTTTTCTTGCAAGTTCGGTAGCACGCTCAATATCGTTTGAAGCGCCGGTGCAAACGTCATCCTGAGTCAGCTGTTCTGCAGCCCTGCCGCCCAAAAGCGAGCAAATCTGTTCAAGCAGCTGCTTTTTGGAGGTATGACCCTTTTCCTGTTCGGGCAGGTACATTGTATAGCCTGCCGCCATACCGCGCTGGATAATGGAAATCTGATGAACGGGATCCTGTGTGGGCAGGAAGTAAGAAACGATTGCGTGACCTGCTTCGTGATAGGAAGTCACAAGTTTATCCTTATCGGTAACAACGTGTGATTTCTTTTCGATACCCATAACCACCTTGATGGTAGCCTCTTCGATTTCGGGCTGAGTTATCGCTTTCTTGCCGTGACGAACCGCAAGCAGCGCTGCCTCGTTAAGAAGATTTTCAAGGTCAGCGCCGGTAAAGCCGGCAGTCGATTTAGCAATAGTGGCAAGGTTAACATCGGGGCCTAACGGCTTGCCGCGCGAGTGAACCTTCAGTATCTCTTCCCTGCCCTTGATATCCGGATAGTTAACCGTTATCTGACGGTCAAATCTGCCGGGACGCAAAAGTGCTTTATCAAGTATATCGGGGCGGTTTGTGGCTGCCATAACGATAACACCCTCGTTAGCGCCGAAACCGTCCATTTCAACAAGCAGCTGGTTAAGCGTCTGTTCACGCTCGTCGTGACCGCCGCCGAGTCCTGCACCGCGCTGACGACCTACCGCGTCAATCTCATCAATAAATACAATTGCGGGGGCGTTCTTTTTTGCCTCGCCGAAAAGGTCACGGACGCGGGACGCACCCACGCCTACGAACATTTCAACAAAGTCCGAACCGGAAATCGAGAAGAAAGGTACTCCTGCCTCGCCTGCAACGGCGCGGGCAAGAAGTGTTTTACCTGTTCCCGGAGGGCCTACAAGCAGCACGCCTTTCGGTATACGGGCGCCAAGGTCGTTGAACTTCTGCGGATTTTTAAGAAACTCAACGATTTCCGCCATTTCTTCTTTTTCTTCTTCCGCACCGGCAACGTCGGCAAACGTGGTTTTTCTGCCGTCGCCCGACTTTTTAACCTTGGCTTTGCCGAAGCCCATAGTTTTATCCGCGCCCATTCCGCTGTTCATACGGCGCATAATGAAAATCCAGAAAACAGCCATTATAACGACAAGAATAAGCGTAGGCAGCATATTTAAAAGCCATGATGCCTGACCGCCGCTTTTATAGTCGTATTTAATAACCTTATCGGTATCGGCGTTCTTTTCGTTGATTTCGTTTATGGCTTCGTGAACATCGTTATAGAATATCGAAGCGTCGGCAACCGTGTAATGGTAAGTTTTACCGTCGGCACGGCTTACATACTGCAAATCGCCGCTGTAAAGATTAAGTTCAAATTCGGAAACTTCGTTGTTCTTTATTGCTTCAACGATTTCATAGTACTTTGTTTCTTTTGTTGTCTTTGATACCTGCGTTGCAACCACATATGAAATTATCAATACGATCGGTATACAC
>CAKSTF010000017.1 GCA_934491515.1 uncultured Eubacteriales bacterium
GCCAGGCTGTACTAATAGACCGAGGGCTTGACCTATTTCCGATTCTCCATTACTTGTTCAGTTTTCAGGGTGTGAGTAACAGAACCTTTGACCGTTCCTTCCGGGACGGTCTTTTTTTATTGTTTTATCTTTATACTCTTTTATCTTTATACTCTTTTATCTTTATACTCTTTTATCTTTATACTCTTTTGTCTTTGTCCTTTTTTGCCGCCTTTGGCGCACATTTTAAAAAAACGTATCGAACGGGCGGTTTTGTGTGCCGCAGTGTTATTGTCGGATTATTATTTGTTATACTTTTTGTGTTTTTTATTGTCAAAGGACGAGTAAATACGTATAATGTAATTTAAAGAGCAGGCAATATATATTGTTTGAACCTAAAAAAAGAAAAATTGTCTGAACGCGGATGAAAAAAACAATATAATTTACGCAACAAGCAAATATATATTGTTTAAACCTAAGAAAAGAAAAATTGCCTGAAGACGGATAAAGAAGAACAATGTAGATTACGGCGCAGACAATATAAATTGTTTAAACCTAAAAAAGGAGAGGACTAAGTTTAACGATATTGAGAAAAAAGTGTTGATAACTTCGCCCGTGGGCGCGGTTTTGTGCGCGATTTACACCTACATTCTGTATAACGCGCGCATAATTGCCGAAACGGACCGCGACGGACTGCCGGTTTCCTATAAAGACCCTGCCGTTATGCATAATATCGCAATAATTTTTGCGGCGGTTATGGGTGTGTGCGTTGTTCTTTCTCTGCTTGCGGCTTTTTCCATAATAAGGAGCAAGAAAATGTTTGCATTTCTTGCAAAAGGAGGCAGCGTTATCCGCGGAATAGGCTATGCCTTTGCCTTTTTGGGATTCGGCGGCACGGTTGCTTTCTGCTTCTGGAGTTACTTTTACATTACTCCGCTTTTTGCACTGTTCACCCTGATTTTCTGCGCTGCTGCGGCATATCTGCTTTCAAGCACATTTTACGTTGTAGGCACCGCTGCCGACGGCGGCAAACCAACATATGTTGCAGAAAGTAAACTGTTTTCAACCGAACCCATACATAACGCGAACGATACGCGTAAAATATGTCCGGGCTGCGGCTGCCGCACCGACAGACACACCTGCCCGAACTACGGCGCAAGGGTTGATTAAGTGTATACGGGCTCCGCACATAATCCTGGCGGTACGAAAACACTCCCGAAACAGTTTCAGAACGGAAAATAACGCAAACAGGGCAAAAAATCATTGTAAATCCGCAACATTTGTCAAGTAAAATGTTATATTATA
Source organism: uncultured Eubacteriales bacterium (assembly GCA_934491515.1). GTDB lineage: Bacteria > Bacillota > Clostridia > Oscillospirales > Acutalibacteraceae > UBA737. The sequence continues at coordinate 1,285 of CAKSTF010000017.1, forward strand.
TACGAACACAGGATTGACACTCATTTGCGTTGTCGCTTAAGTGTTAAAGTGTAGTGAAGCGTTCGGATTTGCCGATACCGGGCGCTTTGCGCTTCACTTTGATGCAAACACAACTTCGTTTCCCTGATTGAAACAACGCGACTGCAAACCGAACGCAAAGCCGCAGGGCATAACGGGAGGAAAATCATGAAAACGAAGAATGTAGATATGCTTAACGGCTCACTTTTCAAAAGTGTGCTTATTTTTTCTGTACCCACAATAGTAAGTAATCTGCTTTCAATGCTTTTTAACGCCGCGGATATGATAGTTTTAGGTATATTCTGCGGCAGTAAATACGTAGGGGCTGTAGGTGCCACGGGATCGCTCGTAGCACTTATAGTCAATTTTTTTATCGGTCTTTCAAACGGTTCGGGCGTTGTAACGGCGCAAGCCTTTGGCAGCGGCGTGCAAAAAAATCTGGAGCGCACGGTAAACACCGTAATTCCCACTGCGTTTGCGTCGGGCGTGCTGCTTACGGTGCTGGGACTTGTGTTTGCAAAAGACCTTCTTGTAATAATGGGAACCCCTGCCGACCTTATAGGTTATTCCACCGTGTATTTAAGGATATATTTTTGCGGAATAATCCTGCGTATGATATACGTTTTCTCGGCTTCCGTGCTGCGCGCGGTGGGCGATTCGCAAAGCCCGATGATATATCTGTCGATTGGCGGACTGCTTAACGTTATATTCAACCTCTTCTTCGTTCTGGTGCTTGATATGACGGTGGACGGCGTTGCCTACGGCACCATAATATCGGAGGGCATATCTGGACTTTTGTGCCTGCGTGCGTTGATGAAGCGCACCGACGCGGCAAAGTTCTCCTTTAAAAAGATGTGCTTTGATCTGAAAGTAGTAAAAAGCATTTTTGCAATAGGGCTGCCTGCCGGAATACAAAGTTCAATGTTCTCGATTTCAAACGTTTTGGTACAGTCTTCGGTAAACAGTTTCGGCTCGGTAGTGGTTACGGGCAACTCCGCGGCTTCCAATATATCAAACTTTACGGCTGTAACAACGAGTGCGTTCTCAATAACCGCCGGCACGTTTATGGGTCAGAACATAGGAGCAAAAAAATACGACCGCGTAAAACAACTGCCGCGCATCTGTCTTATGTGGATGTTCGTGGTATCCTTCCCGATTTCGCTTTTAAGCCGCGTGTTCGCGCACCCGCTGCTTTCGTTCTATATAAGCGACTCGCCCGCTGCGCTTGAAGTGGGCGTTACAAGGCTTACGCTTGTAACCCTTACGTACGTTCTTTGCGGCGTGTTTGACGTTTACACGGGTCTTATGCGCGGTATCGGAAAGTCGGTATCCTCTATGATAGTGGCAATATCCACCGCCTGCGTGTTCAGAACACTTTATTTAAAAACGCTGTTTATGATTCCGCAAATTCACACGATTGAGTGGCTTTACGCGGTGTACCCTGCCTCCTGGATATTGGCGGACATTGCCGACGTGATTCTGTTCAGACGCGGACTTCGCAAAAAGATTGCACTTGCAAACTTTAAAAGGGAACAGGCAGAAGGGTCACGGCGGCTGCATATGGAAAGGCTTGCCGAAAAACAAAACGCCGAAAACGCCCCAAAAGAGGAAACAGCGATACTGTCTTAGACAAAACAATCGGTGTGTTCGGCGTGTTTTGACGGCGCCGGCAGCAGGAAATTTTAAAAGAAAACAAAAAGAGAAGCCCTGCGGCTTCTCTTTTTTGCGTTTTACTTAAAGCGGGTGCTGCGTCCCGACCTGCAAAATTACAGATATTATAAATAACTGAAAATGGCAAGAGTCCCTTTTTTAACCGATATTTCGGTAACGCCCGTTTGCGCGTTGCTTACGCCCAGCGGAAACAGCGGCGAAAGGTCGGCATTTTCAAGCGGAAATTCGGCGCCTTTTATAAAAACGCCCGAACAGTCGTTTACGGCAAATACCGAAAAGCGGCTGCGGCTTTCGGGCAGGGTGATCTTACCGTCGGTTATCGCGGTAAGAAAACCGTCGCTGTTATAAAACTTTGTGTCGGCGCCGCGGTTTGCGGTAAATGCGGCAATTTGAAAGTTTGCAAGGCTGTGGTCGAACGCGCCGCCCAGCGCGCCCAACACGGAAATTTCCTTAAATCCTTTTTTTAAGGCGGTTTTTACCGCAACGCTCACGTCGGTATCGTCTTTTCTGACGTTAAGCCGCATAACGTTTTCGCCTTCGGGCACACATCCAAGCGAGTCAAAATCCCCGATTATAAGGTCGGGCGTTATGTTAAGCGCTTTGGCTACGGCAAGTCCGCGGTCGCAGGCGATTATATAATCCGAATCGGTTATTTTAAAGGGCAGACGTTCTACGGGCAGCGCCCCGAATATAACGCAGCGCATTATTCTTTAACAAGTTTGCAAATGCGGGCAAACGCGCCGCTTTTGTAAAGGATGAAAGCGCCGATAAGCGTGAGCACGAGTTCCGGCAGCATATAAGAGCCGTTGTAAACCAGCGAATAGATATAGGGGTTGTTGTAGATATCGAACGAACGGAAGAAGATGCAGCCCGAAACATAGTGGCATACAAATCTTAAAACGAGTGCCAGCACCGTGCCGAGTATTGCACCAGCCGTTCCGCGGTTTCTGAAAAGACCCGCAAGGCAAAGAACGCCGAAAGCCAGCAGATAGTCGAAAACTATGCCGCCGACAAGTACGGTGGGGGTAAGACCCCAGCCGAAGATACCGCCTACGCACATCTGTATTGCGCCGTATAAAACGCAGGGCAGAACAGCGTAAGCCGTGCCGTAAAACAGGGAAATAAGGCAAATTGGCAGCATGGAAAGCAGGGTAACGGCGCCGCCTAAAGGCAGTTCGTAAATCTTTACAAAACTAAGCGCGGTACCCAGCGCTAAAAGCACTGCGGTGGTGGTAAGACGGTAAACATTGTTTTTTTTCATAAAATCTTTCTCCTTTTTTTCTGACGGGAAAAAGAAGCCTTAATTTCGGTGCGCCGTAACCGTTCGGTGCAGCGGCGGCTCAATCCGTTTTCCGCAAACGCGGCGGAAAGGGCACTTCGCTGCAGCGCGGCGCAAAAAACCGCATTGTCTCAAAGACAATGCGGCAATAGGACCTTCTTATTCTCCTACGGCGGCATTATCCGCATCAGGTTACAGGTCGGAGCCATAGATACGGTAGGTATCGGGGTCCCTCTCAGCCGAAGTTTCATTCAGCTCCCTTTTTTAATTGCGGCAGTTTTAGATTCTGCCAAAGACGGGCAAATGTGAAAATGCGGAAAATTTCAAAGAAGAAAAATTTGCTGCCAAGCGAGAAGCGAAAAATTTTCGCCTGTTTTTCCGAAAATCCGCATTATACCGCACAAATTATACAACAACGCACGGGTACTGTCAAGAAAAAAGGGGAAAATAAAAGATTGTAAAAAATTAAAAAATATGATATATTTTATTTGTTATAAATTTATCACAAATTTATCATATTTTTCAGGAGGTGTCATTTTTCGTGAACGTGCCGAATTGGTTTGTGGTTGCTATGGGACTGGGAACGGTATTCATAGGACTGATAGCCATAATCATCATCTGTAAAATAGTGGGTCTTTGCTGCAAAACAAAGCCGTCGCCCGTAAAAAGCGAGGCAAAGGCAGAGGAAGTCCCCGAAAACCGACAAGAAATAATCGCGGCGGTCACCGCCGTATGTGCCGAGGCTATGGGTAAGGACGTAAAGGCCCTTAAAGTAGTCTCTTTCAAGAAAGTATAAATGAGGTAAAAGTTATGAAAAAGTACAAAGTAACAGTAAACGGCACCGTATATGAAATTGAACTTGAGGAAATGGAAGCGTCTGCAGCCGCACCCGAAAAGGCAGCACCTGCCGAGAGCGCAAAACCTGCCGCTGCACCTGCAGCACCTGCGGCATCCGCGGCAGAGGGCGAACGCGTTACAGCCCCCATGCCCGGAAATATACTTGACGTAAGGGTAGCGCCGGGCGCCACCGTAAAGCGCGGCGATGTTCTGCTTATTCTTGAAGCGATGAAAATGGAAAACGAAATTATGGCAAGCGCCGACGGCACCGTAAAATCCGTAGCGGTAAGAAAAGGCGATTCGGTTGAAACGGGCGCGGAACTCTGCGTTATCGCTTAAAGCGCCGTTTTTGGGAGAAAGAATATGTTAGACAGACTTATAGAATTCGGCAAAAGCACCGGATTTTACCAACTTTTCGGTAAGTTCGGTGAAAACTGGGGCTATCTTGCCATGATAGCCATATCCCTGCTGCTTTTATGGCTTGCCATAAAAAAGCAGTTCGAGCCGCTGCTGCTTATCGGCATTGCGTTCGGTATGCTGCTTTCAAACCTTACGGCAATGCTGCCGTCCGACGCGATGTATCACGCCGATTTGTGGACGCAGTTTATGAACCACGAAATAGGTTACGGCGAAATACTTAAAAGCGGCGGACTTCTGGACATACTTTATATAGGCGTTAAAACCTGCCTGTATCCCTGCCTTATATTTGTGGGAATAGGCGCTATGACCGACTTCGGACCGCTTATTTCAAACCCGAAATCACTGCTTTTGGGCGCTGCGGCGCAGCTGGGTATTTTCGTTACATTTATAGGCTGCGTATATTTGGGATTTCCGCAGGAGGCTGCCGCTTCCATAGGAATAATCGGCGGCGCGGACGGTCCTACGGCAATTTACACAACAACAAAACTTTATCCGGCGCTTTTAGGACCCATCGCGGTAGCCGCATATTCGTATATGGCGCTGGTACCCGTTATTCAGCCGCCCATTATGAAGGCGCTTACCACCAAAAAAGAGCGTATGATAGTTATGAAACCGTTAAGGGAAGTTTCAAAGAAAGAAAAGATAATCTTCCCGATAGTAGTAACCATATTCGTGGCGCTTTTGGTGCCTTCGGCAACTCCGCTTGTGGGCTGCCTTATGCTTGGTAACCTTTGGAAAGAATCGGGCGTTGCGGAACGCCTTTGCAAAACGGCACAGAACGAACTTATGAACATTGTAACCATATTCCTCGGAATATCGGTAGGCGCTACCGCCACGGCACAAACCTTCCTTACCCTGCAGACCCTTAAAATACTTGCAATGGGTGTTGTGGCGTTCGGAATGGGCACGGCAGGCGGCGTGCTGCTGGCAAAGTTTATGAATCTGTTTACCAAAAACAAGATAAATCCGCTTATCGGCTCTGCCGGCGTTTCGGCAGTTCCCATGGCGGCGCGCGTATCGCAGAGCGTGGGTCAGAAAGAAAACCCCTCGAACTTCCTGCTTATGCACGCAATGGGACCGAACGTTGCCGGCGTAATCGGTTCTGCCATAGCGGCAGGCGCGCTTATATCAATTTTCGGATAGGCAAAACAAACGGGTCGACCTGCTTGTCTTGTCCGGCGGAAAACACGGCGTAAAAGTTTTGCGCCGCAGTTACACCTGAAAGGTAGGTAAAGAAATGGCAAAAAATCCGCTTTTTATAACCGATACCATTCTGCGCGATGCGCACCAGTCGCAGGCGGCAACAAGAATGCGTATTGAAGATATGCTCCCCGCGCTTTCCACCCTTGATAAAGTCGGCTATTGGTCGCTTGAGTGCTGGGGCGGCGCCACGTTTGATTCGTGCATGCGCTTTTTGGGCGAAGACCCATGGGAAAGGCTTCGTATTTTAAAGAAGAATCTGCCCAACACAAGGCTTCAAATGCTTTTCCGCGGTCAGAATATTTTAGGCTATAAGCATTACGGCGACGACGTTGTAGACGCTTTTGTAAAAAAATCAATTGAAAACGGAATCGACGTTCTGCGTATTTTTGACGCGCTTAACGATCCGCGCAATCTTGAACAGTCGATAAAATCCTGTAAAAAATACGGCGGAATATGCGAAGCGGCAATAAGTTATACCGTAAGCCCCGTTCATAACGAGGAATATTTTGTAAATCTTGCAAAAACGCTTAAGGAAATGGGCGCGGATACAATCTGTATTAAAGATATGGCAAATCTGCTTTTGCCGTACGAGGCATACTCCCTTGTTAAAAAGATAAAAGAAAGCGTGGGACTTCCCGTACACCTGCATACGCATAACACCGCAGGCACGGGTGCGATGACCTATCTTAAAGCGTGTGAAGCAGGCGTTGATATTATAGATACGGCGCTCTCGCCGCTGGCAAACGGAACGTCGCAGCCCGCTACCGAGGCGCTTGTTGCGACCCTTGCAAACACCGACCGCGACACGGGCCTTGACCTTGAACTTATATCCGAAGCGGCGGCGCACTTTATAAAGGTTGCCGACCGTTTAAAGGCGGAAGGCAGTCTTGATACCAAGGTTTTGGGCGTGGACGGAAAGGCGCTTGTTTATCAGGTGCCCGGCGGAATGCTTTCAAACCTTTTAAGCCAGTTAAAACAGGCGGGTGCCGAGGAGAAATACTACGAAGCGCTTGCTGAAGTACCGCGGGTAAGAAAAGACTTCGGCTATCCTCCGCTTGTAACGCCTACAAGCCAGATAGTGGGTACCCAGGCGGTGCTTAACGTGCTTTCGGGCGAACGGTACAAGATGGTTACAAAGGAATCGAAAGCGCTTCTGCGCGGAGAGTACGGCGCGCTGCCTGCTCCCGTTAATGAAGAGGTGCGCAAAAAGGCGATAGGTAACGACGAGGTTATAACCTGCCGTCCTGCCGACCTTATCGGTGACGAACTGCCCCGGTACCGCGAAGAACTTGCGGCAAAGGGACTTGGTAAATCGGAGGAGGATGTTTTAAGTTACGCCCTTTTCCCGGCGGTTGCCGAAAAGTTCTTTAAAGAACGCGACGGCGTTTGCGCCGAGGACGAAAACGCGGTGCGCGAACTGCACGTTGTTGATAACTCGATTTAATAAAAACCGCGGCACATATTGCCGCAAAATAAAAAGATACGGTGCAGCCCGTCGGGCTGCACCGTGTTTTGCTTTAAAAACAGTTTGGCTTTTAAGTTAAAACAAACGGCGCGGAAATTAAATCCGCGCCGCTTTTTTGGGTTTATAGTCCGTTTGTGCCCGTAGTGCTTTGCCTAAAAAAATTACTCTTTCTTCATTTTTTCAAGCATTTCGGTAAAGCAGGCGGCTACCGCCTCGCCCGTGCCACGCACATAACGGCCGCAGTCTGATTCGTAACAGGTGTAATCGTATCCGAAAGCGGAGGGGATATATCCCATATATCCGTTTGCAAGGCAGAATATCATGGTGGTCGCAAAGGGGGAATCGTCGGTCACCTGCTTGCAGTAGGTGTCAAACAACTCGTCGGGCGCGCTTAAAAACGCAACGTCGCCCACCGAAAAGCCGTAAAGGTCAAGCCCTATGGCAGGCGGCAGGGTTGCCTTGCCCAAAATCGCGTTTGCGTGATAGGGGGAACGTATGCCAAGCGGCTCGCCCTTTTCCACGCAAAGCAGGCGGTCGTTTGTCTCTACCCACAGTTTGCGTATTATTTTGGCGTTTTCAAGCTGCTCCTTTGTAGGGATAGCAGTTTTTGCCGAATAAACGGTTTTTGTGCTTTTTATATCTCCTGTCGGGCGTTTTTTAAGCATACCGTTGTTTTCGGCGTCTATAACATACTGCGCCAACTGTTTTCCGTAAAGAACGTAATCGGTGGTGTTGCGGTCCTCGGGTATCCGGCTTTGGTGATTTATGTTGCCGCTGGCACCCTGGAAGAACGCCGCAAGCGCGCCGGTTTTCTCCTCTATCGAATTGCGCATGGTAAGCGGAAAATCGGCGGAAAGGTCGTACTTTTTCTGTCCTCCCGTTTTATGGGCGTGGGCGCGCCAGTTTATAACGTAAACGTCTTTTCCTCCCGTGCGGACAAACTTTACTATATGCATGGCAGGGTCTGCTTTTGTGGCGTAATCGGCTATGGGCGAACGCTCAAAATGGCCGAAGTTGTCGCCTGCGTACGTGCCGTCCTCCAAACGGTAGTGGCGCACAAAGTTCATACCTTTTGTGTATGTGGTTCCCGAATATATTTCCGCAGGTTTAAGGTCGGCAACCGAAGCGCGCGCCGCATCTTCCAGTTTTTTATGAACAAGTTCTATGTATTCGGGCATATAGTCGCAGGCGTCCACGGTCCCAAGCGACGGCCCCGAATGCGTATGCGTTGCCGAAATCACTATGCAGTCCGCCGAAATCCCAAGGTCTTTTATGTCCTCGGCAAGGCGATCGTGAAAATTAACCGTCATCGTGCTGTAATCGGCGGTTATGAAAAGCGCCGTTTTGCCGTTTTCATCGCGAAGCGCTACCGAGGTGATGAAAATTCCGTCCAGTATCCGGTTAGACATACGCATACCCGGGTTGCCGTAACCGTCAAGCGGTACCGACTGTGTGGGGGTGGCGTCTACGCGCGCAAAACCTACGCTGAATGTTTTGTTGTTCATAAAAGTTACCCCCGATTGTTTTGTCTGCCGAATATCGGTACTTATTGCCCTGCCGATATCGGTAAAACGCCGTACTTTGATTGTTTTGTCCATTATAGCAGACAGAAAGGGTCAAAAGTTGCGATTTTAAAGTGAAAAATTGCAAAAAGCCGTCCGCCCCGTTTTTTACGGAGCGAACGGCGCAAAGCGTTCGGAAAGCAGCGAAGAGAAAAAATTTTTGCCTGCTGCCTTTTAAATTCTTGCAACTCCCGAAAGTTTTGCGGCTTCGGCAACCGCCTTTGCTACGGTATCCTTTACCCTGTTATCAAACGGGGCGGGGATAATGTAATCGGCGGAAAGTTCATCGTCCGCCACAAGCGAGGCTATCGCCTTTGCGGCGGCAATCTTCATTTCGTCGTTTATGTCGGCGGCGCGAACGTCAAGCGCACCGCGGAAAATACCGGGGAAGGCAAGAACGTTGTTTATCTGATTCGGAAAGTCGCTTCTGCCCGTGCCCACAACGGCGGCGCCTGCTTTAAGCGCTAAATCGGGCATAATTTCGGGGGTCGGGTTCGCCATGGGGAAAAGAATGGGGTCTTTTGCCATATTTTTAACCATTTCTTCGGTAACGCAGCCCGGTGCCGAAACGCCGATAAATACATCTGCACCTTTAAGCACATCTTCAAGCGTACCCTTTCGCATACTGCTGTTGGTAATCTCCGCAATTTCTTCCTTTTCGGGGTTTAAGCCTTCTCTGCCTTTGTATATAGCGCCCTTGCGGTCGCACATAACAACGTCCTTAAGTCCCATGGAAATAAGCAGGCGGATAATCGCAATGCCCGCGGCACCCGCGCCGGAGGTTACAACGCGTATTTCGTCTATCTTTTTACCGGTAAGTTTAAGCGCGTTAAGCATTGCGGCAAGGCATACAACGGCGGTGCCGTGCTGGTCGTCGTGAAATACGGGGATATCGCATACCTTTTTAAGGCGGCGCTCAATTTCAAAACAGCGGGGTGCTGAAATGTCCTCAAGGTTTATGCCCCCGAAAGAGCCTGCAAGAAGTTCTACCGTCTTTACAATATCGTCCACTTCTTTTGAACGGATGCAAAGCGGAATGGCGTCGATATCGCCGAACTCTTTAAACAAAAGCGCCTTGCCCTCCATAACCGGCATACCGGCTTCGGGCCCTATGTCGCCAAGTCCCAGAACGGCAGTGCCGTCGGTAATAACGGCAACGGTGTTCCAGCGGCGCGTAAGTTCGTATGAAAGCGAGGGGTCCTTCTGTATTGCAAGGCAGGGCTCGGCAACGCCGGGTGTGTAGGCAAGCGAGAGCGCTTCCTTGGTTCCTGCGGTGGTGCGGGGCTTAATTTCTATTTTACCTCTCCATTCGGCGTGTTTCTGCATGGCAAGTTCTTTAATGTCCATAAAAACTTCCTTTCTTTTGGGTGTTACCCCAAAATAATACCGCGGTTATGAGTAAAAGTCAATACAGTGTTAAAAAATAGTCAATACAGAAAAATTTTTCTCTCCGTTTCGCCCTACAGGTAAAGTATTTACAGATATTAAAAAAAGATTCCGAAAACCAAACGGTTTTCGGAATCTTTTTTTGTTCTGAAATAAAAGAAATTATCTCTTCGAGAACTGGGGTGCACGACGTGCGCCTTTGAGACCGTACTTCTTTCTTTCCTTCATACGAGGGTCTCTCGTAAGGAAGCCGGCCTTCTTGAGTTCGGGACGGAACTCCGCGTCTGCCTGCAAAAGAGCGCGTGCAATACCGTGGCGGATAGCGCCTGCCTGACCGGTAACACCGCCGCCTGTAACGCGGCAAACAACGTCAAACTTGTCGGCATTGTCGGTAAGGGTAAGGGGCTGACGAACGATAAGTTTAAGGGTTTCAAGACCGAAATAATCGTCTATATCCCTCTCGTTAACGGTGATCTTGCCCGTACCTTTGTAAAGACGTACACGGGCGACAGAACTCTTTCTTCTGCCGGTGCCGTAAAAATAAGGCTTTCCTTCAAACATAGTTACTGTCTCCCTTCTTAAAATTCAAGTTTTTCGGGCTTCTGCGCTACCTGAGCGTATTCAGCACCTCTGTAAACGTGAAGGCGGGTAAGCGCCTTTCTGCCTATGGTGGTATCGGGAACCATGCCCTTTACCGCAAGTTCCATCGCAAGTTCGGGACGGGTAGCCATAAGGGTAGCATATTTAACTTCCTTAAGACCGCCGATGTAGCCGGTGTGACGGCGATAGAATTTCTTTTCAAGTTTTTTGCCGGTTAAAACTGCCTTTTCAGCATTGATGATAACAACGTGATCGCCGCAGTCAACATGGGGAGTAAACTCCGCCTTGCATTTGCCGCGAAGCAGGTCCGCAGCCTTAACGGCGGTGCGGCCAAGCGGACGGCCCGCTGCGTCGATTATATACCATTTGCGCTGTACTTCGGCAGGTTTTGCCATAAATGTAGACATAATTAAACCTCCATAAAATACGCGGGGCGCATAAATGCCCCTTTGATGTGCCCGATTATGATACCACAGGCGAAGCGGCTTGTCAACAACTTTTCTTCAAAATTTTAATTTAAAATACGCAATCTTTAAAATGCTCGCGTTTTCTCTTGTTTTCTCCCGTTTGCTCACTTGCGATTTTTAAAAATTTGAACAGGCAAAACAATCGGAACCGTCGTATCCCGATTGCTTTGTTTAAAGTATTGTTGAAATCGGCGGCGGAATATGGTAGAATGTAATGTACGATTTTTATTTGATTTATTCGGAGGGACCGGATGCGCGTATTATGTATAGGCGATGTTTTCGCAAGCGCAGGGTGCGATGTTCTGCTGCAGAAACTGCCGCGGCTTAAAAAAGAAAAGGGAATAGACCTTTGCATAGTAAACGGCGAAAATTCCGCCGACTGCAACGGCGTAACGCCGCAAAGTGCGGAAAAGATTTTTGCCGCCGGTGCCGATGTTATAACGGGCGGTAATCACAGTATGCGCAACAGCAGCATAACCGATATGCTTGAAGGCAACGGTTTTTTGCTTCGCCCCGACAATATTGCCGCAGCGGCAGGCAGCGGTTACTGCCTTTACGATATGGGCAGGTACGCCGCCGCCGTTATTAACCTTTCGGGGCAGATATGCCTTGAAAATCTTGAAGCCGCAAACCCGTTTTCCTCGGCGGACGTGCTTATATGCCGCGCAAAGGCGGAGGGTGCGCGCTTTATACTTTGTGATTTCCATGCCGAGGCAACAAGCGAAAAACGCGCTTTGGGATTTTATCTTGACGGCAGAATTTCCGCGCTCTTTGGCACGCACACCCACGTAAGAACGGCGGACGCACAGGTGCTGCCGCACGGCACGGGATATATAACCGACCTTGGAATGACAGGCGTTAAGCAGTCGGTTTTAGGCGTTAAAAAAGAGATAATAATCGAGCGTTTGCGCATAAAGGATATGTCAAAATTTTACCCTGCCGAGGGTGCGGCGCAGATATCGGGATGCGTTTTCGCGCTGGACGATAGAACGGGCCTTTGTACAGGTGCCGAGGGCTTTACCGCCGAGTAACGCGGCATACCGGCGGCGGAAAGCGGCATACCGGCAAAAAATCGGGATACAACCGCCTGCCGTAAATCATTGCTTAGTCTTTTAAAACTCATAAAACCTAAAAAAGGAGGGAACGGCATGAAAAAAGCGATTTGCGTTATTTTATCTATCGTAACCGTTATATCGCTTGCGGCGTGCGGCAAAAATCAAAGCGGCGGCAAAAATCAAAACGGCGGCAAAAGTGCCGTTTCCGACCAAACGCTTACGCTTTTATACTCCGCTACCGACGGGGTTAACCCCTACACCGCAAAAACCGAAAGCAACCGCAGACTTTGCTCGCTGCTTTTCGATCCGCTTGTAAAGGTTGGCGAAGATTACACAACGGAAATGTTTTTGGCGGAAAACTGCACGGCGGAGGGGAACACCGTTTCCGTAACGCTTAAATCCCTTAACTTTTCGGACGGCACGGCGGTCACCGCGGCGGACGTTGCGTATTCTTTCTCCCTTGCAAAGGCTTCGGTCACGTCGGGGTATGCGTCCACCCTTGCCACTGTGCAGTCGGCAGAGGCGCGCGACGGCAAAACGGTGGTTTTCACCCTTACAAGGAACGACCCTTACGCCGCAAACCTGCTTACTTTCCCTATTATAAAGGAGGGCACTTCCGGCAGAAAGGACTCCGACGGCGTTGAATACGCGCCGGTAGGCTGCGGCAGATACACCGAAAACGGCGGCGAATTTGTAAGGAACGATAATTATTACGGCAAAAAAGGCGCCGTTAAAACGATAAAACTGCTTTCCTCGCCCGACGGGGACTCCGCTTCCCATTATGTTGAGGTAGGCGCTACCGACCTTTACTTTACCGACGTTTCGGGCGGCAGCATAACAAGAATGAGTGGCAGCCGCAGCGAAATAGATTTAAACCGTCTTGTGTACATAGGCGTTAATTCGTCCTACGGCGCGCTTTCAAAAAGAGAGATGCGTTATGCGATATCTTCGGCGATAGACCGTTCGCAGATAGTTACTTCGGCCTATTACGGCGCCGCCACGGCGGCAAACGGATTTATGAATCCCGCGTTTTCGGACGCCGCCGCAACCGGTTCGCTTAAAGCGGCAGCGGATACGCAAATAAGTATTGAGAATTTAGAGAAGTTAGGTTATAATAAGAAGGATGAGGACGGCTACGCCGTGACCGAGTCGGGGTACAGGGCGGCGTTTTCGCTGCTTGTAAATTCCGATAACGTTTCGCGCCTTTCCGCCGCAAGGCTTATCGTTACCCAGTGCAAGGCGGCAGGAATACAGATAACCGTAGAGGAAGAACCGTTTGATAAATATTCGGCAAGGCTTTCTTCCGGTCAGTTTCAGTTGTATTTGGGCGAAACGCAGATGCTTCCCGATATGGACGTCGGCGGTCTTACGGTGCCGGGCGGCAGCGCCGCCTACGGAGTTACGGAAACTCCGGCAGAGGGGTCGTCCATGACCGTTTCTTCCGCAACGGCGGCGTTTTATTCGGGGCAGATAAACATTTCGGCGCTTTCGGGCGTGCTTATCACCGAAATGCCGCAAATACCTGTGTGTTACAGAAAAGGACTTATTTTTTACAGCGATAAAATAAAATCCGGTGTAAAAGGACTTTACTGCGATATATATTATTCAATAGCAGATTACAATTTTTAAGGAGGAAAATTATATGATTTCTTATGAAAACCGTTTGGGCAGCATAGAACTTACCGAGGAATTTTTAGGTCGCCTTATCGGGAACGAGGTCATTTCCTGCTTCGGCGTTGTGGGTATGGTACCCAGCAACAACCGTCAGCGCCTGACTAAGATATTTATTAAAGAAGGTTCGCTTGATACCGGCATAAAGGTACGCGGCGACCGCGAAAAAATTGATGTGGAACTGCATATCGTGGTAACTTACGGTATGAACATAATCGCCATTGCGTCCAGCATAACCGAAAAGGTAAAATACAAGGTTAAAGAAATAACCGGCACACCTGTTGACCGTGTTATTATCAAGGTCGACGGCATTAAAGAATAAGCCAAAGGAGTGTTTTTATTTGTTTAGCGGCGATATTTTGCGCGACGCGATAATTTCGGGCGCAAATAATTTATCCAATAACAGAAAATCGGTAGACGATCTTAACGTGTTCCCCGTGCCGGACGGCGATACGGGAACAAATATGTCAATGACGTTGCAGAACTCGGTAACGGAACTTAAAAAACTTTCGGGCGAGACCGCCGCGAAAGTGGCTTCCGTAAATGCGTCCGCACTTCTGCGCGGCGCGCGCGGCAACTCGGGCGTTATAACTTCGCTTTTGTTCCGCGGTTTTGCAAAAGGCGTTAAGGAAGACGAACTTACCGCCGAAAATCTTACCCGCGCGTTTGCGCTGGGTGTAGAGGCGGCGTATAAAGCCGTTATGAAACCTACCGAGGGTACGATACTTACAGTGGCGCGCGTTGCAAGCGAAAGCGCCGAGGCGGCGCTAACTTCGGGCAGCGATACGGTTGCCGTTTTTGAAGCGGCTATCGAGGGCGCAAAACAGGCGCTTGCCGAAACTCCCGAACTTCTGCCCACCCTTAAAAAAGCAGGCGTTGTGGACGCAGGCGGTCAGGGTTACGTTTATGTACTTGAGGGTATGATATCGGTACTGCGCGACGGCGTTATGGTACAGTCGGCAGAGGAAACGGTACAGCCCACAGCCGGAGACAGCGACGGCGCACGCAATGCGGCAGGCGAGTTTGAAACCGAAATCACCTTTACCTACTGCACCGAATTTATCGCGAACAGGAATCCCGAATGTAAAAAACAGCCGCAGGAACTGCGCTCTTTCCTTGAATCGATAGGCGACTGCGTTGTTGTGGTGGACGATGACGAAATAATAAAGGTTCACGTACATACCGACCATCCGGGCAGGGCAATAGAAGAAGGCCTGCTTTTCGGTCAGTTGGTACACCTTAAGATTGAAAATATGCGCGACCAGCACGAGCGCGCAAAACACGACGCCGAAAACGAGAAAAACAAAAAGCCGATGCCTAAGGTACCGGTTAAGGTGGAACCTGTCGAGATAACAAAACCCGTAGGTTTTGTTTCGGTTTGTGCGGGCGACGGTATGGCGGCGCTTTTCGGCGATTTGGGTGCCGATATCACGGTAAGCGGCGGTCAGACCATGAACCCCAGCACCGATGATATTTTAAACGCCGTTGAAAGCACTCCGGCGGAAACGGTTTTCGTGCTGCCTAACAATAAAAACATTATCATGGCTGCCGAGCAGACCATTCCGATAAGTTCAAGAAAGGTAATAGTTCTTCACACAAGAACCGTGCCCGAGGGCGTTGCCGCAATGCTGGCATTTACCGGGGAAAGCGATGTTGAAGCGGAAGCCATAGAAATGCAGAAGGCTGCCGAGCGCATTGCCACCGGTCAGGTAACGTTTGCCGCGCGTGACAGCGATTTTGACGGCCACAAGATCAAAAAGGGTCAGATAATGGCGATGAACGGCGGAAAGATATCCTTTGTGGACGAAGACCTTAACCGCGCTACGCTTAAACTTGTAAAGCAAATGCTTAAAAAGGACAGCGAGTTTATTACCGTTTATTACGGCGAAGCGGTGTCCGAATCGCTTGCCGAGTCGCTTGAAACGGAACTTAACGAAAAATACGGAAAC
Organism: uncultured Eubacteriales bacterium; assembly: GCA_934491515.1. Lineage (GTDB taxonomy): Bacteria > Bacillota > Clostridia > Oscillospirales > Acutalibacteraceae > UBA737. Next base: position 16,868 of record CAKSTF010000017.1, read on the forward strand.
CGTGCCGAGATCACATTTGTAAACGGCGGTCAGCCTGTTTATTACTTCATCATCTCGGTAGAATAACCTTTATGCTGAATCTTGATACAGATATAAGATATTTAAAAGGCGTGGGCGAAAAACGCGCTGAACAGTTAAATTCCCTGGGCATCGATACCGTCGGTGCCCTTTTGCGTTATTTTCCGCGCGGATACGCGGATTTCAGAAACGTTACCGACCTTTTTGACTGCGTTTCGGGCGAAAAGGTGTGCGTAAAAGCAAAGATAATATCCCCCGTGTCCGAAAACCGGATAAGGAAAAACCTTGTTATTTACAAATTCCGCATAAGCGACGGCACCGGTACCGCCGCAGTCTCGCTTTTCAACAACCGTTTTCTGGCACAGTCACTGCACGAAGGCTCGGTTTATCTGTTTGTCGGCAAATACACGGGCGGCGCTTTCGGCGCGGAGATATCCTCGCCGGAAATAAGGGCGGAAAACGATACCGCAGTACACCCGATATATAAAGCAGGCGCGGGCATAACCTCAAAACAGATAGAAAAACTTGTTAAAACGGCGCTGCAGACCTGCGATATAAGCGCCGATGTTCTGCCGCAGTCGGTAAAAGAAAAAAACCGCGTGGAAGATTTCCGCACGGCGGTACAAAATATCCATTTTCCGAAAAGCGACGGCGCGCTGGCGGCGGCAAAGCGCCGATTTGTGTTCGAGGAACTGTTCTTGCTGCGGTTGTCACTTATGCTTTTAAAGGGCAAGCGAAAACGCGCCGGCGTTCCGCTTAAAACGGATTACACGGATGAATTTTTCGGCATTTTGCCCTTTGCACCCACAGCGGCTCAGGTGCGCGTTACAAAAGAGTGTATAAGCGATATGCTCTCCGGAAGTGCGATGAACCGCCTTGTAGAGGGCGACGTGGGCAGCGGCAAAACCGCCGTTGCGGCGGCGCTTATGTATACTGCGGCAAAAAACAGCGTGCAGTCTGCCATAATGGCGCCCACGGGGATACTTGCCGAACAGCACTATAATTTTTTATGTAAAATTTTAAAGGATACCGATATAAATATTGCGCTTTTAACGGGCGGAACGAAAGCGGCGGAAAAGAAGAAAATAAAAGCGGCGCTGGCGGCAGGAGAAATACAAATAGCCGTGGGCACCCACGCGCTTATCACCAAGGATGTTGAATTTAAAAATTTAGGACTTGTAATTACCGACGAACAGCACCGCTTCGGCGTGGCGCAGCGCGGTGCGCTTGAAAAGAAAAGCCGCGGCGTGCACACCCTTGTTATGTCGGCAACGCCAATTCCGCGCACTATGGGACTTATCATTTACGGCGACCTTGATATAAGCGTTATAGACGAATACCCCAAGGGCAGAAAGACCGTAAAAACATATCTTGTGGACAGCAGTTACAGAAACCGCGTGTACGGATATATAAAAAAGTATCTTAACGCCGGTATGCAGGGTTACATTGTCTGCCCCGCGGTGGAAGAAAGCGAAAACAGCGATATGCTCTCGGCCGAGGAATATTTTGCCGAACTTAAAGAAAACGCCTTTAAGGAATACAGGGTGGGACTTCTGCACGGCAAAATGAAAGCGCAGGATAAGGAAACGGTAATGCAGCGTTTCAAATCCGGAGAAATCGGGCTGCTTGTTTGCACCACGGTAATAGAAGTGGGTGTTGACGTTCCGAACGCCGCGATAATGGTAATAGAAAATGCCGAACGGTTCGGGCTTGCAACACTGCACCAGTTGCGCGGCAGGGTAGGGCGCGGCGCGGCGCAGTCGGCGTGCGTGCTTGTGTCCGACGCTTCGGGCGACACAAAACAGCGGCTGAACGTTATAAAAGACACGTCGGACGGATTTAAAATAGCGGACGAAGATTTGCGGCTGCGCGGTCCGGGCGATTTTCTGGGCAACCGTCAGCACGGTCTGCCCGAACTTAAAATTGCCGACCTTTATGCCGACGGCGACATTATGCGGCTGTCCTCTATGGCGGCGGCGGACCTTTTAGAGCACGACCCAAAACTTGAAACCCGTGAAAACGAAAATCTGCGCACCGAAATAAAACGGATATATAAAAGCCTTACCGAAAACTGAAAAAGGGAATACAAACATGGCGTGCGGCGACTGCGCAGCGACGACCGCACCGTTCTTTTAAAAATTATTGTATTCTTACTGCTTTGTCTTGGCAAAAAAGCACCCCGCAAGCCTGAACCGCTTACGGGGTGCTTTTATATGGATGGAAAATCCGTTAAAAGTTAAAACAACAATACGATTATCTTTGCCGCAAGAACAACAAACACAAGCGCTATCGGATAGGTGGCGGCATAGGAGCCGGAAATCTCATCCGTGCCGGCAACGGAAATCAGCGTGCCGAGCGCCGGTGTAGAGGTCATACCGCCGGTGATGGAAGCCAGGTTGTTGAATATGCTGAACTTGAACACATACTTTGCGAAGATATAACCGATTATCATGGGAACGATGGTTATAACCGCGCCGTACAGGAAGTAGGAAAGTTTAACGTGGCTTATAAAGTTTACGCCGCCGGGAACGCCCGCGCCGATAAGGAACAGGCAAAGACCGAGTTCGCGCATAAAGTTAAGCGTGTTTTTGCTTACCGCAAGGTCAATTTTGCCGACGTGGCCGAAGTGACCTACAATAAGACCTGCAACAAGCGTGCCGCCCGAAGAACCGAGCGAGAAGTTGATGCCGGGAATCTTGAAAGCGCCGATTATCATACCGAAAACTACCGTAAGCATAAAGGGGAAGAAATCAAGCGAATCTATTTTAAAGAGTTTTTTATCGATTTTTCTGATGTTTACGCCTGCTGCGGCAACTATTTTGTTGCGTTCCTCTTCAACATTTATCTTTGCAAGTTTCGGAACCAACTGTACGAAGAAAACAACGCCCAAAACGCCGAAAAGATAAGCGATACCGTAACCCGACGTTACAAGCGATTCGCCGGCTTCGCCCGCAACTTCCTTTGCGGCGGAAAGACCGGGTGTGCTTGTAAGGGCGCCGGTCATAAGACCAACCGCCATGGAAGCGTCCATACCGGAAACTAATTTTACAAGTATTGTAATAGCGGTACCCGACGCAATTATAACAAGACCCATAAGTATGTAACCTATCGAATTTTTGTTAAAACTGCGGAAGAACTTGGGACCCGCTATAAGACCTACGGCGGTAACAAAAAGCGCTGTTCCCAGGTTTGAAACAAAGGAATAAATGGGCTTGATGGTTTCTTTGTTGAAAAGGTTTATCGTAACATCGCCCACATTAAAAGAAGGCACCTTTGAAGCGATAACGCCGAAAACAAGGGCAATAACCAGAACGCCTGCCGTTCCGAGAGATATTCCCTTAACGGTTATTCCGCCTAAAAGGTAACCTATAAAAGCAATAACAAAAATAAAAAAGATGGTAGTAAGCATTGCGCCTAAAACGCCTGAAATGTACATAGGAAGATTCCCCTCTTAAAAATTAGGTGCGGCGTCCGCCGTTGTTCGACGGACGCAGACACCAAACTACATTATATACTTCTGTTTTTTATTTTACAAGACATTTTTCGTAAACGCCTGCTTTTTTTGCGGCCTCTACAAGTGCGTCGCCTATTTTATCGGGCGTGGGGGCTACCGTAACGCCGCAGCTCTGAAGCGCTGCTATCTTGCCTGCCGCAGTGCCCTTGCCGCCGGAAATTATGGCGCCTGCGTGACCCATACGTTTGCCCTTGGGCGCTGTTTGTCCCGAAATGAACGCCGCAACGGGCTTTGTCATGTGGTCGCGGATGAATTCCGCAGCCTCTTCTTCGCCGCTGCCGCCTATTTCGCCTATCATTACAACCGCGTATGTATCGGGGTCTTCTTCAAACATTTTAAGAACGTCTATAAAACCGAGACCTCTTATCGGGTCGCCGCCGATACCCACTGCGGTGGACTGACCTATGCCGCGTTCGGTAAGCTGGTTTACCGCCTCGTAAGTAAGTGTTCCCGAACGGGAAATAACGCCTACGTGACCCTCTTTATGGATATAACCGGGCAATATGCCGACCTTGCACTTTCCGGGGGATATAAGACCGGGGCAGTTAGCGCCTACAAGTTTGGTCTTTTTGCCGCGCATATAGTTCTTTACTCTCGCCATATCAAGCACGGGGATACCCTCGGTTATGCAGACAACAAGGTCAAGACCCGCGTCTATCGCCTCGAATATGGAGTCTGCCGCGAATTTGGGCGGAACATATATAACGGAGGCGTTGGCGCCGGTGGCTTCAACCGCCTGTTTTACGGTGTCGAAAACCGGAACGCCCAGAATTTCCTGACCTGCCTTGCCGGGGGTAACGCCGCCTACGATGTTTGTGCCGTAAGCCAGCATCTGTTCGGTGTGGAATTTGCCCTGACCGCCGGTTATGCCCTGAACTATAAGTTTTGTTTCTTTGTTTACAAGAATACTCATTATGCGTTTCCTCCCTTCGCAGCCTCTACCGCTTTGTGCGCCGCGTCCGCCATATCGGCAGCGGCGATTATGTTAAGACCGGATTCCTTGAGAATTTCCTTGCCGCGGGCAACGTTTGTGCCTTCAAGACGGACTACCAGCGGAACTTCGATACCAAGTTCATTTGCCGCCTGAACAATGCCTTCGGCAATTATATCGCACTTCATTATGCCGCCGAAAATGTTTACCATAATGGCTTTTACGTTGGGGTCTGAAAGCAGAATTTCAAACGCCGCTTTAACGCGCTCGGTTGTGGCGGAACCGCCTACGTCAAGGAAGTTTGCGGGGCTTCCGCCGAACTTGCCTATAATGTCCATAGTTGCCATTGCAAGACCTGCGCCGTTTACAAGACAGCCTATATTGCCCGTAAGGCTTATGTAGTTAAGGTCGAACTGACTTGCTTTTACTTCCTTGGGGTCCTCCTCAAGAATATCGCGCAGTTCAACAATTTCCGTGTGACGCATAAGTGCGTTATCGTCAAAATTTATCTTGGCGTCAAGCGCTACAAGATGATCGCTGCCGTCGATTATCAGCGGATTTATCTCCACAAGCGAGCAGTTCTTATCCATAAACAGTTTTATCATATTTTTAAGCATCGTAACAAACTCTTTGGTAAGTTCCGCCGGAATACCCATTCTGCGCGCAACTTCGATGCCGTTGTAGTTATGGTAACCCTCGTAAACCGAAACAAATTCTTTTATGATAAGTTCGGGGTGGCTTGCGGCGGTTTCCTCTATTTCGGTGCCGCCTGCCGCGGAGGCAATTATAACAAGACCCGCGTTTTCGTTATCAACCGTAACCGAAAGATAATACTCTTTCTTTATATCGCAGGGGTTTGTAACAAGCACCTTGTGAACGATCTTGCCCTCTTCGCCGGTCTGCTTGGTAACAAGGCGCATACCTATCATTTTTTCGGCAATTTCTTTTGCCTTTTCGGGAGTGTCGGCAAACTTTACGCCGCCGCCTTTACCTCTGCCGCCGGAGTGTATCTGAGCCTTTACAACGCTCTGGCCGTACTGTTTTGCGGCTTCGTAAGCCTCTTCTGCCGTGGTGGCAACGATTCCGTCCTGAACGGCTATGCCATACTGTTTGAAAAGTTCTTTTGCCTGATATTCGTGTATCTTCATATCGTGTTCTCCTTTTCTATAAGTGCTATGCCGGCTTCAAGCGCCTTTTCGTTTATTGCCTCGGTGCCGCGCGGAATGTGCATAAACACCGCTTTTTTAAGTTCTTCGTGGTCAACAAGACCCAAAAGACCGTTTATTGCGCCTACCGCCACGATATTCGCCGTAAACGCTTTGCCTACCTTTTCTACCGCCGTTCTTAAAATCGGCAGCTTAACAACGCGGTTGTTTTTAAGGCAGTCCGGCACGGTAAGGCCCTCGTCCGCAAGAACAATGCAGTTTTCGGGCAGGTCCTTGCCGTATTTGTCAAGGGACGCCTGCGTAAGCGCCATAAGGAAAGTGGGTTCGGTTACCTTTGTAAAGCCGATTTTGTCGTCGGATACGATAACCTCCGCTTTGCAGGAGCCGCCGCGCGCCTCCGGTCCGTAAGACTGGCTCTGCGCCGTGTGCTTGCCTGCTATAACCGCGGCCTCCGCCAAAATAACGGTGGCAAGAATGATTCCCTGTCCGCCGGAGCCCGCAAGTCTGAGTTCCATTTTGCTCATTGCTTTTTGTCCTCCTTCAAGCGTTCGATAAGGTCGGTGTAAAGGTCGCTGTATTCGGGAACGTCCGAGCACTCTTTTATAACGCCTATGGTTATTTTGCCCTTCAGTTCTTCTTCGGTCATATCCTTTGCCTTTTCAACCGGCACGGAATTTTCTTTCTGGTAGCGCATCATATCAACGGCGCTGCCTTTTTTGTTTTTCCTGCCGTAGTATGTCGGGCACAAAGCGGATACTTCAATAAGCGAGAATCCCTTGTGGCGGATACCGTTTTCAATAAGTTTTTCCATCTGCGGCGCGTGGTAAACGGTTGTGCGCGCAGAGTATGTCGCGCCTGCCGCCGCCGCAAGTTTTGCAATGTCGAACGGGCGGTCTATGTTGCCGTAGGGCGCCGTGGTGCCGAACTCGTTATGCGGCGTGGTAGGGGAATACTGGCCGCCGGTCATACCGTAAATGTTGTTGTTCATAACTATAACGGTAATTCCGATGTTGCGGCGCGCCGCGTGGATAAGGTGGTTACCGCCGATTGCCGAGCAGTCGCCGTCTCCCGTGAAAACGATAACTTCAAGTTCGGGGTTTGCCATTTTAATGCCCGTTGCAAAGGCGATTGCCCTGCCGTGGGTGGTATGTAAAGTGTTGCAGTCAATGTAGCCTGCGGCACGCGAACTGCAGCCGATGCCCGAAACAACAACCGTTTTGTTGCGGTCAAGTTTAAGGTTTTCCATAGCCTGCGCCGCCGCGTGCAGAATAATTCCGTTTCCGCAGCCGGGGCACCAGATATGCGGCAGATGTTCGGGCCTTAAATATTTATATATAAGGTCGGAGGTGTTCGCCGTGTTCTTTGAAACGTTGGTCATATCTACTTTTGACATAGCAATCAGTCCTCCTTCTCAATTTCCGCAAGAATGTCGGCAGGGGTAAGCACCGTGCCGTCTACCTTGCCTGCAAAGTCTATCGGAACTTCGCTTCCCACAACACGTCTTACTTCGTTTACAAGCTGACCGTGGTTGTGTTCCGCAACAACTATCTTCTTAACGCCCTTCGCCGCGGCTTTAAGTTCGCGGTCGGCAAACGGCCATATCGTAACGGGGCGGAACATTCCGCACTTGATTCCTTTTTTGCGCGCCGCTTCCACCGCGGATTCCGCCGCACGCGCCGTGCCGCCGTAGCAGTATACAAGAACGTCCGCGTCCTCGGTGTCCTTCTGCTCTACCTGCACGATATCGTCGTAGTTGTTTTCTATCTTTGCAAGTATACGCTCTACAAGGTCGCCGGCTTTTTTGTTGTCGTTGGTGGGGAAGCCGTCCTCATCGTGAAGAAGACCGGTTATGTTGTAACGCTCGCCGCCGCCGAAAGGCGTCATAGCGGGAACGAGAGTGTCCGTAAGCGCGTATGCGTGCATCTTGGGCGCGGGATTTTCAATCGTGGGGCGGTCGATTACCTCAATATCCTTTGCGTCGGGAATTTCAATGCCTTCTCTTAAATGGCCGATTATTTCGTCCATAAGGAAAATTACCGGCGTGCGGTACTTTTCCGAAAGGTTAAAACAGCGTATCGCAAGTTCGTAACACTCCTTAACCGAAGAGGGAGAAAGAGCGATAACGGGATGATCGCCGTGGGTGCCCCATTTCGCCATCATAACGTCGCCCTGAGAGGGGGACGTGGGCAGACCGGTGGAAGGTCCGGAACGCTGAACGTCTACCACAACAAGCGGAATTTCAGCAAGACACGCATATCCTAAATTTTCCTGTTTAAGCGCAAATCCCGGGCCGCTTGTGGCGGTCATGGATTTGGCGCCCGTTACCGAAGCGCCTATCGCGCAGGCGATGGAAGCGATTTCGTCCTCCATCTGGATGAATTTTCCGCCTACCTGCGGAAGCCTTACCGCCGAAACTTCCGCTATTTCGGTGGAGGGGGTAATAGGATAGCCCGCGTAAAAACGCATGCCTGCGGCTATCGCGCCCTCAACGCAGGCTTCGTTGCCCTGCATTAAAACGGTTTTTGCCATTATTCTTCCTCCTCCTTAATATATATAGCATAGTCGGGACAGCGCTTTTCGCACATGCCGCAAAGTATGCAGTCGGTGCCCTGCGTGCGGCGCACTTTTTCACCTGATACCTCAAGCGCGCCTTTGGGACAAAATGCCGCGCATATACCGCAGCCTTTGCACCAGGCAGTGTTGATTATTAGTTGTTTTTTCACCTGAAAGCCCTACCTCTCCAGTTTGAATTTGATTCAATTCTATCATTATAAATCTACAATTACAAGCAGTATATCAATTGTCGTTTCCACAACAAAAATGTTGTAATAATGATTTTTTTGTGTTATACTGGAAAAACAAAGTTAAAAGTTGCTGTAAGACAAAACAATCGTTGTATACCGACTGTTTTATCTGTTCAAAAAACGTGTTTAAAAGGGTGTTTTTATGAATTTTCAGAATCTTGAATACTTCATAGCCGCCGCCGAAGAAAGCAGCATTTCCCGCGCGGCGGAACGGCTTAATATATCGCAGCAGGCGCTTTCGGGAAGTATAGCAAGACTTGAAAAAGAAATGGACTGCCGTCTTTTTGACCGCCGTCCCGATTTGTCGCTTACATATTCGGGCAAATGTTTTCTTAAAACGGCCAATTCCATGCTTGACCTTAAAAAGCAGAGCGACCTGCTTTTGGGCGATATAAACGACAGTCTGCGCGGCGAACTTCGCATAGGCGTTTCCCACACAAGGGGTCAGGCGATATTGCCGTTTTTGCTGCCGGAGTTTAACCGCCGTTACCCTAAGGCGGAACTCTCCATTGCCGAGGCGTCCACAACCGAACTTGAAAAAAGTCTTGAAAAAGGAAAAATAGACGTAATGATAGGCTTTATGCCGGTAATGTCCGAATCGGCGGAAATGCAGCCGCTTATGAAAGACCGCCTTATGCTGGTTCTGCCCAAAACCCTGCTTGCCGAGCATTTCGGTTCCCACGCCGACAGAATATGCGAAAAATACCGCGAAAGCAAGGATATATCCCTTTTTAAAGATATGCCCTTTATTCTGCTAAAAGAAAACGAGCGCATAAGAAAGGTGGTAAACCGCGAATTTACGGCGCGCGGAATACATCCCATTGTAAGAACCGAGACCCAGAACATACAGACCGCCTTTTCGCTTGCAAGCGAGGGTATGGGAATAAGTATCTGTCCCGAACTGTATCTTAAAAGTAAGTACACGGTACCGGGGCTTTCTTTCCCCGAAATGCACGAAAAGATTACCGTGCTGCCTTTTTCGGGCACCGCCGGATACGATACCATAGGCATAGGATATAACCGTGACCGCTATTTAAGCCGCATCGCAAAGGATTTTATAAATATAACGGTTGAAAGGTGCAAACTGCTTACAGAGCAGTAAAAAAGGACCTTCAGGGCGAAAACCCCGTCAATACCGCCCAAAAGACACTCAGCAAAAAAGGACCCCGAAGGGTCCTTTTTCAGTTAAGTTACGGTTTTGGCCTATAAAATCAATAATGATATTTTTTCTGTTTCTTGAAAAGGAAGAATACGGAGAATACCACCGCCATAAGTTCCGCAACAACAATGGAAAACCAAACGCCGTCTATATCGAATATCAGCGGAAGCAGCAAAACGGCTGCCACCTGGAAAACTAGGGTTCTTAAAAAAGAGATCAGCGCCGAGGTAAGCCCGTCGTTAAGGGCGGTAAAGAAACCGGAAGAAAAAATGGCATATCCCATAAACAGGAAAGAAAGGGCAAACACACGGAATCCCGAAACGGTAAGGCGCATAAGCGACGAATCGTAACTTACAAACAGTTTTGCAAGCGGCATGGCCGATATCTCGGCAGAGATTACCATAACCACGCCGAAAACGCCCACCATTATAAGGCTTTTTTTAAGCAGACTCTTAAGTTCCGCGTGATTCTGCGCACCGTGATTAAATCCGAAAACGGGTGCGGTGCCTATTGAATACCCTATAAACGCCGCAGAGAAAATCATACTTACATACATCATAACGCCGTATGCCGCAACGCCGTTTTCGCCTGCGTATTTAAGCAATTGTATGTTGTAAAGCATTCCTACAATGTTCATTGAAATGTTGCTCATAAATTCGGAGGAACCGTTTGTAGATGCTTTAAAGATAGCCCGTCCGTTGTATTTCGTTTTGCAAAGGTGCAAAAGGCTGCCGTTGTTGCGGCGTGCAAAAAACACAAGCGGCACCGCGCCGCCCACAACCTGGCTTAACGCCGTAGCCGCAGCCGCGCCCGCAAGTTTGTGCTCTGCCGGCAGCAGGATTACAAGCACCGCGTCAAGCACCATATTGGTGCAGCCGGACATAACCGTAACGGCAAGTCCCATTTTTGGCTTTTCGGCGGTAACGCAGAACGACTGGAACAGAAACTGCAGCACGTTGAACGGAAGCGCGATAAGTATTATGCGCGCGTAAATTACCGAATATTTAAGCATTTCGCCGCGCGCGCCCAAAAGGTGCGCTATGGGTCTTATAAAAATAATGCCGAGTATGGCAAACACCACGCCCAAAGCCGCCGTAACGTATACGAACAAAGAAAAGTAACGGTTGCCCTTTTCGCGGTCGCCCTCGCCTAAAGTTTTTGCAACTATCGCAGAACCGCCCGTGCCGAACATAAGTCCCACGGTGGACATTATCATAAGAAAAGGCATAATAAGGTTCAGTGCGGCAAAGGGCGTTTTGCCTGCAAAGTTGGAGACAAAAAAACCGTCTACCACGCCGTATACAGACATAAACATCATCATCCCGACAGAGGGCAGGGTAAACCTTATAAGCCGTCCGTAGGTAAAATGATCCGACAACTGAATTTGTTGTTTCATTTTTTCTCCTTTATTATATAAAACCGATCGTTTTGTATTGATGTGCCGTTTTTTGATGCGGCGGCTACATTTTTTCTATCTGCTTTGAAAAATCGCGGTTGTATTTTTTAAGCAGAAAAAGATAGGTACTTATTTCATCGTCCGACCAACTGTCAAAAATCCCGTTTTCGGCGGCAAAAAGCCGTGCCACCGTGTTTTCGGCAAACGTTTTGCCCTTTTTTGTAAGGCAGGCGGTTTTTGCCCTGCCGCCCGACTGCTCCAGATAAATAATATCCTCGCGTTCCAGTTTGCGCACAGCCGAATTTACCGTTTGCTTGCTTATGCCGGTCTCTCCGCGGATATCACTTAAAGGGCAATTTCCGTTTTTTTCGTATAAAAGATAAAGCAAAAGCATATCGCTGTCCGCAAGACCGAGCCTTAGCGCCGCGCGGTGGTAAAGCGCGTCAAGTTCGCAGGCAAGACAGTTTATGCCGTACATAATATTGCGGTTTTCGGCAGTCATAAGTTTCTCCTTCTAAGTACGAAATCGGACAAAAGCCAGTATAACGGTTTCTGACGGATATGTCAAGGGTGTTTTTAAATCCGAAGTTACGCCGTAAAAACGGAGACAAATATTAGTCAATTAAAAATTGCTTAAACCTAAAAAACCGCCTGCTTTGCAGGCGGCAAGGTTTGTTTTTACCCGTAAAAAATAAGGTATGTTATGTTTTTGCGGCAATTCGGTTCTTTGTAAGCAGCGCCGCACATTCTACGTGCGCCGTGCGCGGAAACATATCAACCGGCGTGTAGGAGGAAACGGAATATCCCGATTCGCGCAGAACCGCAACGTCGCGCGCAAGGGTAGAGGGATTGCAGGAAATATAAACTATGCGTTCGGGGGAAAAGCCCTCCGCCACCGTGTAAAGCAAAGATTTTTCGCAGCCTTTGCGCGGCGGGTCAAGTATAACAACGTCGGGCGATACGCCGTCCTGCTTTAGTTCCGCTGCGGCTTTTGCCGCGTCGGCACAGATGAATCTTGCGTTTTCAATGCCGCCGCGCGCAGCGTTTTCGCGTGCGTCGCACACGGCGCGTTCCACTATTTCCACCCCGATTACCTGTGCAGCGGTTTTCGCAAGGGAAAGTCCTATCGTGCCGGTACCGCAGTAAAGGTCAAGCACTGTTTTTCCCGAGGCGTCCGCCAAAGTGCCGGCAAGGGTGTAAAGGAGTTCCGCCATATCGCGGTTTACCTGATAAAACGAAAGGGGCGAAAGGCGCACCTTTACGCCGCAGATAACGTCGGTTATAAAGTCGCTGCCGTACACCGTGCGGCAGGCGTTTCCCATAATAACGTTTGTTTTCCTTGTGTTTGTGTTTATAACAACGCTTTTTAGGTTATCGCCCAAAGTTTCCCGAAGCAGGGCAACAAGTTCCTTTTCTTTCGGAAAAACCGTTCCGTTTATAACAACGCACACCTGAATTTCGCCCGTGGCAAAGCCCTTTCTTATAAAAAGGTGGCGCACAAGGCCTGTCGCCGCCGTTTCATCATAAAACGGGATGCCGTTTTGCCTTAAAAATGCCGAAAAAGCGGCAGCGGCGGCTGAAAATTCGGCAGGGGTGAGCATACATCCGCTGATATCCACAATCCTGTGCGAACGCGGTGAATAAAACCCCGTGCCGCAAGGACCCACGGGATACTGCGCTTTGTTGCGGTAAAAAAGCGGATTGCCCGAAAGAACGGGCTGCGGGTCTGTTTCCACGCCGCCTATGCGGTGCATTGCCTCTTTTACAAGGCGGCTTTTAAATTCAAGTTCGCTTTCGTATGTAATATGCCTGAAAGCGCAGCCGCCGCATTTTGAAAACGCGGCGCAGTCTGGAGTCGTCCTGCAGTCGCTTTTTTGTATATATTTTTCGGGGATGGCAAAGGCATAGTTTTTAAGCACCTTTGTTATTTTCACAAAAAGGCGGTCGCCTGCCGCGGTGCCGGGTACAAAAAGCGCCATACCTTCCGCCCTGCCGATGCCCAGCCCTTCGTGGGTGTAGTCGGTTATAACGGTTTCGTAAATTTCGTTCTTCCTCATTTGCCCTTGCTTTCTTTAAAAAGACCCTCTGCCAAAGCGCCGTCCGTAAACAGGGAGATACCTCTGCGGCAGTCATAGGGCGCGCCGTCCGGCTCCGCCGATACGGGAACGCCGTTAAATGTTATTATCTCTTCGTGGTCCCAGCGTATGTCAACGTTTTCAAGGTCGGTCTGCCAGAAAATATTGCGCGCGCTGCCTGATGCGTCCACAAGTTCGGCGCGCACGCCGCTGCCTACGCGGTTGTCCACACGGTAAACGTTCACCTTCTGTTTGCCGGAAGGTGAAACCGCCGTGGTTTTAAGCGTGCCCTCGGGCAGGTCGCCTATATCGGGGAAAAGATAGTTTTTAACCGAAAAAAGCAGGTTTACAACCGTTACCGCAAGGGCAAGAATGTAAACGCCCCTTAAAACATACTTGCTCATAAAAACACCTGATTTCTAAAAGTGTGCCTCGTAAGAGGGGGTGCCTGCCGCAAACGCCGCTGCTATCTTATTGTATTTTGCCATACAAAAACGGCAGTGAACGATATAGCATGATATAAACATCGGGAAGGTGTAGATAAGCGGAATAAAAAGCAGCGACAGCGCCATCCACGGCAAAAGGCGGACGATAAGCAGGAAAAACTCCGCCGAAGTGTTCTTTGATACCGCGCGCGACAAACCGATAATTTCGGAAACGGTAAGATTTTCGTTTGCAACAAAAAGAAACGCCGCAGGGTAGAATTTAAGCATTATTATCGTAAGCGCGATTATCCCCGCAACACGCAGAAATGTCGCCACTATCGGAAGTCCCAGCGCCCAGACCGGCATTGTGGAACCGAACATCGCATAAAAAGCGTTGCTTGAAAGCAGCGTCGCCATGGTGCTCGGTAAAAACAGGATAAGGCTTACGGCAAAAGCGCGCATAAAAAGCGAGAGCGAAAAACGCAGCGCGCGTTCATAAAGCCGCAGAGAGGAAAAATACCTGAAAGCGGAGATTATATCCGCCTTTTCGCCCCATATTACCTGACGGAAGCAGTGCAGAAGCCCCAAAAACAGCGGGCAGATAAGAAACACGAAAAACGCCGTAAGGAAAAACGCCGCGGCGAAAGTGCCCAAAACCGTGGAAATAAGCGCTGAAAGAAGCGAATTTATAAAGCACACAAATATGAAAATAAGGCAGACCGCCGAAAGCTGCAGGCGGCAGCCGCGTATTGCCGTATCGGCGGTAAGTTTAACTGTTTTAGCGGATGGGAACAATAAAAGCACCTCCCAAAAGAATTATCCGTATGTATTTTATCACGCAAACGCGGATAATTTGTTATAAAATTTTTAATTTTGCGTAATTTGCCATAAGTTTTTTGGTTCCTGCCGTGTTAAAGGCTATTTCAAGCAGGGTATCGTTGCCCATGTCGGTAACCGAAAGTATAATACCGTCGCCGAAAGTTTTGTGCTGCACCGACTGACCAATACTGTAAACAGCGCCGCTTTTTCCGCCCGATGCGGAGGGCTTTTTAAGCAGCGAGGAGGAAAATCCGCCGCGGTTTCCGTTCTGATTTTTGGAAGGGGCAAAACCCTTTCCGCCCCCGAAAACGTGTATACTGCCGCTGTCGGCAGGGGTTTTGTAAAAACCGTAACCGTCCGAAAATCCGAATTGCGGTTCGGCGGACGAAAATTCGCAAAGTTTTTTCGGTATCTCGTTTAAAAAGCGGGACGGCAGATTTCTGCCCGTTTGCCCGTAAAGCATACGGCTTGCGGCACGGGTTACGGTAAGCGAACGCTTTGCGCGGGTAACGGCAACGTAAGCCAGGCGCCGTTCTTCCTCAATGTCGTCCGGTCCGCCGTATATAGACTGGTTGCCGGGGAAAACGCCCTCTTCCATTCCCACAAGGAATACAAACGGAAATTCAAGACCCTTTGCGGCGTGCACGGTCATAAGCGTGGCGC
>CAKSTF010000018.1 GCA_934491515.1 uncultured Eubacteriales bacterium
GCGGCACGCGTAGGTATGGATGCCGCAGCGTATGCCGAAAAACTTCAGGCTGCTAATGACTTTGCTACCATGACGGAGACCAAGGTTTCCGTAAGGGATGACTTCGGCGAAGAAAACAAGTTCCTCTATGTTGTATACTCCGCAATGGACGAAGCAAACATAGGCGACTATGAAACTGCCGAACTCGTTATCACGATAAACGGTCATACAGTTGTTAAAACAATCAATAAGGTTTACACCTCTGTTAACTACAACAACGGCACGATTGCTTCCGGCGAAGATTTCGGTGTTGAAGGCGTTAAGTACATTTACTACGCAACCATATCTTTCGCAAGAGAAACCGTGGAAAACCACGGAGACGCAGATGTTGAAATTTTTGCAAGAATCAATATAAGAGATGCATCCGGCAATCTTATTACCGTTGAAGGTGCTCACCTTGTAACAACGCTTGCGGAACTTTCAACCGTAGAATAAATATAAACGATAGAAAGGAAACGAGAACCAATGAAATTCAACAAACCTGAAGTGGAATTCGTTAATTTAGAAGACCTTGATATCGTTTTAAAGATATCTGAGGTAACGGGTGGCGGAAACATCAACCCGGGCAGCGGAACCGATTACGGCGACGGCGATTTCGGATTCTAAAAAAGAAAAAAACACCCCGTGCTGCGGCACGGGGTGCTTTTTTACTCTTGACTGAAATATGTTTTAATGTTAGATTAGTACTACAACACATAACAGCGCAGCATTGTGCTGCGAAGATGCACAGGGGAGAAACGATGAGAAAGTATATAGGGGACCGTGCTTTTTACAAACGCGTGTTAGCGCTTATGATACCGATAATGGTGCAGAACGGAATCACCAATTTTGTCAGTATGCTTGATAACATAATGGTGGGTAGACTCGGCACCGCCCAGATGAGTGGTGTTGCCGTTGCAAACCAACTTGTTATGGTATTCAATATATGTATATTCGGCGCGGTTTCGGGTGCCGGCATTTTCGGCGCGCAGTTTTTCGGCAAGGGCGATAATGAAAACGTAAGGAATACTTTTCGCTTCAAACTCGTTTTTTGCACCGCACTTTCGGTAATAGGTATTACGGTGCTGTTGATTTTCGGCAAAAATCTTTCGGCGCTTTATTTAAAAGGCGAAGGCTCACCCGAAACAGCGGCGCAGACCCTTAAGGCTGCAACAGATTACATAAAGGTAATAATTATCGGGTTTATTCCGCACGCCATTACGCAAAGTTATGCTTCAACACTAAGAGAAACCGACAAGGCGATAACTCCGATGGTGGCGGGACTTATTGCGGTATATGGGCGTAAAGGGCGCGGCGATTGCTACGGTAATGTCACGTTTTGTAGAGGTTATGTTCTTAATTATCACTACATACAAAAAGCGCTCGGAAAATCCTTTCATTATCGGCGCTTTCAAAACGTTTGCAGTACCTGCGGCACTTATATTTGCCATAATAAAAAAAGGTCTGCCGCTTATGCTTAATGAAACGCTTTGGGCGGTAGGCAATGCGCTTTTAAATCAAAGTTATTCTCTTAAGGGCCTTGATGTGGTGGGGGCAAACAACATTTGCCACACGTTCTTTTTAATATTTTCGGTATCATTTATGGCGATTGGCAGCTGCGTTGCCATAATAGCAGGGCAGCAACTCGGTGCCGGTGAACACGAAAAGGCGCGCGACAGCGTTAGAAAGCTCATTTTCTTTTCGTTTGCTTCAACCATTGTTTTTGCGGTAATGTTTGCACTGTGTGCAGATTTTATACCGTATATATACAACACAACAGATTCCGTGCGCCTTATGGCGCGAAATCTTATGCTGCTTACGGCGCTTTTCCTGCCTTTTGACGCAGTGGCACACTCCTGCTACTTTACAATGCGTTCGGGCGGTCAGGTGTGGATTACAATGGCTTTTGACGGCGGAAGTTTATGCCTTATATCATATCCGCTGGCGTTTGTACTTGCAAGATTTTCGCCGCTTAGCATATACGGTGTTTTCACAGCCTGCCAATGCGTATCGGTTTTAAAAGCCGCCGTGGGCTGTCTGCTTGTAAGGAAGGGCGTATGGGTACGCACGCTTACGATAAAAGATTAAAAACTAAAAAACCGACCGAACGGCAATTTGCTTTTCGGTCGGTTTTTTTTATTAAGGTGCGGTTCTTTGAAAACCGGCAATTTTACGGATAATTTGTTTTCTGCCCGCAAAAAAGATTGCAATAACCGAAATAATCTGCACAAACTGCCAGCCGCGCCAATTAAGGCAAATAAACAAAATCTGAATTACCATCACCGCGGTGTTTAAAAACAACGTCTTTTTGAGAAGTATAAACGGAATCAGCCGCCGCGTATTTCCTGCCCGTATTAAAAATACGATAAAATAACTTGCGAATGTTGCAACGGTTGCGTCCTGCAATTACGTTGCTGCCCGAAAGCAGTTTATCACCCGGCATTTTAACTGCCGTTTCGGATTCGCCGGTAAGTATTGATTCGTTTACCTCCAAACGTCCTTCTTCCAAAATACAGTCGGTGCATAAAACGCTGCCTGCGGTAAGCAGCAAAACGTCTCCGTTTTTGATTTCCTCCGGGCGGACGGTATATTCTTGTCCGCCGCGCAGCACCGTGGCTGAAGGTGACGCCAGCAGCGTCAAGCGTTCAATCTGCCGTTTGGCTTTTATCTCCTGTATTATTCCCACAACGGTATTTATAAGTATGATAAAAATGAAAAGTATGTTTTTCCACGCGCCTACGGCAGCCAGCGCTATTGCAATCATCAGATTCAGCGCATTGAACACGGTGCATATATTGTCCCGCAGGATCTGCGACACGGTTTTTGTGGCATTGTTCATAAAAATTCCTCCCCCGAGTTGCCTTTCGATTTGTTATACGCAAAATGGAGAAAAAGGTTGGAATAAAACATTTTAAACAACAGTAAAGCGGTGATTTGCGCATAAAAAAACGCAGTCCCCGTAATGGGGACTGCAACTTAAACGTCAAAACAAATTTACTGTTTTAAAGTTTTTTCGGACAAAAGTCATTCATCGGGCAGCGCTCGCAAAAGGCTTTTCTTGCTGTGCAAATATCGCGGCCGAAAATCACCGCGCGGTGGCAAAAGGCATTGGATTTTTCGGGCGGCAGAAGTTTCCGCATGGCTGTTTCAACTTTTAGGGGGTCTTTTGTTTCCACAAATCCCAATCGGTTGCAAAGCCTTATAAAATGCGTATCGGCAACTACTGCCGGTTTGCCGTAAATATCGCCGCAAACAAGATTTGCGGTTTTTCTGCCCACGCCTTTAAGGGTGGTAAGTTCCTCTATACTGTCCGGCACCTTGCCGCCGAAGTCGCTTACAAGTTTTTTTGAAATTTCAACAAGGTCTACGGCTTTGGTTTTGTAAAGACCGCAGGTTTTTATAAGTTCCTCAACGCGTTTTACGTCTGCCGCAGCCATTTTTTCCGCGGTGGGAAACTCCGCAAACAAACGGGGAGTCACAATATTTACACGCGCGTCGGTACACTGCGCCGAAAGCCTTGTTGCGATAAGCAGCTGAAAAGCATTGGTATAGTTAAGGGAACAAACGGCGTCCGGATACAGTTCTTCAAGCGCCGCTACCGCAGCGGCGGCGCGTTCTTTCTTACGCACGGGAAATATCCTCCAGTTTCATATCGCCCTTTTTAATAGCACCCATTTTCCGCATTGCCTCGGCAATCGCAAGGGAAACGGCGGCAGGCAGAACAAACTGCATAAGGATTATAAGAAGAATACTCGTAGCGGGTGCGGTACCGGCTGCCGTCATGGATTCAAAACTCATAAACTGGCCCACAAGACCGGCAGACCCCATTCCCGAACCTACGGGGTTGCTCACCATTTTAAATACCGCCGATGATATGGGACCTAAAATCGCGCTTGAAATAATTGAGGGCAGCCATATAAGGGGATGTTTTACTATATTTGGCATCTGTATCATGGAAGTGCCTATACCCTGAGCAATAAGACCGCCCAGTTTGTTTTCGCGGTAACTTATAACCGCAAAGCCTACCATGTTGCAGCAGCAGCCTATTGTGGCGGCGCCTGCCGCAAGACCGGAAAGCCCCATAGAAATACCGATAGCGGCGGAGGAAATCGGCAAAGTAAGCAGAATTCCCATAACTACGGAAACCGCCATACCGCCTAAAATCGGGCTTTTTTCAACGTTTATGTTAACAAGCGCGCCGACCCACTTCATGGCGGTGGATATGTAAGGACCTACAAGAAATCCTGCGGCAGCGCCTGCAATTATGCAGCAAAACGGGGTAAGTATGATTTCAAGTTTTGTTTTGCCGGAAACCAGCGCGCCTATTTCTATTGCAACGTATGCTGCGATAAAAGCGCCAAGCGGTTCGCCCGGTGCGCCCAGGGCAAAACTTTCAACCGAAATTTTCGGAAATGCGCCGACAAGTCCGCAAACGGCGGCGGAAACGGTAGTAAGCGGCGAGGCTTTAAGTTTTACCGCGGTTCCCACGCCTATACCGGCGCCGGTGACCGTTTTTGCAAAACTGCCTATTGCCACAAGGTAAGAACCGACGAATGTTCCGGCACCCACAAGGTTGCCTATCTGGCATATTATAGTGCCGATAATAAGTGTTGAGAACAGACCGTAAGCCATTCCCGAAAGGCCATCGATAAACAGGCGATTTAAATACTTTTTAACCATTTTTCTCTCCTCTTTAAAAAAGCATATACTACTTTAATTATATTACAGCGCACAAAGTTAGTCAAGCGCTGTATTTATGCATTGAAACAGACTTCAGTTTATGATAAAATAAAAAAGGTGATTGTTTATGACAAAATTATATCTTATAAGACATTGCGAGGGTATCGGTAACGTGCAGCGTATATTTAACGGAACTACCGATTGCGACATAAGCGAACTCGGTGCGCAGCAGCTTACTTTCCTTGCAAAGCGGTTTGAGGACGTACATATCGACGCGGTGTATTCAAGCCCGCTTATCAGGGCGCAAAAAACCGCGCACGCCGTTGCAGACGGCAAAAAACTTCCCGTTATTACGGAACCGCTGCTTATCGAACTTTACGGCGGCGTGGTAGAGGGACGGTCGTTTTCCGAAAGTTTTAAAGAATATCCCGACCTTGCCGATAAGTGGCTGCATTCTCCGCAGGACTTTTGTCCGGAGGGCGGCGAGTCTATGCGCAGCGCATACGAACGCATATATAAGGCGGTCTTGAAAATCGCTTCCGAAAACCGCGGCAAAACGGTTGCTGCGGCTACTCACGGCGGCATTATTCGCTGCCTGCTTTCAAGACTTTTATACGGAACTATTGAAAAACTTTCAAGCGTTCCGTGGTGCGAAAATACGGATGTTCTGCTTATGGAGATCGACGACAGCAACAACATAAAACTTTGCTTTTATAATGACCATTCGCACCTTTCGGAGGATCTGCTGCCGAAACGCAGCAAGGTTGCGGATTTTGTAAAGGAATGATATTTTGATTATAATGTCGGTGGATTTAGGGATTGCAAGAACAGGCGTCGCCCTTTCGGACGAGGGCGGCAGTTTTGCGTTCCCGAAGTGCGTTATAGAAGAACGCGACGAAAAGAAACTTATAGAAAAACTTTGCGCCGCCGCCAATAAGTACAACGCGGCGCGCATAGTTGTGGGACTGCCTAAGAATATGGATGGCAGCTGCGGCGAACGTGCCGAAACCTGTACTGCGATTGCAAAGGAACTTGAAGTTTCAAGCGGAATTGAGACCGTTTTGTGGGACGAGCGCTGCACAACGCTTAGCGCGCACAGGTATTTAAACGTAAATGACGTGCGCGGCAAAAAAAGAAAACAAACCGTGGACGCGGTAGCGGCGGTAATCATTCTTGAGGATTACCTGCGCTCTTTAAAGTGATATGACAGAGAATATTCTATTTGATTTGGACGGCACGCTCACCGACCCCGAAGAGGGGATAATAAACTCGGTGATATATGCGCTTAAATACTTTAGTATATCGGTGGACGACCGTAAAAGCCTTTACGATTTTATCGGTCCTCCGCTTACGGACAGTTTTGAAAAACATTTCGCCTTTTCCGAAGCGCAGGCGCTTAAAGCGGTGGACGTTTACCGCGAATATTTCGCCGATAAAGGAATTTTTGAAAATAGGGTTTACACGGGCACCGAAAATATGTTAAAATGCCTTAAATCTTCGGGCAAAAGGATAGTTCTTGCAACCTCAAAACCGGAAAAATACGCCGTTATGATACTTGAACACTTCGGGCTTTTAAAGTATTTTGACTTTGTATGCGGCGCCACTATGGATGAAAGGCGCAGCTCAAAAACCGCGGTTATAGAGTATACGCTTAAAAAAACAGGTCTTTCGGCTGAAAATTCCGTTATGGTGGGCGACCGCAGGTTTGATATCGAGGGCGCGCACGAAAACGGGCTAAAGGCAGTAGGTGTGCTTTACGGATACGGCAGCCGCGAAGAACTGCAGGCGGCCGGTGCGGATTTTACGGCGGAAAGCATTGCGGAACTTGAAAGTTTGCTGCTTAAATTATAAATCAAAAAGGGAGCAGGGTATGGATTATTTATCGGATATAGAAATAGCGCAGCGCTGTAAAATGGAAAACATTAAAGATATAGCAAAGCGCGCCCATGTGGACGAAAAACACATAGAACAGTACGGAAATTACAAGGCGAAAATAGACCTTGGTCTGCTCCGCGATTCAAAGCGCGAAAACGGCAAACTTATTCTTGTTACAGCCGTTACTCCCACCCCTGCGGGCGAGGGAAAGACCACCACTACCATAGGTCTGGCGGACGGTCTTCGCCGCATAGGAAAGGACGTTACGGTTGCGCTTCGCGAACCTTCACTCGGTCCCGTGTTCGGCGTAAAAGGCGGCGCTGCCGGCGGCGGATACGCGCAGGTTGTTCCCATGGAGGACATAAATCTTCACTTTACGGGCGATTTTCACGCGATAGGCGCCGCAAACAATCTGCTTGCCGCAATGCTTGATAATCATATCCAACAGGGCAACGCGCTTAATATAGACGTAAGAAAAATAACCTGGAAACGCTGCGTCGATATGAACGACCGCCAATTGCGCTTTATAGTGGACGGCATGGGCGGTAAGACAAACGGCGTTCCGCGTGAGGATGGCTTTGATATAACCGTTGCAAGCGAAATAATGGCTATATTGTGCCTTTCAAGTTCGATAACCGACCTTAAAGACCGGCTTTCACGCATAATTGTTGGATATACTTATGACGATAAACCCGTAACCTGCGGCGACCTTAAAGCGCAGGGCGCTATGACGGCGTTGCTTAAGGATGCGCTTAAACCCAATCTTGTTCAAACGCTTGAGGGAACGCCCGCATTTGTTCACGGCGGACCCTTTGCCAATATAGCGCACGGCTGCAACAGTGTTATCGCCACCAAAACAGCCCTTAAAATGGGCGACTACACCGTTACCGAGGCAGGCTTCGGCGCAGATTTGGGCGCCGAAAAATTCCTTGATATAAAATGCCGTATGGCAGGGCTTGTGCCCGACGCGGTAGTTGTTGTTGCAACGGTACGCGCGCTTAAAATGCACGGCGGTCTTGCAAAAACACAACTTGCCACGGAAGATATTGCGGCGCTTGAAAAGGGTATACCGAACCTTTTAAGGCATGTAAACAACATTAAAAACGTTTACGGTCTGTCCTGCGTTGTTGCGGTAAACCGTTTCCCGACCGATACCGACGCGGAAATTGATTTTATAGTATCTAAATGTAAAGAACTCGGCGTTAACACAGTGCTTTCCACCGTTTGGTCGGAGGGCGGCAAGGGCGGCGAGGCACTCGCACGCGAAGTTGTAAGACTTTGCGAAGAGGAAAAGCCCGATTTCCGCTTTGCGTATGCCGATAACCTTACATTAAAAGAAAAGATAGAATCGGTAGTTAAAAAAGTTTACGGCGGCGATGGCGTGAATATTCTGCCTGCCGCACAAAAACAGTTACAGAAATTTGAAGAAATGGGCTTTTCTGATATGCCCGTTTGTATAGCAAAAACACAGCACAGTTTTTCTGATGACCCGACGAAGTTAGGCGCACCGACAGGCTTTACGGTAACCGTTAAATCCGTAAAGGTATCTGCAGGTGCCGGCTTTATTGTGGTGCTTACCGGCGATATTCTTACCATGCCGGGGCTGCCTAAAGTTCCTGCCGCGGAGAGAATAGACGTTGACGAAAACGGAAAAATAACGGGACTGTTTTAATAAAGGGAGGAAAAATATGGCTTACTATTTTAAAGAAGAATCACATACTTTTAACGAATATCTCTTGGTTCCGGGATACTCGTCAAGCGAGTGCATACCGGCTAACGTTTCGCTTAAAACACCGCTTGTAAAATATAAAAGGGGAGAACAACCTGCTATAACCCTCAATATACCGATGGTTTCGGCGATAATGCAGTCGGTATCGGGAGAAAAAATGGCGGTTGCACTTGCGCGCGAGGGCGGCGTTTCGTTCATATACGGTTCGCAAAGCATTGCAGACGAAGCGGCAATGGTGGCGCGCGCCAAAAGTTTTAAGGCAGGCTTTGTTGTAAGCGATTCAAATATCAAACCGGGCGCCACGTTAAAGGACGTTCTGGCGCTTAAAGAACGCAACGGACATTCCACCATAGCCGTTACCGAAGACGGAACTTCGGGCGGCAAACTTATAGGTATCGTTACAAGCCGCGATTACAGGGTAAGCCGTATGACAGGCGATGAAAAGGTTGAAACCTTTATGACGCCCTTTGAAAAACTTATAGTTGCCGATGAAGATACAAGTCTTAAACAGGCAAACGATATAATCTGGGATAATAAACTGAATTCGCTGCCGATAATCGATAAGAACGGAAACCTTAAATATTTTGTTTTTAGAAAAGACTACGACGCGCACAAGGACAACCCCAACGAACTGCTTGATTCGCATAAGCGCTATGTAGTGGGCGCCGGCATAAACACAAGGGACTATGCTGAACGTGTTCCGGCACTTCTTGAGGCGGGAGCCGACGTGCTTTGCATTGACTCTTCCGAGGGCTTTTCCGAATGGCAGTCAAGAACTATCGGCTGGATAAGGGAGAAATACGGCGACAGCGTAAAAGTGGGCGCCGGCAACGTTGTTGATAAAGAAGGATTTTTATTCCTTGCAAAGGCGGGAGCCGACTTTATTAAGGTAGGTATCGGCGGCGGCTCTATCTGTATCACCCGCGAAACAAAGGGTATAGGCCGCGGTCAGGCAACCGCGCTTATCGATGTTTGCGCCGCGCGCGACGAATACTACCGCGAAACGGGAATCTATGTGCCCGTTTGCTCGGACGGCGGTATCGTTCACGATCACCATATGACCCTGGCGCTTGCCATGGGTGCGGACTTTATGATGCTCGGCAGATATTTTGCCCGATTTGACGAAAGCCCCACAAATAAGATTTCGATGAACGGTACATACTATAAAGAGTACTGGGGTGAGGGCTCCAACCGCGCAAGAAACTGGCAGCGTTACGATTTGGGCGGCGATAAGAAACTTTCTTTTGAAGAGGGCGTTGATTCTTATGTGCCTTATGCCGGCACTTTAAAGGATAATGTTGCGGTTTCGCTTTCAAAGGTGAAATCAACCATGTGCAACTGCGGCGCGCTTAATCTTGAAGAACTGAAAGAAAAAGCCAAACTTACGCGCGTATCCGCTACAAGCATTGTGGAAGGCGGCGCGCATGACGTTATAAGAAAAGAAAATTCTTTTACAAACTTAAAGTAAAAGCAAAATTAAAACCGAACGGCTGCAGCCGTTCGGTTTTAATTTTGCGGATAAAAAAGCGGGCACGGTTTTTACCGTGCCCGCTTTTTAACAGACAGTTTTATTTCTTTTTAAATCCTCTGCGGTCGCGATGTGCGCCGCCGTGGGGTTTTCTCTCGGGTTCTTCGTCGGCGTCGTCTTCAATAACAGCGCCGTTAACCTCTATAAGCGCGTCGCGGCGGGAAAGGTTTATTCTGCCCTGATCGTCGATTTCGGTAACCTTAACAAGTACCTGGTCGCCTACGGAAACAACATCCTCAACGCGGTTTACACGCTTAACGTCAAGTTTTGAAATGTGAACAAGACCTTCCTTGCCGGGAGCGATTTCAACAAACGCGCCGAATGTCATAAGTCTTGTTACCTTGCCGCTGTATATAGCGCCGATTTCGGGATCGTTTGCTATAAGGTTTATAATGTCAACAGCCTGCTGCGCCTTTTCAACATCAAGACCGGAAACAAATACGTGACCGTCCTCTTCAATGTTGATTGTGCAATCGCACTGTTCCTGTATAGACTGTATAACCTTGCCCTGCTTGCCGATAACATCGCCGATCTTGTCGGGGCTTATAACGGTTGTAAGCATCTTGGGTGCATACTTGGAAAGTTCTTTTCTCGGCTCTGCTATACACTTAAGCATTACTTCATCAAGGATGTAATCGCGTGCCTTGTGGGTCTTCGCAAATGCTTCCTTGATTATTTCGGGTGTAAGACCGTGTACCTTAAGGTCCATCTGTATTGCGGTGATACCTTTTTTGGTGCCCGCTACTTTAAAGTCCATATCGCCGTAGAAGTCTTCAAGACCCTGAATGTCAACCATGGTCATAAAGTCGCCGTAAACGCCTTCGTCACCGGTGATAAGACCGCAGGAGATACCTGCAACGGGTGCCTTTATCGGAACGCCGGCAGCCATAAGGGCAAGCGTTGAACCGCAGATAGAACCCTGCGAGGTAGAACCGTTGGATGAAAGAACTTCGGATACCACACGGATAGCATAGGGGAACTCGTCAACCGAGGGGATAACAGGAATAAGCGCCTTTTCGGCAAGTGCGCCGTGACCTATTTCACGTCTGCCCGGACCTCTTGAGGGCTTTGTTTCGCCTACCGAGTAGGAGGGGAAGTTGTAGTGGTGGATATAACGCTTCTGCGTATCCTCATCAAGACCGTCAAGTTTCTGCGCATCGCTTACGGAAGCAAGCGTTGCAACAGAAAGCACCTGAGTCTGACCGCGGGTAAACATACCCGAACCGTGTGCGCGGGGCAGAAGGTCTATCTGTGCGTTAAGCGGACGGATTTCATCAATGCCTCTGCCGTCAACACGTTTGTGCTCGTCTTTAAGCCATGAACGTACAACGTGTTTCTGAACAAGATACATAATTTCGTCAAGTTTTGCTTCGTTGCCCTCAAAACGCTCGTCAAATTTGGCGTGAACCGCGTCGTATATGGGCAGAAGCGCTGCGTCACGAACGTTCTTATCGTCGGTATCAAGAGCCTTTTTTACGTCCTCTATGCAGAAATCTTCGATTTCAGCCATTATTTCGGGGTCGGGATTGCTCGACTCGAAAGTGAATTTTTCTTTGCCTATTTCGGCAACAATGCCGTTTATAAACTTAACAACTTCCTTGTTTACCTCGTGACCTGCCATAATGCAGTCGAACATAAGGTCGTCGGAAATTTCGTTACCGCCGGCTTCTATCATTGCAACAAGATCCGCGGTGGAAGATACCGTAAGGTTAAGGTCGCTCTTTTCGCGCTGCTCAAGGGTCGGGTTAATAACGATTTCACCGTCAACAAGACCTACTGCGGTGGAAGAGATAGGACCGTCCCAAGGGATGTCCGATACAGCGATTGCTGCTGAAACACCGATAGCCGCCGTAATTTCGGGCGAGCAGTCGGGGTCAACCGACATAACGGTGGCAACAACGGTGCAGTCGTTGCGCATATCCTTTGGGAAAAGGGGACGGATAGGTCTGTCAATGCAGCGTGAAGCAAGTATTGCCTTTTCGCTTGCCTTGCCCTCGCGGCGATGGAAAGAACCGGGGATTCTGCCTACCGAATACATTTTTTCTTCGTAGTCTACCGAAAGAGGGAAGAAGTCAACGCCCTCGCGCGGCTTATCGGAAGCCGTTACGGTACAAAGAACACAGGTCTCGCCGTAGGTCGCCATAAAAGCGGCGTTCGCAAGCTGCGCCATTTTGCCGGTTTCAAGTTTAAAGGGACGGCCGGCAATGGTGGTTTCATAAACCTTGTAGTTATCAAACATACTTTTTTCTCCTTAATATATTTTTCGGGAGAATCTTTCGTTTTTAGCAATAAATTCAGCCGCCGAATTTTCGGAGGTTCAATTTACCGCTAAAACTCGAAACTCCCCCAATAAAAACAAAAGCAAACCGAACCGAAATTCGGCTTGCTTCTATTTTATTATTTACGCAGACCGAGTTTTTTAACGATTGCGCGGTATCTTTCGATATCCTTCTTCTGAAGATAGGCAAGAAGGTTTCTTCTGTGACCTACCATCTTAAGAAGACCGCGGCGTGAGTGATGGTCCTTCTTGTGAACGTCAAGATGCGCGTTAAGCTCGTTGATACGCGCTGTAAGAACGGCGATCTGAACTTCCGGAGAACCGGTGTCACCCTCGTGAATAGCATATTCGGTCATAACCTGCTGCTTTTTCTCGTTGGTCATTTAAATTGCACTCCTTTTCTTAAAATGTCCGCCGTGTTCCGAGCAAAGGGTCAAAAGTGTTTCCGCATTGCGGCAGACGCCCCAAGCACAGAAAACGGTAGCCTCATTATTATAGCACCGCAAACTTAAAAAGTAAAGCATTTTATTGAATTTTCGGCGTTTTATGATATTATATAGGTGTGAAACGGCACGGTAAAGCCGCCGAATTAAATAAAAATTCATATTTTCGGCTAATAAACGTAACAATTACGGATTAAAATATCTTTGTAAACAAAGCAAGGGCTTTGTATCCGTGAAAAGGAGTTTTTTAAGATGGACGATTTTAACAATAATTTCGATTACAATTATTCGCCTGTTCAGCCTGCGAAAACGCGGCGCATGCACAGTACCGGCGCTGTGATACTCTCTGCGGTGCTGGCAGCGCTTATAGGCGCGGGCTCGGCGGTCGCCGTTCTTACCGGCGTGTTTAAAAAGAACAGCGGTACCGGCGATTCCGGCATTTCCGTTAATCCCTCGAACATAAGCATAAACGTTGACGAAAACGCCGATTCAATAGCGCAGGCGGTTGCTGAAAAATGCACGGCAAGCGTTGTGGGAATAAGAACCACTACTTCGGTAAGCAGTTTCTTCGGCGGCAGTCAGGAACAGAACGGTTCTGGTTCGGGCGTTGTTTACAGTTCGGACGGTTATATTATAACCAACTATCACGTTATAAGCGACGTTGTTGAAGCGGGAAAGGGTAAAATAGAAGTATTTCTGGGCAGTTCCGAAAGCACTGCGTATGATGCGTCGGTAGTAGGTTACCGCATTTCAGCCGATATTGCGGTTCTTAAGATAGACGCAAAAAATCTTGCAGCGGTGGAATTTGCCGATTCCGACGAACTGAAAGTAGGTCAGTATGTGGTAACGATAGGCGCGCCCGGAGGTCTTGAGTTTATGGGCAGCGTGACTTATGGTATAATAAGCGGACTTAACCGCGTTGTTTCAACAAGCCAGAGCGTTCCCCTTATCCAGACCGACGCCGCGATAAACCCTGGAAATTCGGGCGGTGCGCTTCTTGACGCAACCGGTAAACTTGTCGGTATCAACTCTTCCAAAATAGTTTCGGAAGAGTTTGAAGGTATGGGTTTTGCAATTCCTTCAAACACGGTAAAAGAAATCTGCAAAAAGATAATAGACAAGAAGGATTCAAAAGAACCGTATGTAGGTATAACCATAAGCGAAAAATATACAAGCGATGTGCTTAAATATTACGGCTATCCCTCGGGCGCTGTGGTTCTTCGCGTCGATTCCGACAGCCCCGCCGATAAGGCAGGCATTAAACGCGGCGATATCATAACCAAGTTTAACGGAAAGAACATAACCGAGTACAGTATGCTTAGCGAATATGTAAATGACTGTGACGTAAACGATACCGTTGAGGTTGAAATTTACCGTAACGGCGGCACATTTACCGCAAAACTTACAATAGGTTCAAACTCCTGAATTTATAAAACAGAATAGCGATAACAAAAAGTCCTGCCCGAAAAGGCAGGACTTAATTGTTTTGCTGCAAAAAAAATCAAAAACAGTGGTAAAACAGTGGTAAAATGATTTTTTTCTCAGGTTTCAGCCCGTTGAAAACTCTTGGTTTACGGGCTCTTTTTAGTTGTCAAGCGGCTTCATTGTGGGGAAGAGAAGTACATCCCTTATAGAGGGGCTGTCGGTAAGGAGCATAACAAGGCGGTCGATACCGAAGCCGAGGCCTCCTGTGGGGGGCATACCGTATTCAAGTGCGGTTACATAGTCATAATCGACCTCTGAAGTGCAGTCGGGGTCAGCCGCGCGCTTTGCCGCAACCTGTTTTTCAAATCGCTCTTTCTGATCTATCGGGTCGTTAAGTTCGCTGAACGCATTGCCGAATTCGGTGGCGTTTATAAAATACTCAAAGCGTTCCGTAAACGCGGGATTTTCGGGTTTGCGCTTTGCAAGCGGACTGTTTTCAACCGGATAATCGTAAATAAAGGTCGGTTGGATAAGATTTTCTTCAACGAAAGCGTCAAAAAATTCAACAAGAACGGCACCTTTGGTTGCGTCCTCGGGAACTTCAACGTGCCTTTCTTTGGCGCAGCGGCGGGCGTCCTCGTCGGTAGCCCAGTCGTTGTAATCGCAGCCCGAATACTTCTTTACCGCTTCAACCATGGTAAGGCGTTCCCAGTGACCCATATCAATTTCGGTGCCCTGATAGTTTATCTTGGTGGTGCCGCATATCTTTTCGGCAAGCATGGTATTCATTTCTTCTACAAGGTCCATTATGCCGTGATAGTCGGTATATGCCTGATAAAGTTCTATTGTGGTAAATTCGGGATTGTGCTTTGTATCCATACCCTCGTTGCGGAATATTCTGCCCACTTCGTAAACCTTGTTCATTCCGCCTACGATAAGACGTTTTAAGTAAAGTTCGGTCTCGATACGCAGATACATATCCATATCAAGGGTGTTGTGATGCGTTTTAAACGGACGCGCAGCCGCACCTATTTCAAGCGGTACCAAAATAGGCGTGTCCACCTCAAGAAAACCCTTGTTATCAAGAAAAGCGCGTATCTCGCGGAGTATCTGCGAACGCTTTATAAACGTGTCTTTAACCTCGGGATTTACGATAAGATCGACATAACGCTGGCGGTATCTCGTATCGGTGTCTTTAAGACCGTGAAATTTTTCGGGGAGGGGGAGAAGCGATTTTGAAAGCAGTTCGATATGCTCGGCATGTATGGAAATCTCACCCGTCTGGGTTTTGAAAACAAAACCTTTAACGCCTATGATATCACCGATATCCCACTTTTTGAAAGCGGCATAGTCTTCTTCGCCCACATCGTCGCGGCGGACATAAAGTTGTATGTCGCCTTCACCGTCACGCAGACCGACAAAACTTGCCTTGCCCATTATTCTGCGTGTAACTATTCTGCCTGCTACCGAAACGGTCTTGCCTTCGTATCCTTCAAAATCTGCCTTGATCTGTTTTGAGTAACTGTCAAGATCGTATTTCATTTTAAGGAACGGGTCATTTCCCGATTCGCGCAGCAACGCCAGTTTATCACGGCGAATCTGCAGTATTTCGCTTAAATCCTGTACCTGATTGTTGTCAGCCATTTTTTACATCCACCTCGTTATTAAAAGGAAGGGCAGTTTTGAAACTGCCCTAAAAGTAATTATTTTGAAATCCCCAAAACTTTTAATTTAATTTCGCCTGCCGGGGTTTCGGCTATTACCTCGTCACCGACCTTTTTGCCGATGAGGGACTTGCCCACGGGCGATTCGTCGGAAATCTTGTTTTCCTTCGGGTCCGCTTCCGTAGAGCCAACTATTTTATATTCGCATTCTTCGTCAAATTCGTAATCGTAAACCTTTACTTTAACGCCTACAACAACTTTTTTTGCAGAACCTTTTATATCGGTAATTATCTCAACGTTTTTGAGCATTGCCTCAAGTTCTACGATACGTGCCTCGATCTTAGCCTGTTCGTTTTTGGCCTCATCGTATTCGCTGTTTTCGGAAAGGTCGCCGTAGCCGCGTGCCACTTTGATTTTTTCCGCGATATCCGCACGTCCGACGGTTTTAAGATTCTCAAGTTCTTCTTCAAGTTTTTTAAGACCGTCATTTGTTATTTTTATCGTTTTAGCCAAAGTGATAACCACCCTTACTATAATATAACAAACATCATTATATTATTGCAAACCCGATATGTCAAGTTTAAAGTTTTTTAAACGGGGCAGAAGAACAGCCGTTTTTCTTAAACGAGTTTTGCATTGATCTTTGCGGCAAGTATCGCGTCCTCCGCCGATACCGAGCCGTCACAGTTTACATCGAAAACAAGTTTTTCAAGGTCTGTAAGCGCAAGGCCGTTCTTAACCGCCCTTATTATTTTTACGCAGTCCGCCACGTCTACTTTACCGTCCGCCGTGGCGTCGCCCAAGGTGTTTGAAACGGTAACGGAAAGCATATCCCGGTCAAATACCGATTCCGCTGCGGCATCGTATTTATATGCAAGATAGGTATTGCCAAGCCGCATATAATATTTGCCGTCGGCACTGCCTGTTACGGCGGGTTTCATAAACAGATAATCGGTAGGCGACGTATCGGAATCGTCGTTCGTAATATCAATAAGATAGTTTTTGCCGCCGAAATGCAGTATATTCCACATGTGCGCGCCTAAAACCGAAATGTTTCCGGCCTGGCCTTCATAAAGATTGCCCGTTACCGAGATGCAATATACTGAATCATCGCTGAAATCGGTAAGATTGCAAAGATACTGGAATGCTTTGGCATAACCTTCGCAAACTACTTTTGTGTCGGGATTGCCGTCAAAAACATATATTAACTGCCACGGGTCGCCGTAGGCGATGCCGCCGGCTGCCGCAGGGTGATTATAGTCGGTAAGTTCGCATATTGCCGCTTTGTAAGCCGCAAGTTTTTCCGCGTCCCCAAAGGCGGCGTTTGCATTTACAATGCTTTGTGCGTTGTTCTTTGCCGTGTTTACCGCGCCGATTGCCGAAGCGTCGGTAAGGTCCTCCGAAAGACCGTATTCGTTTGTCTGCGTACCGCCGTAATAATCCGCCGATACCGAGAAAGAGAAGAGGAAATAAACGGCGCTTATTCCGCACGAATCATCGTCATAACCGAACGTATAGGTATATCCGCCGTGAAGTCCCGCAGTTTTATCAAACCAGTAAAGGTCGTACGGAAGATCTGCGGTAAGCGTATTAAGCAGCAGCGAATAAGAATCCGGCATACTGCCGTTGTAAAGATAACGGCTGAGCACTTCCGATAAAGCGCCTTCGGCCTTTTCGGAAGCAAGGTCTATCATTTCCTGCGTGGTGGAAGCGCCGAGCCCTTCTTTTGTCCAGCAAAGTTTATCGGAATCTTCGTCGCTTATGAAACCCGAAATGTTGATAAGATCGGTACCTGTGCTGCTTTTCGTGCCTGCAGCAACTTTTTTTACAGTTTCGGCACAGGAATCGTAAAGCGCTTTCATAAGCCCGTCAAGTTTGTTTCCGCTTAAAACCGCCGAATATGCGGCAGGCGCCGCTGCGGCGGCATACCGTCCTGCCTTGCCGGTCTTTGCGGGTTTTTGTGTATTGCCCAAATACCCGTTAAGCAGGTCATCGTCCGAAAGGTCGCCTATGGTCGCCGGCGTGTCTGTAAAAACGCTGCCGTACATTTCGCCGCTGCGTTCCCGCTTTTCGGTATCCGCGGTAACGGCGTCCGGAATCGTGCTTACAGGGGATACGCCGGAAAGGTAAGCGGTTTCTGTTTTTCCGCCTTTGCGGATTGCAGTCCGCGGCAAAACAGAAACGGACAGCACGACCGCCGCCGAGAGCGCAAGGGATAAAAATCTCACTGTTTGTTTTTTCATAAGGCTCACCCTTAAATTAAATTTCTACTGATTTTAATTCTACCACCGAAAAGACGATTTTACAAGTGCGCATTTGCCGTTTTGCTTGACAAATCGCTTGTGCGGAATATATACTGTATAAATAATACAAAGGATAGTATTTTGCTTGAAAGTGAGGTGTGCGGTATGCGCCTTTTTCTTACGCTTAGAAAATCGGTCATGTCGATAGTAAAGGCGTTTCTGGTCTTTGCCGTCACAACCGGATTTGTTCAGGTATGGACTTCAAACTACATGGAATCGGTATTCAGCAACAAGGGTAACTATGTTGTTATTTTATCATATGTCCTGCTTTTTATGACATTTTCTACGCTGTACGGCGCTTTCGGAATAGGAATTTACCGTATACACGAGATAATATACAGTTTTTTCCTTGCAATAGTATTCACAAACATAATAATGTATCTGGAACTGTCGCTTATAGCGCGGCAGTTGGTGGAGGTTCTGCCCCTTCTGCGCGGCATTGTATACCAGCTTGCCGTGGCGGCGCTTTGCGCTTGCTGCGCGAATATAATATACTTTAAAACGCATCCTGCGCGGCGCGTGGTCTTTATTTTCAATAAGGATATAAAAGGCCTTGAACTTATGCGCAAAATGGGCCGCCTTTCCGAAAGGTTTGTTATAGAGCGCGGCATAAACGCCGAACGCACCGACCTTGACGAGATAAAGCGACAGATAGACAAATACGATGCAGTGGTTATTTGCGGAATAGATAAAAATATGCAGCGTAATATAGTATCGTACTGCTATTCGCAGCAAAAACGCAGTTATCTGCTGCCCGATATTACGGACATAATAATAAACAACAGTTACAACATCCAGATAGGCGACACTCCCGTTCTTATGAGCCGCAACCGCGGTCTTACCACCGAACAGCGCGCCGTAAAGCGTATTCTTGATATACTTATATCCTTGGTGGGACTTATAATCGCGTCACCGATAATGGCGGTGTGCGCCGTTGCAATAAAACTTGACGACGGCGGCCCCGTATTTTTCCGCCAGAACCGCGTTACGGAAAACGGAAAGATTTTCAATATACTGAAATTCCGTTCCATGATAGTGGACGCGGATAAAGACGGCGTTAAAAAAGCCGTTAACGATGACGACCGCATAACAAAGGTCGGCAAAATCATAAGGGCGTGCCGTGTAGACGAACTTCCGCAGCTGATAAATATTCTGCGCGGCGATATGTCGGTAGTGGGTCCGCGCCCCGAAAGAATAGAAAACGTGTACGAATACTCTTTAAAGTACCCCGAATTTGAACTGCGGAACAGGGTCAAAGCGGGACTTACGGGTTTTGCCCAGCTGTACGGCAAGTATAACACCACGCCGGAAGACAAACTGCATATGGATCTTACTTATATAGAGACCTATTCGCTGCTTTTGGACCTTAAACTTCTGATACTTACCGTAAAGGTGCTGTTTATGAAGGAGAGTACCGAGGGCTTTTCCGAAAAGGAAAGCAAAACGGTTATTTCCGAAGATAATGCGAAAACGGAGGATAAAGATGGACTTTAAGGCTACCCTTGTGGTTATGGCTGCGGGAATGGGCAGCAGATTCGGCGGACTTAAACAGGTTGAACCCATCGGACCGCACGGTCAGGCTTTGCTTGACTTTTCGGTTTATGACGCACTGGCGGCAGGTTTTACCGATGTTGTTTTTGTTATAAAACACGCTATTGAAGAAGATTTTAAAAACACGGTAGGCAGCCGCATAGAAAAGGTGGCTCCCGTTACATACGTTTTTCAGGAGACCGACGTTCTGCCAAAGGGCTATGTTTGTCCTCCCGACAGGGAAAAACCCTGGGGCACGGGTCATGCGGTTTATTGCTGCAAGGATGTTGTTAAAAATCCTTTTGCGGTTATAAACGCGGACGACTATTACGGTAAAGACGCTTTTAAAAAGATTTACGGGTCGCTTAAAAGCGGCGCGGACGAATACTGTATGGTAGGTTTCCGCCTTGCAAACACCCTTACCGAAAACGGCACGGTGTCGAGAGGCGTTTGCGAAACCGAAAACGGTTACCTTAAATGCGTAACAGAGCGCACGAAAATAAAGGATTGCTGTTATTATGACGGCGAAAAAAAGGTTGAACTTTCTCCGGACACGGTGGTTTCCATGAATATGTGGGGATTTATGCCCGACTTCTTTTCCTATACGGAACGCGACCTTAAAAAATTTCTTGACGAAAAAATAAATGTTCCGAAATCGGAATTTTATCTGCCATTTATAGTTGCGGATATGATTGAAAAGGGCGAAAAGAAGGTCCGCGTGCTTGTGGCGGAAGAAAAGTGGTACGGAGTTACCTATAAAGAGGATAAAAACGCCGTTATCACCGCTATGAAAGAAAAGATTGAATCGGGCGAATATAAGGGATTTTGATTTAAATTTGCGCAGCATCGTAAAAACGGTGCTGCGCTTTTCATTTTTTTGATGTCTTCGGCATAAACTTTAACAACAGTTAAAGTTGCGCTGCACGGCAGCGTGCGGCGCGTACTAAAGAAAGGTAGAGAAAAATGAAAGATTTTTACCCTGAAGGCATGCTTATAGGCACACCCGAAAACAGACACGCCCTCTCCTCAAGAGAAAGACTCACAGCCGCGGCAAATTCCGAAAAAATTCTTGAAGGTACGGTAGTAATGTGCGATACCGCGCACAATCTTATTGTGGACCTCGGCATTATGCGCGGCGTGATACCGCGCGTTGAGGGCGCCGTCGGTATAGCAGAGGGCACAACAAGGGATATAGCCCTTATATCAAGGGTGGGCAAAGCGGTAAGTTTTGTTATTACCGGATTTGCCTCGGACGCACGCGGCAGGACCTACGCGCAGCTTTCGCGCAGAAAGGCACAGGAAAAGTGCCGCAGGCAGTTTTTATCGCACCTGTCGGTGGGCGATGTTATAGACGCAAAGGTTACGCACCTTGAAACGTTCGGTGCGTTTTGCGATATCGGCTGCGGCAACGCCGCGCTTCTGCCGATAGATTCGATATCCGTATCCAGAATATCGCACCCGAAAGACCGCTTTTGCGTGGGCGATAATATTCGTGTAGCGGTAAAATGCATAGAAAACGGAAAAATAACCCTTACTATGAAAGAACTGCTGGGCACATGGCAGGAAAACGCCGATCTTTTTACGGCCGGTCAGACCGTTACCGGAGTTATACGAAGTATTGAAGAATACGGGATATTCGTAGAACTTACCCCAAACCTTGCCGGTCTTGCGGAACCGCGTCCCGATGTGTATATAGGTTCGCGCGCCTGCGTTTACATAAAAAGCATAAATCCCGAAAAAATGAAAATCAAACTTGTTTTGATTGACAGTTTTGAATCGGAAGAAAAACCTCCCATACAATATTTCTTTAACGGCGACCATATAGACGAATTTGATTACTCGCCCGAAAACTCGTATAAATGCATACGCAGTTGTTTTTGTGAAGAAAAGGCGCAGTGATACTATTGCAGTCGGCAGGTTTTTCTGATATAATAACAGGCGGTGCAGGCAATACCATCGGGTTTTGCCGCACCGCTTTAAAAATACTGTTAAGGTGATGTTTAAAATGTCAGAACATTCATGCGGCGGCCATTGCGAAGGCTGTGAAAGCGCGGGAAACTGCGAAAAGGAAAGCCTTTTGGAACCCACCGGAAAATTCAATAATATTAAACATGTAATTGCCGTTATAAGCGGCAAAGGCGGCGTGGGCAAATCAATGACCTCCTCGCTTCTTGCGGCGGCGCTGCGCAAAAAAGGTCACAGCGTAGGTATTCTTGACGCGGACGTTACAGGGCCTTCTATACCCAAATCTTTCGGTATAACGGCAAACGCCATGCAGGACGACCGCGGAATACTGCCTGCGGTAAGCAAAAGCGGCATTAAAATAATGTCTGTTAATATGATGCTCCCCGATAAGGAATCGCCTGTAATCTGGCGCGGTCCCGTTATCGCAGGGGTGGTAAAACAGTTCTGGACGGACGTTGTATGGGGCGACCTTGATTATCTTATAGTAGACTGTCCTCCCGGTACTGGCGATGTTCCGCTTACCGTTTTTCAGAGCATTCCGCTTGACGGCGCCGTAATAGTTACCTCGCCGCAGGACCTTGTATCGCTTATAGTTAAAAAGGCGTACAATATGGCGCGTATGATGAATATAAACGTTCTCGGAATAATAGAAAATATGAGTTATTTTGTATGCCCCGACTGCGGTAAAAAGCACAGTATTTTCGGTGAAGGGTGCGATGCCGTAGCGGAAGAAACAGGCCTTAAAGTACTCGCGCGTATGCCTATTGACCCGGACCTTGCAAAACTTGCGGATAACGGCTGCGTTGAAAATTATAACGGTGACCTTTTGGACGGCGCGGTAGCCGCCGCGGAGGAACTCGCCGGATGAGGATGAGAAAGAAAAAGCACCTTAGCGAGCGCCTTTGCGCAGTTTCGGAACTTCTGTACATCTGCGAAAGCGAGGACCGTAATTTTAATTCGTCCGATACGCAGTATCTGGATATAAACGCTATCTTCAAAACCAAAAAGCCGCTTTTTATAGAAATAGGATGCGGCAAGGGCAGATTTGCCGTTTTATACGCCAAAGCACATCCCGAAATAAATTTTATTGCGGTGGAAAAGGTGTCCAACGTTATCGTTTCCGCCTGCGAACTTGCCAAGGCCGAAGGGGTGCAAAACCTATATTTTTTAAGAACGGCGGCGGAATATCTGCCGCGGTATCTTGAGCCCGAATGTGCCGAAAGAATATTCCTTAATTTTTCCTGCCCTTATCCTAAAAAGAAATATGCGTCGCACAGACTTACGGCGCCGCACTTTCTTGAAGAATACAGGAAACTGCTGAAACATGGGGGAGAAATTCATCAAAAAACCGATAACCGCGGACTTTTTGAATTTTCGCTTGAAAACCTGAGCCGTGCGGGATTTACCCTTAAAAATATCAGTCTTGACCTGCACAACAGCGATTTTGAAGGGAATATAATGACCGAATACGAAGAAAAATTCGTAAGCGAAAATAAACCCATATACAGACTTGAGGCTGTAAATCCGTAGACAAAACAATCAGGATACAACGATTTTTTTGGAAGAACAGCGCAGTTATCGGCTGTGTTGCCCTCCATTCGCAATACGACAGTATTACTCGGTCGGGACGCCTTGCCGCTAAAAGCGCTGTTTCTTACAAAAATCTTCGACCGCATGACAAATGCCGATAGCGCAGTATGCTTTAAAATGTGGATTTCCGGCAGTATCCTTTGTTAAAAATGCGCGTTATGCGTTAGCATTACCGCACATTTTTGCCGCGACTCCTGCTCGAAACTCTCATTTTAAAGTGCGAAGCAGTTTTGTAGCAAGAGAAAAAACTGATTTCGGCGAAGTTAAAAAATGAAAGAATACTGACGTATTCTGAGGCTTTTTAACAAGACGGGACGGTTTTTTCTGCTCCAAAACCATGCTTCGTTATCGGCGTTTGTCATAGGCGAGAGAATTTTTTTGCTTTTGAAGTCGAGGAGCGCAGGAATACTGGCGTATTTCAAGTGACGAGGCAATAAAAGCGGACAAATTAGCCGCTTGTCACGAATCGTTGTAACCTGATTATTTTGTCTAAACAAAAAACACGCGCCGCATCAAAATTTGCGGCGCGTGTTTTTATGCCCCTAAGCGATATTTCCGAGGGCGACTCTTCTTTTAATTTTCTTCCTTTAAGCCTATTGCCTCCATGGGGGAGGAAAGTTTTCCGTCTATATAGGCTTCAATGTGAATGTGCGCTTCATCGGCACATTCGCAGGGCACCGTGCCGGAAACGCCTATCTGCGTGCCCGACTGCACGGCATTGCCTTTAGATACGGTAACGGTTTTAAGTCCGCAGTATTTTACGATAATTCCGTTTCCGTGATCAATTGAAACCGTTTTTCCAAGCGTCGGATCATCCTGTACGTCGGTTACCGTTCCGTCGGTTGCGGCAAGCACCTTTGTGCCCTCGGCACATTTTATATCTATTCCCATGTGAAGCCGTGTATCCCCGTATGTCTTTGAATATTGAAGCATACTGTCGCTGTACGGTTTGATTACGGCTCCCTCAACCGGCAGCGTGAAACTGCGTTTCGGTTCTTCCGCGGTGCTGCTCGCAGGCGGTGTATAAGGCTCGGAGGAGGCGTTTCCCGCGGCGCTTTCGGTTTCTTTTTCGGGCTCTTTGCTGCTTTCCGCGCTTGGGGTAACGCTGCTGTTTTTATAACTTCCGCTGCTGATGTTCTGATTGTTTTTATTTTTTATATTTTTGCCGGAAAGTCTTGATACGGTTATAAAGGAAACTGCGCCTATTATAACAAGGGAAAGCGCAATAACCGAATAATATCCGAATTTTCCGGGCTTTTTGCCATTCTTTTCTTCGTTTTCCATAACTTCTTCTCCTTTTGAAACTTTCTGTAAATAGTGTTGACCGAATGTTAAAAGATATTCTTTAAATAATTTAAAATTCGTTCACAGAAACTTAAAAAATATGCTGTACAATATAGTCGTACCGCAAAGGAAGCCGCAATCCTTTCGGTGCGCGGGACTATGAGTCCCGAATTCTCCTCAAACCCCTTAAAAGAGAAAACAGACCGCTTTCGGGCGGCCTGTTTTCTTTTTTTATTGATTTAGGTGTTATCGGTGTGATATATTTATTTTGTTAATTTTAAAAAATTAAGGTGATATAAATGAAAATCGTTATCGTCCGCCACGGCGATCCGAATTATGAAACAGACAGTCTTACTCCTGCCGGCAAAATTGAAGCGGAACTTTTGGTTCCGAGGATAAAATCGCTTTGCGCCGACGAGTATTATGTTTCCCCTTTGGGCAGGGCAAGGGAAACGGCGGCGCCCTCCATGGCGGCTTTGGGCAAACAGGCGGCCGTTCTTGACTGGCTGCAGGAATTTCCGGCATATACAAAGGAAAACGGCGAGGACAGTCTGCCGTGGGATCTTATGCCTTCTTACTGGACTTCGGACGAGCGCTACTACAGCGAAAACGAATGGTATAATACCGACCTTATGAAAACAGGGCCCATAAAGAAAACCTTTGACAGCGTGACCGCCGAACTTGACGGATTTTTGGCAAAACACGGCTACCGCAGGGATGGCAGAATATACCGCGCCGAAAAACCGAATTCAAAAACAATAGTGCTTTTCTGCCACTTCGGTATAGAGTGCGTTTTCTTATCCCATATCTTAGGCGTGGCGCCCCACGTTTTGTGGCAGGGATTTGTGGCGCTTCCCACTTCGGTTACCACACTTGTTACCGAGGAGCGCGAAAAGGGAATAGCCGCTTTCCGCTGCAACGGTTTCGGTGACGTTTCGCATCTGTACGCGGCAGGACGCGAGCCATCTTTTGCGGCGCGTTTCTGCGAACTTTACACAAATTCCGATGAAAGGCACTGATTGGCGATATGTCAAGATATTATGATGTTGTAATAACCGGCGGCGGCGCTTCGGGACTTGCCTGTTCCGTGATAATAAAAATGCACGGCGAAGAAATATCGGTGTGTATTTTAGAACAGTTAAACCGCGTGGGCAAAAAACTTATCACTACCGGCAACGGAAGGTGCAATATAACAAATCGCAACGCGGAACCTTCAAAATACCATGGTGAAAATGCGGGCTTCTGCCGTTATGCCCTTAAAAATTACGATAATTTCGCAACGGAAGTGTTTTTTAACCAGTTGGGTATAATTTTCACTTATGACAGTGAAGGCAGGGCGTATCCTTATTCTCTTCAGGCGTCCTCGGTAGTGGACGCGCTGCGTTTTGCGGCGGAAGAAAAAGGTGTGGAAATATTTACCGAACACGCGGTTACCGATGTTTTTAAAAACGAATCGGGATACACCGTAACTGCGGGCGGCGAAAAATTCAAAACGCCTGTGTTTATAGCGGCAGGCGGTCTTTATTCCGGCGGTGAAAAAGCAGGCAGTAACGGCAGTATGCTTAAAATACTTGAAAAACTGGGGTACAGGACGGTAAAAACCACACCTGCGATAGTGCAGATTAAAACGGAAAGCGCTCTTACGCGCTCGCTTAAAGGCATAAAGGTTAACGCGAAAGCGACCCTGTTTTGCGACGGTAAACCGCTGCGCTCCGAAACGGGCGAGGTGCTTTTCTGCGATTACGGACTTTCGGGTCCGCCCGTTATGCAGATATCCCGCGAAACAGAACGTAAAAAGGGCGAAAAACATATAGCGCTTGACCTTATGCCGGAATATGATATACAGCGCGTGTTTGATATGATACGTTACAGAAAATCAGTGCTTTCAAAGCGTCCGCTTGAGGAGTTTTTTACGGGTATGCTTAATAAGCGCGTGGGTCAGGCAATTGTAAAACTTTCGGGACTTAAACTTTCCGATTTTTCGGATACGCTTACCACAGACGATATAAAGCGGCTGGCACAGAATATAAAGAATTTAAGTTTTGCGGTTACAGGTACCGCAGGATTTATAAATTCACAGGTAACCGCCGGCGGTCTTGATACTTCGGGGTTTGACGATACCACCATGATGTCCGAAAAGGACGAAGGGCTGTTTTGCATAGGCGAGATACTGGATATAGACGGCGACTGCGGCGGCTATAACCTACAATGGGCGTGGAGCAGCGCAATGTGCGCGGCAGACGCCGTATGCGAGTACCTTGACGGTGGCAAAAAATGATAATTAT
The DNA here is from genome assembly GCA_934491515.1 of uncultured Eubacteriales bacterium. GTDB lineage: Bacteria > Bacillota > Clostridia > Oscillospirales > Acutalibacteraceae > UBA737. The sequence goes on from CAKSTF010000018.1 coordinate 26,598, forward strand.
AGAAAATATAAAACTTCCCGTGAATACCGATTTTTCAAATATGAAGGCAATTGCGGCAAGGGCGCTCGGCGTGGGGGAATCAAACGTTTTAAGCGCGTGCCTTCACAGAAAATCGGTGGACGCGCGCAGAAAGGACAAGGTTCATTTCTGCGTTTCTGTTAAAGCGGAGGTAAAAAACGAAGAACGCCTGATTTTGAAAAATAAAAATTGCCGTAAATTCACCGAAAAACCGTACGAGTGGAAAAAGGCGAAAAAATTCCCCGAAACACCGCCCGTTGTAATAGGTTTCGGACCGGCGGGAATGTTTGCGGCGCTCTGCCTTGCAAAGGCGGGACTGTGCCCCCTGGTTATCGAGCGCGGCGCCGATGTTGACGAAAGAACCGCCGCGGTTGAGAAATTCTGGAACGGCGGAAAACTTGACGCCGCTTCAAATGTCCAGTTCGGCGAGGGCGGTGCAGGCACATTTTCCGACGGTAAACTGAATACGGGCATAAAAGACCCCCGCTGCCGTGAAATACTAAGGCAGTTTGTGCATTTCGGCGCACCGGAAAGCATTTTAACCGATGCAAAGCCGCATATAGGAACCGACATACTTAAAACCGTGGTAAAGAATATACGGAAAGAGATTATATCCTTAGGCGGCAGCGTGCGTTTTCTGTCGCATTTTGACGGTTTCGGAACTCGAAACGGCAAACTTACCGAAATTACAGTGAACGGAAAACCGATTAAATGTGAAAACCTTATTCTTGCCTGCGGCCATTCCGCAAGGGATACTTTTTATATGCTTTTTGAAAACGGCGTTAAAATGGAGCGCAAGCCTTTTTCCGTGGGCGTAAGGATAGAACATCTGCAAAACGATATAAACCGCGCGCTTTACGGCGATTTTGCAAAATCGTCGGCGCTCGGCGCCGCCGACTATAAGGCGGCGGTACACCTTGAAAACGGCAGGGGAGTATATACGTTTTGTATGTGCCCGGGCGGCAGCGTTGTAAACGCCTCCTCCGAGGAAGGCGCTTTGGCGGTAAACGGTATGAGCGAAAGCCGCAGGGACGGCGAAAATGCGAACAGCGCGCTCCTTGTGGGAGTAGACGTTTCGGATTTTGAAGGCGATTCGGTTCTTGCAGGTGTTGAACTTCAAAGAAAAATAGAAAGCGCCGCTTACGTTCAGGGCGGCGGCAGTGTTCCCATAGATACCGTAGGGCATTTTCTTTACGGCCAAAAACAGGAACTCGGCATCGTAAGACCCACCGTGAAACCAAGAACGGTTTTTGCCGATTTTGAAAAAATATTTCCCGGGTTTGTAACCGAAAGTCTGAAACTGGGAATAAAGGCTTTTGCCAAAAAAATATCGGGTTTTGACAACCCCGGTGCAGTGCTTACCGCCCCCGAAACACGCAGTTCGTCGCCCGTAAGGATATTAAGGGACGAAAACGGCGTTTCTGTAATAAAGGGTATTTACCCCGCAGGCGAGGGCGCAGGGTATGCCGGTGGGATTATGTCCGCCGCGGCAGACGGTATGAAGATTGCCGAAAAGGTGCTTGAAAAATACGGTGCGGAAGAATAAACCGCTTTTACCGTTACACCGAAAAAACATTTATAAGTTTAAAAATATCCTTCGCGGAAATGCGGGGGATATTTTTGTTTTGCCCTTTAGGCGCATAAACGGAAACGGCGTTTGTGTTTCCTGTTTTAAGCAGCGTGCCGCCGCCTTTTTCCGAAAGGCTTATCAGCATGGCGGTGCGTCTGCCTTTAAAGACCAAATACAGATAGTTTCCCTGCTCTTTTACGGAAATTTTGCCTGCCTTTTCTTTAACCGCCGCAAAAATAAGGGCAAAAAACACCCTTGTGGGTATCGCTCTTGTATGAATTATTTTTGCATCTGTCCTTATGCCGTAAAAAACACTTAAAAGTATTGTGATAAGCCGCATATCACAGGGAGTTATAATGTTGTATCGGGGTTTGGCGTTAAAAAGTTCAAAAAGTTCTATTTTTTTTAGCGCCGCAGCGTATTCTTTGCCTTCAAACGCCTTTTTTTGTAAAAAATTCCTTAATGCAGCCGTGTAAATTTCGGGCCGATTAGGTAAAAAATGCATATTATTTTCGCTTCCTTTCTTTTTTATTTTTATCAATATCAATAAAAAAAGTAAAATTGTTAAAAAAATGTCTGTTTTAACTTGCAAAGATGCAATAAATAGGTTAAAATGTTATAGATAAAAAATATAGGAGGTTTCTTTAATTATGGTTAAAGTTGCTATCAATGGTTTTGGCCGTATCGGCCGTCTTGCATTCCGTCAGATGTTCGGTGCAGAGGGTTACGAGGTTGTTGCCATCAACGATCTTACAAGCCCCGCAATGCTCGCTCATCTTCTTAAGTACGACTCCGCACAGGGTCGTTACGCTCTCTGCGATAAGGTAGAGACAGGCGAAGACAGCATCACTGTTGACGGTAAGACTATCAAGATTTACGCTGAAAAGGACGCTAAGGATCTTCCCTGGGGCGAAATCGGCGTAGACGTTGTTCTTGAATGCACAGGCTTCTATACTTCCAAGGAAAAGGCACAGGCTCATATAGACGCAGGCGCAAAGAAGGTTGTTATTTCCGCACCCGCAGGTAAAGATCTTCCCACCATCGTTTACAGCGTAAACGAAAAAACTCTTACAAAAGAGGACAAGATCATTTCCGCTGCTTCCTGCACAACAAACTGCCTTGCTCCCATGGCTGATACTCTTAATAAGTATGCCCCGATCCAGAGTGGTATTATGACCACCGTTCACGCTTTCACCGGCGACCAGATGGTTCTTGACGGTCCGCACAGAAAGGGCGATCTTCGCCGCGCACGTGCCGCTGCCGTTAACATAGTTCCCAACTCCACCGGCGCTGCTAAGGCAATCGGTCTTGTTATTCCCGAACTCAACGGCAAACTTATCGGTTCTGCTCAGCGTGTTCCGGTTCCCACCGGTTCCACCACTATCCTTGTTGCCGTTGTTAAGGGCAAGGATGTTACGGTTGAAGGCATCAACGCCGCTATGAAGGCTGCTTCCAGCGCTTCCTTCGGCTACACCGAAGAGCCCCTCGTATCTTCTGATATAATCGGCATCACTTACGGTTCGCTCTTTGATGCTACACAGACCATGGTTACCAAGATTGACGACGATACCTATCAGGTACAGGTTGTTTCCTGGTACGATAACGAGAATTCCTACACAAGCCAGATGGTTCGTACCATTAAGTACTTTGCGGAAATCTGATTTTAACAACAGAATCAAAAAGCGCCGGAATTTTTCCGGCGCTTTTTTCTGCATAAATAACGCCCGTTTTTCATAAAATATTTTGCGGGGTGTTATATATGATTATAAGATTTGATTTAAAAAAGTTTGTTTTGTCGCTTTTGCCGCCGCTGCTTGCAGGCGGTCTTTCGGCGCTTATAACAAGGGGCGATATGGATCTTTATAAGAATATCAACCGTCCGCCGTTTTCTCCGCCCGGAATCGTTTTTCCGATAGTATGGACCGTTCTTTATATCCTTATGGGCGTGTCGTTCTATATGGTTCTTGTTAAGCGTGATATATACGCAAACAAAAAAACCGCTTTTGTCTGGTACTTTGCGTCACTGTTTTTAAACTTTATATGGTCGCCGGTGTTCTTTTCGGCAAGGCAGTATCTTTTGGCGTTTGTTATTCTTGTCTTCTTGTATGTAACGGTGGCGGTAACCGCGTTCCTGTTTTATAAGATAGATAAACCTGCGGGACTTTTGCAGATACCGTATATAATATGGCTGACCTTTGCCGCATACCTTAACCTCGGTGTATTTATTCTGAACTGAAGAACGCGCCTCGGGCGGCATATAATAAATATAAAATTAAAATAAAAGCAGGTCAAAAGACCTGCTTTTTCTCTATATCGTATTTTGTGGGTTTATGACTTTTTGGTAAAGTTGAATATTTTTTAAAAGCAGAAAAATGTCTTTAAGTACAATATATTGTACGTAGGAGGGCAGAAATGACGAAAATAAAG
>CAKSTF010000019.1 GCA_934491515.1 uncultured Eubacteriales bacterium
CGTATATACCCTTTGTAGGAAGCGTAGATATAATGCACGGTGCCGGACTCCTCTTTTGGCCTGTTGCGCTTATGTTTATATACGGTTTTACAAATTCCGTAAATCTTACCGACGGTATAGACGGACTTGATGCCAGCGTAACGCTTGTTGTTGCCTGCGCGTTCATGCTTTCGGCAGGTTATCTTGATATGGCGGCGCCGAATGCACTTGCGGCGTCGCTTGCAGGCGCCTGCGCCGGATTCATCGTTTGGAATGCAAAACCGGCAAAGGTGTTTATGGGCGATACCGGTTCGCTGTTTTTGGGCGGTATGGTAGTGTCGCTTTCTTTCAGCATCGGCAGGCCGATATTGCTTATACCCATGGGTATAATATATCTTATCGAAGCCCTTTCGGTAATCCTTCAGGTAGCGCACTACAAACGCACCAAAAAACGCCTGTTTAAGATGGCGCCCATACACCACCACTTTGAAATGTGCGGTATGAGCGAGCAAAAAATAGTTTTCCTCTTTTCTTCGATCACGCTTATATTCTGCTTCCTGTCTATTTTGAGCGTTATATACGCGTGGTAAAAATACTTTAAAGGAGAGTCTGTCCGGATGCCAGTAAAAACTCAGAGAAAAAAGCACGGAATTTTTACCCCTTCCGGCAGAATTGACGTTACTTTTCTCTCTTTCGTATTGCTTCTTGTTACAATAGGTCTTGTAATGCTGTTTTCGGCAAGTTATGCTTACAGTCTTGAATACTACGGCACAAGTTACAAATTTATTGTAAGACAGTTATTGTTTGCGGTAATGGGCGTTACCGCTATGCTTGTTATTTCGCATATCGACTACCACTTCTGGCGAAAATTCACATGGCCGATATTTATAATAACCCTCGGTATGCTGGCATTTTTGCTTATTTCTCCCCCGATGGTAAGCGGTATGGACGTTAAACGCTGGATTGCCATAGGCAGTTTTACATTCCAGCCTTCGGAAATAGCAAAATTTGCAATAGTGCTGCTGTTTTCCACCCTTATATCGGCTAATTACCGCCTGATGGGCGAATTTAAGTTTATTGCTTTTCTGGCTGTTTTGCTGGGCGCTACATGCGCGCTTATAGTTTTTGAACCGCATCTTTCCGCTACCATTCTTGTCTTTTTGATAGGCGTAGTGCTTATGATAGTCGGCGGACTTAAAAAGCGTTACATTATAGGCGGCGCGGTAGGCGGCGCTGGACTTGTTTTTCTTGCCATTGTCACAAAGGTTATCGGTTACGGTTCCGACCGTATAAAATACTGGCTTGACCCGTGGCTTGACGCAAAGGGCAAAGGTTTTCAGACGATACAGTCGCTTTTGGCGATAGGTTCCGGCGGAATACTCGGCAGGGGAATAGGTCAGTCAAGACAAAAATACCTATGGGTGCCCGAGCCGCACAACGATTTTATATTTTCGATAGTATGCGAAGAGTTGGGACTTATCGGTGCCGGCGTTATTATCGTTCTGTTTGCACTGCTTGTGTGGCGCGGATTTACGATAGCCATGCACTCACCCGATAAATTCGGCTCTCTTCTTGCCATCGGTCTTACCTTTCAGGTGGGACTTCAGGCAATGCTTAATATATGGGTTGTTACAAATACCATACCTAACACCGGTATCAGCCTGCCGTTTTTCAGTTACGGCGGCACATCGCTTTTTATACTTCTTGCGGAAATGGGAATGGTACTTTCGGTATCAAGATATTCGGTAATCGAAAAAACATAAAGGGGATAAATTTATGCATATTCTTTTTGCAGGCGGCGGAACTGCCGGCCATATAAATCCGGCGCTTGCCGTTGCAGGATATATAAGAGAAGTAGAACCCGATACAAGGATAAGTTATATAGGTACAGCCAATAAACTTGAGGCAAAACTCGTCCCCGAAAAAGGATATAATTTCAGAACGATAGACGTTGCGGGCTTCAGCCGTTCGCGCTCGCTTAAAGGGCTTGCGCATAATGTTGCAGTCGTTAAAAAGATGATTACCTCATCCCTCGAAGCCCGAAAAATACTTAAAGAACTTGAACCGGATATAGTTGTGGGAACGGGCGGATATGTAAGCGGCCCTGTGCTGCGCGAGGCGGCGAAGCTGGGAATTAAAACGGCGATTCACGAACAGAACGCCTATCCGGGCGTTACCACAAAAATGCTTGCAAATCGCGTGGACAGGGTAATGCTTGCCATGCCGGAAGCAAAAAAATACCTAAAAACAAAAAAAGAACCCGTAATAGTGGGCAATCCCGTAAGGCGCGAACTTTTGCTTGCCGACCGTAAGAAATCAAGGGACAAACTGGGTCTTGACAATCGTCCGCTGATACTTTCTTTCGGCGGCTCTTTGGGCGCGCGCCCGCTGAACGAGGCAGTTACCGAACTTATAGCAAGCCATAACGGCACGGGTAAGTATTACCACATTCACGGCACGGGCAAATCGGGATATAATACGATGCTCGGCAATCTTGCGGCAAGGGGAATAACCTTAGCGCCGGAGGTGGACATAAGGGAATACATAACCGATATGGACACCTGTATGTCGGCAGCGGATCTTGTGATATGCCGTGCGGGCGCGATAACATTAAGCGAACTTGAAGCCTGCGGCAAACCGGCGGTTTTGATACCCTCGCCTTATGTGGCGGAAAATCATCAATACCATAATGCGATGACCCTTAAAAAAGCGGGTGCCGCAGAGGTTATAGAGGAAAAAGATCTTACGGGAGAAAGTCTTATAACCGCCGTATCAAAACTGATAGAGGATAAAAAGGCGCTTGAAGATATGCAAAAAGCCGATAAAAAGATAGCCATAACCGATTCAAATGAACGTATTTATAAGGTAATTAAAGAACTTTCGGCTGAAAAATAAGCGTTTTTGAAAAGAATTAGCAATTTTGTGCCGTTTGCATAGTATGGAATGTTTAAATACTGTGCGAAGGGTATGATGATATGTCACGGCTTAGGATAGCAGGCGGCAAAAAACTTGAGGGAACTGTTCCGGTATCCGGTGCAAAAAATGCGGTGCTGCCGCTGTTGTCGGCGGCGCTTCTGTGCGACGGGGAAACCGTTTTTACAAATTGCCCCGAACTTTCCGATGTAGAGGCGTGCATAGATATATTACGGCATTTAGGAATACGCGCGCAAAGTTCAAACGGAACCGTTACCGTAGAGGGCGCTGCACCCGCAAATATCGAAATACCCGAGCGTCTTATGCGGCGTATGCGTTCTTCCGTGATATTTTTAGGCAGCATACTTGCAAGAAGAGGTAAGGCTGCCGTGAGTAATCCGGGCGGCTGTGAATTGGGTCCGCGTCCGATTGATTTACATATATCCGCGCTTTCTTCGCTCGGTGCCGAGATGACGGATGAACACGGCGTTTTAAAATTTTCTGCGCCCGACGGGCTTCGCGGAAACACGGTAAATCTTGCGGTGCAAAGCGTAGGCGCTACCGAAAACACAATTCTTGCCGCCGTACTGGCAAAGGGTACTACCGTTATAAACAATGCCGCAAGGGAACCCGAAATTTCCGCGCTTGCCGATTTTTTGAACAGCGCAGGCGCAAACATCAAGGGCGCCGGCAGCAGCGTTATAACGATAGAGGGTGTTAAAAAACTTTACGGCACCGTTTGCCGCGTTATACCGGACAGAATAGAAGCCGCAACATTTATGGCGGCGGCAGCCGTTACGGGCGGCGACATTACGCTTAAGAATATTTACACGCCGCACATGCAAAGCATAATTGACGCATTTGCGCTTACCGGCTGTAAAATTGACTTTTCGGAACATACTTTACGGATAAAGGCGCCTGCAAGACTGCAGGCGATACCTTATATAAAAAGTCAGGTATATCCTGCCTTTCCTACCGACGTCGGTCCGCTTATAACTGCGGCGCTTGCCACTGCAGACGGAACCTCGGTTTTTGTTGAGGGTATATTTGAAAACAGATACAGATATATTTCCGAATTGCAAAGACTGGGCGCCGATATAAAAATCGAGGGCAGAGCCGCCATCGTCAGGGGTAAAAAACACCTTTGCGGCGCACCGTGCGTGTGTACGGACCTTCGGGGCGGCGCGGCGCTTGCGGTTGCCGCACTGGGAGCAGAGGGCGTGACGGTTCTTGATGATACGCGCCATATAAGCAGGGGATACGGCCGCTTTGCCGAAAAATTATCCCTTATAGGCGCTCAAATACAAACGGAGGTTTAAAGATGGCGGAAAAGGACGAATTTACGCGTCGGCGTGAAGCAAGACAAAGGAAAGCAGCAAAAAAACGCCGCAAAAGACTTTTCTTTTTTACACTGTTTTTAATAATTGCAATCGGCGTTACGCTGTCGCTTACCGTACTGTTTCCGATAAAAAAAGTCAGATCATCCGGCAGTAAGATCTATACCGAAAAGGAAATAGTCGCTGCAGCCGATATATACGGAAAAAACGAATTTACCGTAAGTTCTTCAAAAACGGAAACGGCAATTCGGGAAAAACTCCCCTTTGTGGGAAGCGTTACGCTTGAACGTTATCTGCCGGACGGTATTCTGATAAAGGTAAAGGACGCCTCCGAATATACCTGTTATGCTTCCGGCGGCAAGTATTATTCGGTAAGTAAGGACGGCTATGTGCTTAAAGAATATCAAACGGCGCCGGATGGGCTGCTTACAGTTACCTGCAGCGAGGTTACCTGCAAAACAGGGCGGAAGATTGTGATAAAATCGGAATCCGAAAAGGAACTTATAAGCACACTTCTTGCCGCGCTTGAAAATAAAGACATTGAAACGCAAAGCATAGACGTAAGCAGCACGGTAGCCGTCAAGGCAACAGTGTGCGGCAGGTTCAAAGTAAATTTCGGCACAACGGCGTATCTTGATAAAAAAATAAATCACCTGTCTTCCATGATAAACAATATAGGGGAGGAACGCCGCGGCAGCATAGATCTCAGTATGTGGACTCCCACCAAAACCGAGGGCAGTTTTACGGCGGAACAGTAAAATATTGCCGCATAATTTATAAGATTTAAAAAAGAAATAAAACTATTGCATTTTAAAATCAATTGTGCTATTATTTAAAATGTATATATGTGTATATTACAAGAATTTTAAATATACGGAGGAATTAAAATGTCATTTGAAGTTGCAGATGAAATGGAAAATGTTGTTAAAATAAAAGTTGTAGGTGTCGGCGGCGGCGGCGGAAACGCCATAAACCGTATGGTTGCCGCAGGCGTTCGCGGTGTTGAATTTGTAGCAATCAATACCGATAAGGCTGCATTGTTTCTTTCAAAAGCCGATCAGAAAATTCAGATAGGCGAAAAGTCTTCCGCAGGTATGGGTGCCGGCGGTAATCCCGATAACGGTCGCGCCGCAGCGGAGGAATCCCGCGACGAGATAACCAATGCTATCCGTGAAGCGGATATGATATTCATTACCGCAGGTATGGGCGGCGGCACAGGCACTGGTGCTACACCCATCGTTGCCGCTATTGCCAAGGAACTTGGAATACTTACGGTTGGTATCGTAACAAAGCCTTTCGCTTTTGAAGGCAAAAAGCGTATGACTCAGGCAGAGACAGGCATTGCCGCTTTGGGCGAGCAGGTTGACAGCCTTGTTGTTATCCCCAACGAACGTCTTAAGTATGTTTCCGATGAAAAGATAACCTTCAAAAATGCGTTCAACATTGCCGATGATGTTCTCCGTCAGGGCGTTCAGAGCATTTCCGAACTTATCAACGTTACAGCACTTGTTAACCTTGACTTTGCCGATGTTAAGTCCGTTATGGCGGATGCAGGCTACGCGCACATGGGCGTAGGCGTTGCAACAGGCCGCGACAAGGCAGAACAGGCTGCGCGTATGGCTATCACAAGCCCGCTTATCGAAACCTCTATGGATAACGCACGCGGCGTTATTATCAGCATTACAGGTTCCGATGATATCGGCCTTGAAGAGGTTGAGCAGGCATCTACCATCATTTCCGATATGGCTCATCCGGACGCTACCATTATCTGGGGCGCTCAGCTTGACGAGAATCTTGAGGACACCATCCGTGTAACTGTTGTTGCAACGGGCCTTGGCGATTCCAAGAAAAACGAAACCTCCAACGATCTTGCCGCTATTATGAGCAGTTCTTCCGAGGATGAGGATGAAGCATACGGCGATGTGATGAGTTTCTTTAAGCAGAACTGATTACATAGATAAATATGTTTTTAGGAGCCCGAAGCTTTTCTTCGGGCTTTTATAATAAATTTCGGTGATTTAATTCGGGATTCTGTTAATACATTTTATTACGGACGCACCGTACGCACTTGTATTGCCGCACGCCATTGCCGTGATATTTTTTTGGAATCCCTTGCTGCCGGTATTTTTATAAAATTCGGGGTTTGAAAACGGAGAAAAATATGACACTTAAGGATTTAAAGGTCGGTGAATCGGCTGTTATTGATAAAGTAGGGGGCGAAGGGGCGCTAAGGCAGCACTTCCTTGATATGGGCGTGATTCCGGGCGCTTATGTTACCCTTGTTCAGTTTGCGCCTATGGGAGACCCTATGGAATTGCGAATTCATGGATATGAACTTACCCTGCGCCTTGCCGACGCCGAAAAAATAGAAATAACACCGCACACAGCGTCCGGAAAAGGTGCTGAAAAAACGACGTATGTTCCGAAAATTACCGACCACCCGGGACTTGGTGAATCGGGCGTGTATCACGATAAATCAGACGGCGTACGCCCCAAAAAAGGCAAACTTTTAACCTTTGCGCTGGCGGGCAACCAGAACTGCGGCAAAACGACCCTTTTTAATGCACTTACCGGCGCTAATTGCCATGTGGGCAATTTCCCCGGCGTTACGGTGGACAGAAAAAGCGGAGAAATCAAGGGCGAGCCCGACACCCTCGTAACGGACCTGCCGGGGATTTACTCGCTTTCTCCTTACAGCAGTGAGGAAATAGTATCGCGCGAGTTTATTTTAAACGAGAAACCTACGGCGATTATAAATATTGCAGACGCCACAAATATAGAGCGCAACCTGTACCTTACAATGCAGCTTATGGAACTTGACGTTCCGATGGTTCTAGCTCTTAATATGATGGACGAGGTACGCGGTAACGGCGGAACCGTTTACATAAACGAACTTGAACGCAGGCTCGGAATTCCCGTAGTCCCGATTTCCGCAGCAAAGGGCGAAGGAATAGAAGAACTTGTGCACCATGCCGTTCATATTGCGGCATACGGCGAAAAGCCGAAACGCGCTGATTTTTGCGGCAGGGATGACGCAGGCGGTGCTGTTCACAGGGCAGTACACAGTATAATGCATACTATAGAGGACCATGCCGCCGCGGCGCAGATACCCGTAAGGTTTGCGGCAAGCAAACTGATAGAGGGCGACCCCCTTGTTACCGAGGCGCTGGCACTTTCCGCAAACGAAACCGAACTTATCGAACATATTATTTTGCAGATGGAACGCGAACGCGGTCTTGACCGCGCCGCCGCAATTGCAGATATGCGCTTTTCTTTTATAGAAAAAGTATGCAGAGAAACCGTTGTGCGTCCGCGCGAAAGCCGCGAGCATAAACGCAGCCGTGCGATAGATCGCTTTCTTACGGGAAAGTACACGGCGATTCCTGCGTTTGTAGGCATTATGGCACTGATATTCTGGCTTACATTCAATGTTATAGGGTCCTTTTTTCAGCAACTTCTTGAAAAAGGCATTGATATTTTAAAAAATTATGCAGATGCGTTTTTAGGCGACCTTAACGTAAACCGTGTTGTAAGGTCGCTGGTCGTTGACGGCATTTTCGGCGGCGTGGGAAGCGTTCTCAGTTTTATTCCCATAATAGTTATATTGTTTTTATTCCTTTCCCTTCTGGAGGACAGCGGCTATATGGCGCGCGTGGCCTTTGTTATGGATAAATTGCTCCGGAAAATAGGCCTTTCCGGCAGAAGCATAGTTCCCATGCTTATAGGTTTCGGATGTACCGTTCCGGGCGTTATGGCCACAAGAACTCTGCCTTCGGCAAGAGATCGCAGAATGACGGTTATGTTAACGCCTTTTATGAGCTGTACCGCAAAACTGCCTATATACAGTTTCTTTGCCGCAGCCTTCTTTAAAGAATACAGCGGTCTTGTAATGGTGGGACTCTACTTTTTAGGGATACTCTCTGCGATTGTTGTGGCATTCATATCAAAGAAATTTGTTTTCAAGGGCGAAGCGGTGCCATTTGTTATGGAACTGCCCAACTACCGTATGCCGGGCTTTAAAAACGTTGCAAGGCTTTTGTGGGACAAGGCAAAAGATTTTCTTGAACGCGCCTTTACCGTAATACTTATCGCATCGGTGGCGGTATGGTTTTTACAGAGTTTTAATTTCAGACTTCAGTCTGTTCCGTCAAAGGATAGTATGCTGGCGGCTGTCGCAGGATTTATATCGCCGGTCTTTATACCGCTTGGTTTCGGCGACTGGCGGCTTTCAACCTCGCTTATAGTGGGATTTATGGCAAAAGAAAGCGTTGTGTCAACACTTTCCGTGCTGTTGTCATCAAGTGAGATAACGGCACTGCTTTCGCCCCTTTCGGCGGTATCCTTTTTGGTGTTTTGCCTGCTTTACACACCCTGCATCGCGGCGGTGGCTTCAATAAAGCGTGAACTCGGCGCAAAATGGGCTGTGTTTATTGTAATAGGGCAGTGCGCTATTGCTTGGGTTGCAGCCTTGCTTGTAAGAACTGCAGGTATTCTGATTTTAATGATTTAACCAAAAAAAGAATCGGCGGTCTCTTTAAGAGACCGCCGCATCTTTTTGCATTTGTTTAGCAGCAACCGTTGTTGTTATCGTTGTTTCCGCAGCAGCATACCAGACAGAGAATGAGAATGAGTATCCATGTACAATTACCGCCAAATCCGTTATTACACATTAAACAAGACCTCCTTTTTGTCTTTCATCACATACTATGCTGTACCGTAAATATGTGTTACAGAGGAGATTTTTAAGCCGCAAAAAAATTTTTAAAAATATGTCTTGACTTTTCCTGACTATGGTGTATAATTAAAGTCAGAGAAAGTCAAAAAGGTGGATGAATATGAAAATCAGCGATTTAATAACACAGGAAATACTTAAACTGTTAAGCGAGTCTGAAGAAAACACCGCCGAAATACAGCGCAACACGCTTGCCGGCACCTTCGGCTGCGCACCCAGCCAGATCAACTATGTGCTGTCGTCGCGCTTCACGCCGGAGCACGGTTATATAATTGAAAGCCATAGGGGCGGCGGCGGTTATATTAAGATAAAAAAGGTAATAATGAATCATACAAGCGCCCTTATGCACATTATAAATTCAATAGGCGACGGCATTGATAAGATAAGCGCCCGTATAGTTATTGAAAACTGTATTGAATCGGGGCTTATCACCAAAGAAAACGCGCGGCTTATGTATGCTGCCCTTTCAAACAATGTTATGCGTCAGGTGCCTGTGGAAGACAAGGACAAACTGCGGGCGGCAATACTTAAGGAAATGTTGCTCGTTCAGATATAATTTTTACGGAGAGTGATTTTATGTTGTGCGAAGTATGCGGAAAGAACACCGCGACTACTTATATTAAGACCGTTATAAACGGTAAAGTTACCGAAAAACATTTGTGCGCCCAATGCGCCGCAAAAGAGGGTACGGGCGGGTTTTTCACAAACCCGCTTTCTGATATGCTGACCTCGATTTTCGGGGATACGGCGCCGGTTGGAATCGGAACACAAACGAAGCGCTGCGCCTGCTGCGGAAGCGATTTTTCGGATATCGTAAGCACCGGCAAACTTGGGTGCAGCGAATGTTACGAAACGTTTTTTGATGACCTTTTGCCTTACTTTAAACGAATACACGGAAGCGTAAGGCACATAGGAAAGGCACTGCCCGAAAGAGCCGAGGATTCGGATAAGGAAAATAAAAAGAAAGAAAAATCGGAAAAGAAAACGGCGGCGGAAACGCTTGAAAACCTAAAAGAGAAGTTAAACGAACTTATAAAGGCGGAAAATTTCGAAGAGGCTGCAGTTATAAGGGATAAGATAAAAAAACTTACGGGAGGTAAACGGTAATGAGTTGGTATTCAAACAATGTTCCGTCCGGCGGAATTACGCTTAGTACCAGGATACGCCTTGCTCGCAACCTTAAAGGCATACCGTTCCCCTCAAGAATGAACGCGAGACAGCGTGAAGATGTAAATGCCGCCGTAAAAGCGGCTGCGGAAAGCAGTAGCGCACCGGTTATGCGTGAACTGAAATTCATAAAAATGTCGGACGTTCCGGAAAACGAGCGTTACGCCATGGTGGAACGGCATATAATAAGTCCGGAGTTTGCCGCAAATTCCGGCGGCAGGGCTGTTATTATCTCACCGGATGAAAGTATATGTATAATGCTCGGTGAAGAGGATCATATAAGAATACAGGTCGTTCTTCCGGGGCTTCAGCCGGAAAAGGCTTACGAAATTGCTGACCTTATAGATAATGCTCTTTGCGAAAAACTTGACATTGCGTTTGATAAACGCCTGGGCTTTTTAACCGAGTGCCCGACAAATTTAGGTACGGGGCTGCGTGCGTCGGTTATGATGCATCTTCCCATGCTTTCGGCAAACGGCGGACTGAAAACCTTTGCCGACTCTGCCTCAAAAATCGGATATACCGTGCGCGGTATGTACGGCGAGGGCACAAAGGCGACAGCCTGTTTTTACCAGATATCGAACCAGATAACCTTGGGACTGAGTGAAAAAAGCGTTATAGATAATCTAAAAGCAATAGCCAAAAACCTTACCGAAAAGGAGAAGGAACTTCAAAAAAGTATAGACAAAATTGATGTGGAGGACACCGCCATGCGCGCGTATGCTCTGCTTAAAAACGCAAGGATTATGAGCAGCAGCGAAATGATGCGGCTTATAAGCGACCTGATGCTCGGTATAAATACGGGCGCCGTTAAAACGGACGCAGTACCGCTTAAACTTTTTATAGAAGGTCAGCCGTACGGTCTTACTGTAAAATACGGCACGCTTTCCGCCAAAGAGCGTGATATAAAACGTGCCGAAATGCTCAGAGAAGCATTGAACTGATGCGGAGTTTTATCGCCGCATCCTGTAAAGGAGGAAAATAATATATGAAATACAATTTCAGCGGCTTTACGGAGAAAGCCAATAACGCCCTTAACAGGGCAATAGAATCCGCGGAGGAATTGGGACACACCTACGTGGGAAGCGAGCATTTGCTTTTGGGACTTCTTAAAATAGGCGGCGGCGTTGCGGCTGCCGTGCTTACAAACGCAGGCGTTACAGCGCAGGGTATAGAGTCGCTTATGCGCTCTACAATAGGCGTAGGATCGCCCACAAGGCTTTCCCCCGATTATTTCACTCCGCGTGCCAAAAAGGTAATAGAGGTGGCAATGTCGGGCTGTGCCAATACCGGCAAAAAATATGTAGGCACCGAACATCTGCTTGTGGGCATTTTAAGCGAGACCGACAGCTATGCAACCCGTTTTATAAAGGAAATGGGCGTTGACCTGTCTTCGCTTACGTCCGAAGCGCTTAAGTCCGCCGGTGTGAATTTAAGCGAACTTTCCGAGGATAAACCGTCTGCCGACGGCACCAATTCCGGCGGCAAAGCGGCAACACTTATGAAATTCGGGCGAGACCTTACGGCGGAAGCCAAAAAGGGCAAAATAGACCCTGTAATAGGAAGAGAAAAGGAAATAGAACGGGTAATACAGATACTCTGCCGCCGCACAAAGAACAATCCCTGCCTTATAGGAGAGCCGGGCGTCGGAAAAACCGCGATAATAGAGGGCCTTGCCCAAAAGATAAGCGACGGCGAAGTGCCCGATATAATCAAAAACAAGCGCGTTGTAACCCTTGACCTTACGGGTATGGTGGCAGGCACCAAGTACCGCGGCGATTTTGAAGAAAGAATCAAAGCGGTAATCGACGAAGTTGTCAAGTCAAAAGATATCATTCTTTTCATTGATGAGGTACACACCATAATCGGTTCCGGCTCCGCAGAGGGTTCTACCGATGCGGCAAACATTCTTAAACCTTACCTTGCAAGGGGCGAACTGCAGCTTATAGGCGCTACCACTATTTCGGAATACCGTAAAAATATCGAAAAGGACGCTGCGCTTGAACGCAGATTCCAGCCCGTAACAGTTTCCGAACCTACCGAGGAGGACGCCGTACTTATCCTTAAAGGACTTAAAGACAAGTATGAAGCGCACCACAAAGTAGTTATAACCGATAAGGCGATAGAGGCGGCAGTAAAACTTTCGGCAAGATATATAAACGACCGTTTTCTCCCCGATAAGGCGATAGACCTTATAGACGAGGCGGCATCAAGAGTACGTCTTGCAACCTGCGCCGAACCGCAGAGTATCAAGGACCTTAAAGAAAAGATTACCGCGCTTGAAGCCGAAAAAGACGACGCCGTTAATTCGCAGGAGTTTGAGCGTGCGGCAAATCTTCGCGACGAGTGTAAAAAACTTTCCGACGAACTTAAAGCCGCAAAGGATAAACACAGCGAAGAAACATCCCACACAAACGGCACGGTAGACGAAGAACAGATAGCCGAAATCGTCTCCTCCTGGACGGGTGTTCCGGTAGTTCAGCTCACCGAGGCAGAAAGCGAACGGCTTTTGCACCTTGAGGACGTTCTGCACGAACGTCTTATCGGTCAGGACGAAGCAGTAACTGCCGTTGCCAAGGCGATACGCCGCGGTAGGGTAGGACTTAAAGACCCCAAACGTCCTATCGGATCGTTTATATTCTTAGGACCTACGGGCGTAGGTAAAACCGAACTTTGCAAGGCGCTTGCAGCAGCAATGTTCGGCAGCGAAAATATGATGATACGCCTTGATATGTCCGAATATATGGAAAAACATACGGTGTCAAGGCTTGTGGGCTCGCCTCCCGGATATGTGGGATATGACGAGGGCGGTCAGCTTACCGAAAAGGTGCGCCGTCAGCCTTATTCCGTGGTGCTGTTCGACGAAATCGAAAAAGCACATCCCGATGTTTTCAATATCCTGCTTCAGATTCTTGACGACGGCGTTCTGACCGATTCTCAGGGCAGAAAGGTCGATTTCAAGAACACCGTGATAATCATGACTTCCAATATAGGCGCGCGGCTTATAACCGATAAGAAAGTTAATTTCGGTTTCGGCGATACTGTTCCCGATAAGGGCAACGATAACGCCGACGATAACGCCGATATAAAAGAAAAGGTTTTGTCCGAACTTAAAGAGGCATTCCGCCCCGAATTTTTAAACCGTGTTGACGATATTATAGTGTTCACGAAGTTAAACCGTGAGGAAATCAAGAAGATAGCCTCCAATATGCTTAAAAACTTTAACACAAGGCTTGACGACCTTAATATCAAGGCGGAGTTTACCGACGCCGTTTTGGATAAACTTGCCGAAAAGGGCTTCGACCCGATTTACGGCGCGCGTCCGCTTAGAAGGGAAATTCAAAGCGATATTGAAGATACTTTCAGCGAAAAGATACTTGAAGGCAGCATTAAAAACGGCGATACCGTTTTGTGCGACTTTAAAGACGGAAACTTTGTGTTTACGCCTAAAAAGTAACAAACGTAAAAAAACACCCCTGTTTAAGCAGGGGTGCTTTTTGTTATATTGAAATCGTTTTAAACCACAACAAAGAACTTTACAAGGAAAAGAAGCGAAAGAATATAGGTTAAAACGGATATTTCCTTTGCTCTCTTTGTAAAGAGTTTGATAACGGTGGAAGATATAAGACCAAGACCTATCGCGTGACCTATAGAACCCGAAATCGGCATTGCAATAAGCATAACGGCAACGGGAAGACCGCAGGCAACGTCGTCAAACTTGATGTTTTTAAGGCCGCTTAACATAAGGAATCCCACATATATAAGCGCCGAAGAGGTAGCCGCGGCAGGAATAAGAGAAACAATAGGTCCTATAAACATACAGGCAAGGAAAAGTATTCCGCTTGTAAGCGCCGTAAGACCCGTTCTGCCGCCTGCTTCTACGCCGGAGGCAGATTCGATGAATGTCGTAACGGTGGAAGTGCCCGTGGCAGCACCTGCTACGGTGCCTACTGCGTCGGAAAGAAGCGCTTCTTTCATTTTGGGCATTTTTCCGTTTTCATCGGTCATACCTGCCCTGTTTGCGGTGCCTACAAGCGTGCCGATGGTATCAAACATATCAATCATACAGAAGGTAAGTATAAGTGCGATTG
Organism: uncultured Eubacteriales bacterium; assembly: GCA_934491515.1. Classification (GTDB taxonomy): domain Bacteria; phylum Bacillota; class Clostridia; order Oscillospirales; family Acutalibacteraceae; genus UBA737. Next base: position 14,220 of record CAKSTF010000019.1, read on the forward strand.
CCGTAAACCAGCCTATCTGCATAAAGCCCTTGAAATTAAACTTGAAAAGGGTAAGTTCAGCCATATCTTTAAAGGGCGGAATAAAAGATGCGCCTTTTAAAGAGGCAAAAGGATTCTGACCCAGAATAAAGTATTCGCCTGCCCAGAATACGGCGGAAGCGATAAGCATACCGAAAAGCACGGCGCCCTTAACTTTTTTGTGGGCTAAAATTACTATTGCAAAAACGCCTACAAACATTGTTGCAACGGTAAGCACCATAAGACCGTAACTTGAACCGAGCGCGTCTTTTACGGTTTTGGGAGTAAGCGCACCGAAAAAGTCGCGCATTACATAGAAGGCATTGCCGTCTTTGTTGTAAACGCCTGCGTTTGAGCCGAAACCTATGTTAAGAAGCATAATGCCGATGGCGGGCGCAATGCCAAATCTTACCGCTTCGGGTATCGCGTCAACAATCTTTTCACGGATGTTGAGAAGGGAAAGTATAAGGAATACTATGCCTTCAATAAGAATAATACAAAGCGCCGACTGAAAGGACTGTATGTAGGAAAGTCCCGTCATGGCAACTATGTTCGATACTACCAGCGCGAAGAAACTGTTAAGCCCCATACCCGGCGCCATTGCAAAAGGTTTGTTGGCAAGAAAAGCCATAACTATCGTACCTATTGCAGAGGCAATGCAGGTTGAAAGGAACACGGCGTTCCAAAGCGCCTTTCCGCCGTTTGCACCGAACCCCGTAAGCAGGTTGGGGTTTAACGCAAAGATGTAAGCCATTGTCATAAACGTGGTAAGACCGGCAATTATTTCGGTTTTTGCGGTCGTACCGTTTTCTTTGAGCTTGAATATTTTTTCCATATCCGTTCTCCTCACTACTATATATACCACGCCGTAAGCGCAACGTATACAATATAATACATTTTCAGCCGAAAATCAACATAATATTTTAAAATCAAGGAAAATAAAAATCCATCCGAACTACGGATGGATTTTCGGTTTATTGCTTATTTGATTTTATTGCCGCAGTTTGAGCAATAGTTGTTTCGCGGGGTTATCTTGCTTCCGCATTTTTCACATCTCATTCCGAGTTGCGTTCCGCAGTAACTGCAGTAAAGACAATCGGAACTTTGTGCGGCGCCGCAGGAAATGCAAACCGACATACCGCGCTTGTATATTTTATATATCACAAGTCCTACCACGTTCGTGAAAAGACCTATAAGTCCCCAATACAGCGGCGGAAGTTTGCACTTTAACGCGTCTTTGTACATCCAAAGCGCAACAAGTACCCAGTAAACACAGAAGAACAGTACCGCCGTTGCCGCACTTAACTTTAAAACCGTTTCTCCGCCAGGAACCGAAGTGGGAACGGTAATCACGTAAACGCTGCTGCCGAGTTTGCGCATATTGATGCGGTTTAACATATATATCGTTTTTGCGTTTATGTTTTCTTCAAACACGCTTTCCTCGTCGTAATCGGAACGTATTTTCCCGAAGTCTTTGTTGATAATTGAATTAAGCATAAATTCTTCGCTTTTCACATATCTGAACACGGCGTTAGGGTGCGTTTCGGAAACAAGATAATCTTTTTCACGGTCTGTTTTTGCAAATTTCAGCGTACCGTTTGAAAAACTCGACTTTTTGGCTGAAAAAAGAACTTTTCCGTTTTCGTCGGTAACAATAACGTCAATAACGTCTGCCGAGGCGGCAGCGGTTTTGCTTACCGCCGATTCCAATTTTTCGGCGCTTTCGGCTTCTTCTATGCGTGAATAACGGAATGCAAAATTCAGCCGTTCGCGGAAGAAATAACAAACCGTTCCCGCGCAGATAAGCCCTGCTATAAGGGCTGTTATAATGTACCAAATAAAGATTTTTTTAAAATTAAATTTTTTAAGGATGTTTTCAAACCTATTCATAAATTTTTCCTCCTTTTGTTTTGTTCTGTTCCGAAAGCAATACGGGTAATAACAGTATTACGCTTACCGACATAAATGCGGGAATAACAATAAGCAGCGTTATCGAAACACCAAGAAAAACAAGAAGCGCCGGCACAAGCACTACAGCCGCACAAAGTACGGCAAACAGAATATTTTCCGCTTTTTCTTTTCTTCTTTTTTTAAGTTCTTCGCATTTTTCTTCAATTGCGGGACTGAGATTTTCAATCAGTTTATCAACTTTTGAATTCATAAATCATTCTTCCTTTCCGGCCCTTTTGGCGGCGATTCGGGCAGATAATACACGCCGAGCATTTTTCGCAGTTTTACGGTTGCATCGTGAATACGGCTTTTGACGGTCTTTGGTTCAATACCGAGCCTTTCGGCAATTTCATTTGTTGTAAGACCTTCCGAATATTTAAGCCGTATAACGATTTCCTGCTTTTGCGGCAAAGTTTTCGCTGCGGCTGCGATTTCCTCGCACTGAATTTTCCGTTCGATTTCTTCGGCAATATCCGTTTCGTCTTTTAAGGAAATATCATCTGTATCCGAAAAAGAAATGCGGCGTTTTCTAAGGCAGTCGATATAACTGTGTCTTGCTATGGTAACAAGCCATGTGCCGAAAGAGGCTTTTGCGCTGCAATCAAATTTTTCAATGTTCTGAACCGCTTTTAAAAAAGTTTCCTGCGTTATGTCTTCGGTGAGTTCTTTGTTTCTGGTCGTTTTAAGAAGGAAACCGTAAACGTAGTCGTAATATAAGCGTATAAGCCGGTCAAATGCTTCGCGGTCGCCGCGCAGGCATTTTTTTATTAAATTTTTTTCGTTCACCGTTTCCTCCTCCTTGTTTTTATTGTTCTGTCTTGTTATACGCAGTTTAAATGATTTGGTTGGAAAAAATCTGATTTTATTATATATGAATAACGTATTTTCCGCAACGCCGCTTTTTATACTTTATTTTCCCTGTAAATTTTTCGGGTCTTTTCGGGGAAAACTTATTTTTGGGTGAAGAAAAATGAAACTGTTAAGAAACGGAATACGGGCGGTATTTTTTATTTGTTTGCTGTTTGCGGGCGCCGTATTTACGCTTGTGGCGGTGTTAAGCGCCAAAATTTCAAAGAATTATAAGATAAACACGGGAGAGGTTTTCAGCATAGAGAGTCTTATACCCCTCACCGCGGAACCGGTTACCGCAGACGCAGGTTATGTGCCGGATAAGGCCGGAGACAGTTATGAAGTGGACCTTAAGATATTCGGGCTTATTCCTTTTTCAACCGTAAACGTAGAGGTGGTGGACCGCACATACGTTAACGTTTTAGGACAGCCTTTCGGTATGCGTATATATACCGACGGCGTTTTGGTGGTGGATATAAACGACGTAACTTCCGAAAACGGAAAAGTTAACCCCGCAAAAGTTGCGGGTATAAGAAAAGGCGATTATATACTTTCGGTAAACGGTAAAAAGATATCCTGCAACGAAGAACTTTCGGAACTTGTGACAGCGTCCGGCGGCGAAAAAATGAAGTTCGAGATAATGCGTGAAAAGACAAAGATGTACTTTAATGTAAAACCCGTAAAGGACAGGTCCGACGGCGCTTACAGAATAGGTATCTGGATACGCGACAGTTCTGCCGGCATCGGCACGCTTACTTTTTACAGTCCGGCTACCGGTATTATGTGCGGACTCGGTCACGGACTTTGCGACAGCGATACCGACGAACTGCTTAAAATAGAATCGGGGCAAATGGTATCGGCGGAAATACTTGCCGTGAAAAAAGGCAAAAAAGGGGAACCCGGCGAACTTAAAGGCAGATTTACCTATAATGTGCTTTCGGGCGTTTCCTTAAATTCCGAATGCGGCATTTACGGCACTGCCGCGGGAACGATTTCGGGCGCAAATCTCACGCAGATTGCTTTGCGGCAGGAAGTACGCGACGGCGATGCGCAGATACTCTGCACGGTGGAAGGGGATACGCCAAGTCTTTATTCCTGTAAGGTAAAACGCCACGGCAACGGTTCGGAACAAAATCTGACCGTTACGGTTACCGATGAACGACTGCTTGAAAAAACGGGCGGAATAGTGCAGGGAATGTCCGGCAGCCCTATAATACAAAACGGAAAACTTATAGGCGCCGTTACCCATGTGCTGATAGAGGATCCTACATCCGGCTACGGAATATATGCCGAAAAAATGCTTGAAGAATCGGAATCAGCGGCGAAGGGCGGCTTGAAACAAAAAGCATCCTAAAATTCGACTTGACAAAACCGACACAAGGGGTATAATAAATACGGTTAGCATAGACTAACCGTATTTATTTGTATATCTGTTAGCAACTGCTAACTGAGAGGTGGATCTTATGGCTGTAGTTGAATTAAAGAATGTTAGCCGTGTATATGTGTCGGGCGATCACGAGCAAAAGGCACTTGACGGCGTAAGTATGGAACTTGAAGAGAGAAAATTTGTTGTTGTTTTAGGACCCAGCGGCGCCGGCAAAAGCACCCTTTTAAACCTGCTCGGCGGTCTTGACAGTCCTACAAGCGGAAAGATTTATGTAGACGGTCAGGATATATCCTCTCTTTCAAACAACGAACTTGCAAAGTACCGCGCGCAGAAAGTCGGGTTTGTTTTTCAGTTTTACAATCTTGTGCCTACTCTTACGGTGCACGAAAACGTGTCGCTTGTAAAAGAAATATCCGAAGACGCGTTTTCAGCCACCAAGATGCTTGACGAGGTAGGTCTTTCGGATCACCTTAAGAACTTTCCGGCGGAACTTTCGGGCGGCGAGCAGCAGCGTGTTTCGATAGCGCGCGCACTGGCAAAAAATCCGAAGATTCTGCTTTGCGACGAACCTACGGGCGCTCTTGACTCGGAGACGGGCGTTATGGTGCTTAAACTTTTGCTTAAAATGGCCAAAGATTACGGAAAAACGATTATTATTGTTACCCATAACCAGAACATAGCCAAAATGGCAGATACCGTGATAAGGGTAAAGAACGGTAAGATTATATCAAAAGAAGAACAGGCAAACCCCGCAAGCGCGGATGAAATCGACTGGTAATTTGCTGCCGCGTTTCTTCGGAAGGTGAGTATATGCTATTTAAAAAGTTATGGCGAACAATAGGACTTTATAAGTCGCAGTTCATTTCTATGATAATAATGATATCTTTGGGTATCGGTATATTTATCGGATTCAATATGGAGTGGTATACCATAGAAAAAAACGTTTCCGATTTTTTTGATAAAACAGGTTTTTCAAATTACCGCATTGTGTCCGAAACGGGATTTACCGCGGAACAACTTGAAAAGGTTGAAAAAATAGACGGTGTGGAGCGTGCTGCGCGGTACATAAGCACCACGGTAGACGTTAAAGAGCGCAGCGGCGATACGTTGGCGCTTTGCGTTACCGAAAAAAGCGACGTTTCCGGTATGTACAGAATTTCGGGCGAAACATATAACGAAAAAAGCACCGACGGCGTTTGGCTTTCTTCAATTTATGCGGAAAAGAATAATTTCAAAGTGGGCGACAGCATAACCCTTGCATATAAAAATATCGAAGTAAAGGGAAAGATTCTCGGCCTTATAAAGTCGGGAGAAAATCTTATCTGTGTGCGCGATTCTTCGCAGCTTATGCCTGATCAGAATACCCACGGGTACTGTTATATTTCTCCGGCGGCATACAAAAAAGCGTTCGGCGCCGAGTACTATCCGCAGATACATGTAATATCTGATTTAAGCCGTAAAGAATTTGTGCAGCGCGCCGACAGCGCTCTCGGCAAAACGTCGCTTATACTTACAAGGGACGAGGTTACCGCCTCCGCCGGTTCCGACGGAGAGATACAGGAAGGCAAGACCATGGGCTCGGTTTTACCGGTTATGTTCCTGCTTATTGCGTTCCTTACCATGATAACAACCATGCACAGGCTTGCCGCGAAAGAAAAGACGCAGATAGGCACGCTTAAAGCACTCGGTTTCAAGGACAGGCGCATAATTCTTCACTATACTTCGTATTCGCTGATGATAGGAATTATAGGTTCGGCTCTCGGTATAGCGCTCGGATATGCCGTTGCATACTATATTATGAACCCAAACGGAATGATGGGAACTTATATGGATATGCCCACATGGCATTTGTATATACCGCCGTTCTGCGTGGCTGCGGTAATACTTGTAATATTACTGTTTACCTTTACCGGATACCTTTCGGTAAAACAGATGCTGAAAGGCACCGCTGCCGACGCTTTGCGCCCGTATTCACCCAAAAAAGTAAAACCGCTGCTTATAGAAAGAACTTCGCTTTTTCATAAACTTTCTTTCGGAACGCGTTGGAATATGCGTGATATAATGCGCCATAAATCGCGCACTGCAATGAGCCTTCTCGGAGTAATCGGCTGCACGGTAATAATTATATGTGCGCTGGGTATGAGAAACACCATGGACGAGTTTCTTGATACTTACTACCAAGACGCCGCAAATTACAAATCGCGGATCTATATTTCCGATGAAGCGGATACCGAAAAGCGAAAGGCGCTTGCAGAAGAATACGGCGGCGATTGGAGTGCAACGGTCAGCGTTCAGATAGAGGAAAAGGCGGTATCGCTTGATATCTATAACACTCCGAACGGAAAAGTAAAATTCCCGAAAGAGGGCGAGGGGTATTTTGATCTTGCGGATGACGGCGCGTATGTCTGCCGCAGAATATCCGATGAATACGGACTTAAAACCGGCGATAAGTTCACGGTAAGCCCTTACGGTTCGGATAAAAAATACCAACTTAAAGTGGCGGGCATTACAAGAAGCGTTTCTGAAAATATCGTGATTACCCCCGCTTATGCCGACTCCCTTAAAATTCCTTACAGTATTGATTCGATATACACCGATACACTTAAAGAGGATGTAAAAAAAGACGCGGCTGTTAAAAGCATACAGTCAAAACAGATGATAATGGATTCTTTCGACAGTTTTATGAGTATAATGAACGCGATGATAATCCTGTTCATAGGCGGTGCCGCGCTTATGGGCGTTGTTGTGCTTTACAATCTCGGCGTTATGAGTTATACCGAGCGCTACCGCGAAATGGCGACCCTTAAAGTCGTTGGCTTTAAGGACGCAAAAATAGGCGGACTGCTTATCGGGCAAAATATGTGGGTAACCCTTATCGGTATTATAATAGGTATTCCGTGCGGTGTGTATCTGCTTGATTTTATGATTAAAAAACTCGCTTCGGAATACGAACTGAACACGGTTATAGCGTTGCCTACTTATGCCGTTACGATTTTGCTGACCTTTGCGGTTTCAATGGTTGTAAGCCTTATGGTGGCAAAGAAAAACAAAAAAATTGATATGGTTGAAGCACTTAAAGGTGCCGAATGAGGTGTTTTTATGTTTAAAAGCGTACTTAAAATCGAGGGTATGGCGTGCGGTATGTGTGAAGTGCATATAAACGATTGCATAAGACGTCAGTTCCCCGTAAAAAAGGTTTCTTCCTCTTTCAAGAAAGGGGAGACAGTGGTAATTTCCGAATCTCCGCTTGACGTTGAAAAAGTAAAGGCGGCGGTTGCAGCCACAGGGTACAGGGTGCTTGAGGTTTCACAAAGCGAAGAGACACCGACTGAAAAACACGGCTTGTTTGCAAAGTTTAAAAAGCACTGAAATTAAAAAACTCCTTTTAAGCCAAGCGGCTTAAAAGGAGTTTTTTAGTCAATTTACAGGCTTTCTTTAAGAATTTCGATAATTTCGGATTTGTCAAGCACTTTGTATCCGCCGTCTAAAATAAACGTGCTTTCGGCTATGCCGTCAAGCATATCTGCGGTGGCGCCCAATTCCGAAATGTTCATAACAAGACCTATTTCACGCATCCAGTTTTCCATTGCGGTAAGACCTGCGTCTGCAAGTTCCGTTTCTGTTTTGCCGGCGGGGTCAATATCCCAGACATTCTTTGCGAAACGCGCGAATTTTGCCGTGCCGTACGGGCAGATATGCCTGTAATAGGGAAGTGAAACGGCTGAAAGCGTCATACCGTGGGTGGCGTTTGTGTATGCGCCTACCGCCTGTCCTATCATGTGTACCATCCAGTCGGTTGTTTTCCCTTTTGCGATAAGCGTGTTAAGCGCCCAGGTGGCGGTCCACATAATGTTGCTGCGCGCTTCGTAATCCTGCGGGTTTTTAACTGCCGCGCGCGAGGAAACTATAAGCGATTTCATAAGCCCTTCGGCAATATAGTCGGAAGTGTTGTCGTCTGTGCCGGAAAAATACTGTTCGCAGATATGATTGAAAATATCGTAAATGCCGGCTACCATCTGATATTTAGGCAGCGTATATGTGTAAACGGGATTCAAAACGGCAAACTTCGGGAAAACGTTTTCCCCGAAAACGTGGCCGATCTTAAGTTTTTGTTCCTTGTTTGTGATAACGGCGCCGCCGTTCATTTCGGAACCCGTTCCCACCATCGTAAGCACGCAGCCCACGGGGATTATTTTGTTGTCAACATCCTCCATACGCAGATAATACTTCTCCCACGGGTCGGTGTCGCAATAAGCCGATACCGAAACTGCCTTTGCGTAGTCGCATACCGAACCGCCGCCTACGGCAAGTATCAGGTCAACCGCGTTTTCCTTTGCAATTTTACAGCCCTCGTATAGTTTTTCGGTTGTCGGGTTCGGCATAACGCCGCCGTCCTCAAAAACGGTCTTTCCGGCGGATTTAAGCACGGATATTACCTGATCGTAAATGCCGTTCTTTTTTATCGAACCGCCGCCGTAACAAAGCATAACGTTGTTGCCGTATTTCTGCAGTTCGCCGCTTAAAAAGTCAAGCGCGTTTTCACCGAAATACAGTTTTGTAGGGTTACAGAACGAAAAATTGCCTAACATATCGAAAGACCTTCAGTGTATTTTTATTTTTTAAGCGCGTGGCGCTTTATGGCGTCGAAAGATTCATCGCTTATATAATGCTCCATTTTGCAGGCGTCTTCGGAAGCTGTTTGTTCGCTGACACCCAGTTTCTTTAAAAATTCGGTAAGCAGGGTATGCCGTTCGTACACCTTTTGAGCCCTCTCGGTTCCGCTTTGCGTAAGGTGCAGATAACCGTCCCTGTCAACGGTAATGTAACCGCCTTCCTTTAAAAGTCCCACGCCGCGGCTTACGCTGGGCTTTGAAAAGTTCATATACTCGGCAACGTCAAGCGAACGTACCGCACCGGTCTTTTTTGAAAGAAGATATATTGTTTCGAGATACATTTCTCCCGATTCCTGTAAATGCATAACAGATGCCTCACTTTCTTTAAATAGCGCACGCTTTTTGCGCGCTGCTCTTTGTATATTATAATACTTTTGATGCCTTATTTCAAGTAATTTAAAGGCTGCAGAACGTTCATTGAATGCAAATAGGTGATTTTGTACAACAAATCAGTTAGCATACGCTAACAGAATTGTTTTATCTCTACAAAGTTTTCAAAATCCCCGATTTTTCGTCTTTTTTTGCTTGACTAAACAGGCAATCGGATATATTATAGTATCGGGTTAGCAAGGGCTAACCAAAATTAAAGCGTCTCGGTTAGCGTATGCTAATCAAAAGTAAACGGAGGCTTAATACATATGATGCCGCTTAATTTTGCAAATATAGGTGAGACAAACATTATTAAAAGAATAGGCGGAAGTCCGGAAGTTAAAAAACATCTTGAAAACCTCGGCTTTATTGTCGGCGGAAATGTTACCATTATAAACAGTCTGGGCGGCAATGTTATTGTAAATGTTAAAGAAGCGCGCGTTGCGATAAGCGAAGAAATGGCGCGCAAGATTATGGTATAAAACGGATTTTCCGTTTCATAGAAAAGGAGGATAACGGCAATGAAAACTCTTAAGGGAGTAAAGGTCGGAGATACCGCTAAAGTGGTAAAACTCCACGGCGAAGGCGCAGTAAAACGCCGCATTATGGATATGGGTATCACCAAAGGCGTTGATGTGTATGTCCGCAAAGTGGCACCCTTCGGTGACCCGATTGAGGTGAATGTCCGCGGATATGAACTCAGTATCCGTAAAGCGGACGCCGATATGATTGAAGTAGAATAAGTTTTGAAAGAAGGTTTGCAGTATGGAAATCAGAATTGCCCTTGCGGGCAACCCGAATTGCGGCAAAACTACTTTGTTTAACGCTCTTACGGGTTCAAATCAGTACGTCGGCAACTGGCCGGGCGTTACTGTTGAAAAAAAGGAAGGTAAGCTAAAAAAGCATGATGATGTAATAATCACCGACCTTCCCGGCATTTATTCGCTGTCACCCTATACTCTTGAAGAGGTTGTGGCGCGTAATTATCTTATCGAGGAACGCCCCGATGCGATACTTAACATTATCGACGGTACGAACCTTGAAAGAAACCTTTATCTTACAACACAGTTGACCGAACTCGGAATTCCCGTTGTTATCGCCATAAATATGATGGACGTTGTCCGCAAAAACGGCGATAAGATTAACACGGCGGAACTTTCAAGACAGTTAGGCTGCAAAATAGTTGAAATATCCGCGCTTAAGGGCACCGGCATAAAAGAAGCCGCCGAAGTTGCCATTGCAACCGCAAAGAACGGCAAAACCGTTCCCATGCATACGTTTGCAGGTCCGGTTGAGCATGCCCTTGCACATATCGAGGAAGCAGCGGTTCACACCCTGCCCGAAGAACAGCAGCGCTGGTATGCAATAAAGATATTTGAGCGCGATGAAAAAGTGCTTGAACAGTTGAAACTCGGCAGCGATGTTGCATCGCATATCGAAACCGATATAAAAGCCGCCGAAAAAGAACTTGACGACGATGCCGAAAGCATTATCACAAACGAGCGTTATCTTTACATAGCGGAACTTATGAAGAGTTGCTATAAAAAGAAATCCGCAGGCAAACTTTCAACGTCCGATAAGATAGACAAGGTAGTTACAAACCGTTGGCTTGGTCTGCCGATATTTGCAATTATTATGTTTATCGTGTATTATGTATCCGTATCTACGCTCGGCGGTTTGGTTACCGACTGGACGAACGACGTACTCTTCGGTGAATGGATTCAGCCCGGTGTTCAGACTCTGCTTGAAAACATAGGCGCTGCCGAATGGGTAGTATCGCTTGTAGTAGACGGTATCATCGGCGGTCTTGCAGCGCCGATAGGCTTTGCACCGCAGATGGCGATCGTGTTCCTGTTCCTCTCAATCCTCGAAGATTGCGGTTACATGGCGCGTGTTGCCTTCATTATGGACCGACTTTTCCGTAAGTTCGGCCTTTCGGGTAAATCGTTTATTCCGTTCCTTATTTCCTCCGGCTGCGGCGTTCCCGGAATAATGGCATGCCGTACAATCGAAAACGAAAAAGACCGCCGCATGACCATGATCACAACAACATCGGTACCCTGCGGCGCAAAACTCCCCGTAATCGCACTTATCGCCGGCTTCCTTATGGGCGGCGCATGGTGGATGGCACCCGTTATGTACTTTGCCGGTATTGCGGTAGTTGTTATTTCCTGCATAATCCTCAAAAAGACTAAAGAATTCTCCGGCGATCCGGCTCCGTTCGTTATGGAACTTCCTCAGTACCATTTCCCGTCACCCAAGGGCGTGCTTATCCACGTTTGGGAGCGCGTATGGGCATTCCTTAAAAAGGCAGGTACCATACTCTTCCTTTGCTGCGCGGTTATGTGGTTCCTCGGCTCCTTCGGATTTGCAGACGGCAAGTTCGGACTTGTAGAACCCGATAACTGTCTGCTTGCTTCAATAGGCGGCGTTATAGCGGTTATCTTTAAGCCCCTCGGCTTCGGTACATGGCAGGCTGTTGCTTCTTCGCTTTCGGGCTTTGTTGCAAAAGAAGGCATCGTTTCCACAATGGGCGTGCTTTCGGGACTCGGCGAAATCGAAGAATACGCTTCCTCTATGCATGACGCATTTATGAAGTTCTTCCCGACAGGCATTGCAGCGGTTTCCTTCCTTGTGTTCAACCTGTTTAACTCTCCCTGCCTTGCGGCGATTTCGACCGTAGCGCGTGAGATCGGTTCAAGAAAGCACTTCTGGTTTGCTATTCTTTATCAGAACATAATGGCTTACTGCCTTGCGCTTATGGTATACCAGATCGGCGGACTTATCGTGGGCAGCGTATCGTTCGGTGTGGCTTCCGTGGTTGCGTTTGCACTCCTTGCGGTAGTACTGTTCCTGCTCTTCCGTCCGGACCCGAACAAAAAGGCAATAAAGGCCGTGGCTTAAAATGGTAACCGAAGTTACTTTAGGCACTGCGGACATTATAGTTCTTTCGGTTTTGGGAATACTTATGATATGCGGCATTGCCGTGGTTGTAGGTTTTTTCAAAGGCGGAAAAAAATAAAAATCATTCGGGAGGTTCTTACTTATGTTTGCATGGATTGTTGATAATCTCGCTACAGTGGGCGTTTGTGCGGTTCTGGTTGCCGTTATGGCTGCGATAATCGTAAAACTTATTAAAGACAAAAAAGCAGGCAAATCCTCCTGCGGCGGAAATTGCGCGGCATGTCCTATGTGCTGCGGATGCAAAACACCGCCTCCCAAAAAGTAATAGAGTTTAAAAAAGGAAACGGAGAATGCCGGAAAAATCGGTGTTCTCTGTTTCTTTTTTCTTGTAAACAGGACGGCGCGGTGGTATTATAAAAAAGATAAGGGGGCGTTTTGCCTGTGGATAATATTATTGATATAAAAGGCCTTTGCAAATCTTTTGGGGAAGTAAAGGCGGTAGACGATCTTTCCTTTTGTGTTAAGAAAGGGGAGTTATTTGCCTTTTTGGGCGTAAACGGCGCCGGAAAATCCACCACTATTTCGATAATGTGCGGTCAGCTTTCAAAAGACGGCGGCAGCGTTTCGGTATGCGGCAAAAGTACAGATAAGTTTGCATCGGAAATACCGGGTAAAATAGGCGTTGTTTTTCAAAACTCTGTTTTAGACGCCGCACTCTCGGTAAAAGACAACCTAAGAAGCCGCGCCGCGCTTTACGGCATAACGGGCGCGGATTTTAAAAAGCGGCTGTCTGAACTTGCCGTAACACTTGATTTTAAACCTCTTTTAAACCGCACGTTCGGTAAACTTTCGGGCGGTCAGCGCAGAAGAATAGATATTGCGCGCGCCTTGCTGCATAGTCCGGAAATACTTATTCTTGACGAACCCACAACGGGACTTGACCCTCAAACGCGGAAACTTTTGTGGGACGTTGTGCTTAAACTCCGCAAGGAAAATAATATGACGGTATTTCTTACTACGCATTATATGGAAGAGGCGGCGGACGCGGATTATGTTGTTATAATCGACGCCGGCAAAATAGCGGCAGAAGGTACGCCGCTTGAACTTAAAAACACGTATACGGGCGATTTTATAACCCTTTACGGCGATATAAAGGACAGTGACGCAAAACTGCTTTCTCCCGACTTTGAACGCATAGGCGGCGCTGTAAAAATAGCGGTCCCCGACACCGCTTCGGCTACCGAACTTATTCTCTCACACCCGCAACTGTTCAGCGATTACGAAATTGTAAAAGGACGGATGGACGATGTTTTCCTTGCCGTTACCGGCAAAAAACTGAACGGAGGTGCGGAATAATGACCGGATATTATAATCTTACAAGAAGAAACTGCAAACTGTTTTTTAAGGATAAGGGGTTGTTTTTCTCCTCCCTTATAACGCCTGTGATACTTCTTGTGCTTTACGTTACATTTCTGGCAAAGGTTTACCGTGACTCCTTTTATGGCGCATTGCCTGCCTCTTTTGCGGTAAAGGAGAGTCTTATAGACGGTATGGTAGGCGCGCAGCTTATATCCTCGCTTTTGGCGGTAAGCTGCGTTACGGTAGCGTTTTGTTCCAACCTTATTATGATACAGGATAAGGTTACGGGCGCCTATCGCGACCTTACCGTAAGCCCTGTAAAGCGATCCGTTACGGCGCTTGCTTACTTTACGGCTTCTGCCGCGGTAACTCTTATCATATCCGTTACGGCGCTCGGCGTTTCGTTGATTTATCTTGCCGTAAAGGGTTGGTATCTGTCGCTTGGCGATGTTCTCTTAATACTTCTTGATATTACGCTTCTTACCCTTTTCGGCACGGCGCTTTCCTCCTGTGTTAATTTTCCGCTTAAAACAAACGGTCAGGCTTCCGCGGTGGGAACTATTGTAGGCGCAGGGTACGGTTTTATATGCGGCGCTTATATGCCGATATCAAACTTTTCACCCGCATTGCAAAAAGTGCTTTCTTTCCTGCCCGGCACATACGGAACAAGCCTTTTGCGCAGTCACTCTATGCGCGGCGTTTTTGCCGAAATGAAAGATTCGGGTTTTCCTGCGGAAACTGTAAAGATGATCAGGGAATCGGTTGACTGCAGCATTTCATTTTTCAATCACAATGTTTCCGATACGGCAAAACTTTTGGTTCTTGCAGGGGCTGTGCTGCTCTTTGCGGCGGTTTATGTGCTTCTTAATAAATATTGCCGCACCGAAAACAGATAAAAATATCTGCCCGATGTCGAATGTCCTGTTTATGGGACTCACGATATCGGGCACTTTATTTTTTAAACGGTATATGTTATACTTGTTTACAAAGAAATTAAAGCAAAAGGCGGTGAAAAAATGCTCACATTCATTACGGGTCGCGCGGCAAGCGGCAAAACCTACCAAACGGTCACACGCGCGGTCTCGGCGGCAAAAAGGGGAGAATTTCCGATTATTCTTGTGCCGGAACAGTTTTCTTTTGAATGCGAAAAACAGGTGCTTGAAGCCTCTTGCGATGAAATTTTCGGAAAGATAAAGGTTTTAAGTTTCAGCCGCCTTTGCGACGAACTCGACCGTATTATGGGCGGCGCGGCGGTAAAGGTGTTAAGTGAAGCGGATAAACTTATCCTTATGAAAAAAGCGGTACTTGAAAAATCTTCGGAACTTTCCGTTTTTGCGCGGCGCGCGCATTCGCTTGGATTTGCAAAGAAAATGGTGGAGACCGTAAGCGAACTGAAACTGGCGGCAATTACCCCGTCCGACCTCACGGATGCCGCCATGGCCGTTACGGACGGACTTTTAAAGTGTAAATTATCGGATACGGCGGCTGTTTTTTCTGCTTTTGACGCAGCGCTCACTACAGATCTTTCCGACCCTGCCGATAAACTCTCCCTTCTTTATGAAAGACTGCTTGACTGCCGCTATTTTGAAGGAAAAACCGTTTTTATAGATTCTTTCAGCGGCTTTACGGGTCAGCAGAATAAAATAATTGATTGTATACTTGCGCAAAGCAGGGACGTTTATATAACCTTGACGCTTGACCCGTGCGACAGATACAACAAGGGCGTTTTTTCGAATATACTTCGCCTTAAAAACAGGCTTATTTCGGCAGCAAACGACCACGGTGTAAAAACAGCGCCAGATATCGCGCTTTGCGATGTTCGCTGTAAAAGCGAACAGCTGCGCCTTGCCGAAGCGTTTATGTCGCGCGGCGAAAAACCTGCGGAAGGCGGCAAATTTTCTGATATTACCGTCTGCCGTGCCGATTCCGTTACGGACGAGGCGGAGTTTGCCGCGCGCACAATACGCAGGACCGTAAGGGAAACGGGCGCGCGCTACCGCGACTTTTTGATTGTTGCCCGTAATACGGAGCCTTATCTTCTTGCGCTTAAAGGCGCAATGCGCAGAAACGGAGTGCCCTGTTTTATCGACGAGCGTACTCCGCTTTCCGCAACTCCTGCGGCAGCCGCTGTGCTTGCCGCTGCCGACCTTGCACGCGGTATCACAAGTGAGAAAATTCTTAAATTCTACAAATCGGGCCTTGATTATCTTACGGCGGATGAACTTTCGGCGCTTGAAAACTATATATATATCTGGAACATAGACGGCTCGCTTTGGGGAGAAAACTGGGATATGAATCCCGACGGGTTGAATTTTGATAACAATGCCGAAAAGAATGTCGGAGAACTTGAAAAAATCAATAAACTGCGCCTTCGTGCGGTGTCTCCTATACTGCGTTTTAAAAAGAATTTCGGTACTACCGTGCCGGAAGCCGTGAAGGCCGTTATGGAACTTCTTGACGCCGTAAATGCCCGAAAAGCGTTTTCCGGTCTTTACAAAGCCTACAAACTCGGCTCAAACGCTGCTTTTGCAGACGTGCTGCGCCAGGCGTTCGACAGCGTTATCTCCGTTTTTGACGGTATGGCCGCCTGCTACGGCGATACACCCGTAAAGCCGTCCGAATTCTATGAATCGCTTTCCGCCGCAATAGGGCTTGAAACGGTCGGCACCGTTCCGCAATATATTGATGAAGTTACATTCGGCGCTGCTGACAGGATAAGGCCTTCAAGACCCGGATATGTCTTTATACTGGGCGCCTGTCAGGGCGTTTTCCCTCAGGTCGGCGGCAGCAGCGGTATTTTCACGTCG
>CAKSTF010000020.1 GCA_934491515.1 uncultured Eubacteriales bacterium
GTTCTCGTTGTGGAGGACGACCGTCCCGTCCGCAATCTGATCGTAACAACATTAAAGGCGCACGATTACCGCTATCTGACTGCAGAGAACGGACACGGTGCGATTATGGAGGCGACCTCCCATAATCCGGATATCGTTCTGCTGGATCTGGGCCTGCCGGATATCGACGGCACACAGGTAATCGAAAGCATCCGCTCATGGTCAAATATGCCTATTATTGTGATCAGTGCGCGCAGCGAGGATAAAGACAAAATTACGGCGCTGGATGCCGGAGCGGACGACTATCTGACAAAGCCCTTTTCCGTAGAGGAGCTTTTGGCACGGCTTCGTGTCACGCAAAGAAGACTGCTGCTTTTGCAGGCAACCAGCGAAACCGACTCACCCGTTTTCCAAAACGGCGAGCTTAAAATTGATTATTCTGCCGGATGCGCTTATCTAAACGGGGAGGAATTGCACCTGACCCCGATTGAATACAAGCTTTTGTGTCTACTCTCTCATAATGTCGGAAAGGTTCTGACTCACACCTATATCACGCAGCAGATTTGGGGCAGCAGTTGGGAAAACGATATTGCTTCTCTGCGTGTATTCATGGCGACACTGCGCAAAAAGCTGGAGCCGCAAAAGGACAGTCCGCAATACATTCAGACGCATATCGGTGTCGGTTACCGGATGCTACGGGTAGACTGAGAAAAGCGAGGAAACAAGGAATTGAACCGATATGCAATAGAAAATCTTTTCGGAATTGAAGGGCTGAATATCGCTTGGTACGGAATCATTATCGCCTGCGATAACCGGACACCGAATTCACCTGTTTCACAAAATCAATCGACGGAAAAGGCATCGGAGTCTGTGCCTGCAACCTCCAAGCCTGCACAAAGTGCAGACAGTATTGATGTTGACCTGACGAAAATCAGCAGCACAATGGTCTATTCTGAGGTTTATAATATGATGGTTTCTCCCGATAACTATACCGAAAACCCGTTAAAATGAACGGTGCTTTTGCGTATTACGAAGATCCGGAAACAAAGAAGCAATACTTTGCCTGTATCGTTGCCGATGCGACGGCTTGCTGCTCACAGGGACTTGAATTTATTTTGACAGGCGATCATACCTATCCGAACGATTATCCGGGGTTAAGCTCAGTGATAACTGTCACAGGAACATTTGAAACTTATGAGGAGAATGGGTTTAAGTATTGCAGACTGACGGACGCCGCCATTGTAGAATAAAATCACTTTGCAGTGACTGTTACGCCCACAACCTTAATCAAAGATTGAATTATTTTCCAATCGTTTTCCTGTTAGCTATAAAAAAGCACAACGCCACAGAGTTTTAAATCTCTGTGGCATTGTGCTGCTCTCAATCGGTCACTTTTTGAAAGTGTCTTTGTGTGAGCCCGATTTTTATGCGGCATAATCCTCTTTGTGTTATTATACCACAATCATCTATTCTTCTTACAATCCCCGTTGCTTTCATATATAAAATCTCCTTTTTGAAAAGTGTCACTCGGAACTTTTCGGATTTATGCTTTCATATTGTTTGCAGCGGCGAAAGTTTTATGCAGCGCAAAAAAAGAGAATGACAATGCCGCTTTTTAAACGGTTTTATTTATCGAATAAGATTCGCAATAGAATCAACCTGTTGTTTTGTTAAACGGTTTTTTCCTGAAGTATGAACGGCACGGTCGATATCCGCGATACTTGAAAGCACACACGGCCTATCCACCGGACTGTTGCCCTGCGTAAGCAAAGCGTACCCCTCGACCCACACCCGCAAGCCGTAATAATCCAAATACTTTGCAAGAACATAAACCTGCCGTTTTACCTGCTTTATTGGATTTTTCACTTTCTTTTCAAAGGTGTTACCGTAACCGTCGTCTTTGTATTTTATCCATTCGTAATCGTCCTCGCTGCCGTAAAGACGACCTTTGTAGTTTTTTACCTCAATTACAAATACGCCGAAACGATTTACAATGACATTATCAAGTTCCGCCGGCTTTCCGTCAAAAGAAATCTCCACATTTGTAAAAAGCAAATCTCCGTCACGAAGAACGCTTTTTATTGCGTTTGTTGCAGCAGTTTCTCCGTCTCTGCCCGCGCGCCGACTTCCCGGTTCAATTATAACGTCAAAAGAATTTATGCTCTTTGTCGCCAAGACAGCCACGACAATAACAATTGCAACAACAATTGCAACAATCATAATTTCCATTTTTTACCCCTTTGCCTATCAATGAAATAAGCATTGTAATTTCTTGGGATTGATTGTAGCATACTTGACAATTTTCTTCAACGCACAACCGTCAGGGCATCTTTTGCAAAGCAATATTACACTGAAAACATGGAAATGGGAAATCTGCCGGCAAAAAATTGCCCTGCTTGAATGTTTTAAAGTTCCGTGTTATAATAATTTGAACAAAGTTGTTGCACCCATATTAAGCGGGAGTGTGTAAAATGGCGAAACTTTATTTTAAATACGGCGCCATGGGCAGTTCAAAATCCGCCCAGGTACTTATAACCAAGTTTAATTACGAAGAAAAAGATATGAAAGTGTGGCTTATAAAGCCTGCCACCGATAACCGCGACGGCGCTGACGTCGTAAAATCGCGCATAGGGCTTTCGGCAAAGTGCGACGTTATTTTCCCCGAAACCGATATTTGCGCCGAATTTGAGCGCCGACGCGACGTTGACGTTATTATAGCGGACGAATGCCAGTTTTTAAGCGAAGCGCAGATAGACCAGTTGCGGTACATCGTTGATTTTTGCGACACGCCCGTTTTGTGCTTCGGACTCAGGACCGACTTTCTTACAAAATCGTTCCCCGGCAGCCGCCGGCTGTTTGAGGTTGCCGACTCGATAACCGAAATAAAAACAATATGCAAATGCGGCGCAAAAGCCATTGTAAACGCCCGTCTTGACAGTTCGGGCAAAATTCTCACACAAGGCACACAGATATGCATAGGCGGAAACGACAAATATGTTGCTATGTGCCATAAGTGCTGGAAAAAAGCAATAAAAGAGCAAAGCGAAAATAATCAATGAGGTGAAATTATGGAACTTGAAAAAATTCTGTCTACGGTAGACCACACACTGCTCTCGCAGACTGCCACCTGGGAAGAAATACGGGCCATCTGCGACGACGGAATGAAGTATCACACCGCTTCCGTATGTATCCCTGCTTCATACGTTGCACGCGCAAAGGAATATGTGGGCGACCGCCTTGCCGTATGCACGGTAATCGGCTTCCCGAACGGATATTCCACTACCGCGGCAAAATGCTTTGAAACCGAAGACGCGGTTAAAAACGGCGCCGACGAAATCGACATGGTGATAAACATAGGCGACCTTAAGGACCGGCGGTACGACGAGATACTCGCGGAAATAAAGGCGGTAAAAGCCGCCTGTTCGGGACATATTCTTAAGGTTATCATAGAAACCTGCCTGCTTACCGATGAAGAAAAGATAAAAATGTGCGAAATAGTAAGCAAATCGGGCGCGGACTTTATAAAGACTTCCACGGGATTTTCCTCCGGCGGCGCCACCTTTGACGACGTTGCGCTTTTCGCAAAACACGTTGAAAAACATGTAAAAATCAAGGCGGCAGGCGGAATTTCCTCGCTTGAGGACGCAGAAAAGTTCATAAAACTCGGCGCTTCAAGACTGGGCACCAGCAGAATAGTAAAAATAGTTAAAAATTTGCCTGCCGAAAACGGCGGATATTAAAACAATACATTTAAGGAGTAACGTTATGGCAAACTATCCTACACCGCATATAAATGCAACCCCCGATGACTTTGCCGAAACCGTTCTTATGCCGGGCGATCCTCTGCGCTCAAAATTCATTGCCGAAAACTTTCTTGACTCGCCCGAACTTGTAAACAACGTCCGCGGTATACAGGGGTATACCGGAACATACAAGGGCGTTCGCGTGTCGGTAATGGCAAGCGGAATGGGTATCCCCTCGATAGGGATATACTCGTACGAACTTTTTAACTTTTTCGGCGTTCGGAACATTATCCGCGTCGGTTCTGCAGGAGGTATGACCGAAAAGGTGCACGTTAGAGATATCGTTATCGGTCAGGGTGCCTGCACCGATTCAAACTACGCCGCGCAGTTTAATCTGCCGGGCACTTTTGCACCGATATCCGATTTTAAGATACTTTCCGCCTGCGTTGATACCGCAAAGGCGCTTGGGATAGATAATTACCACGTGGGCAACGTGCTTTCTTCGGACTGTTTTTACGGCGACTCCTTAGGACTTCCCGACTGGAAACAGCCCAAAAACGCCTGGGGCAAAATGGGCGTGCTTGCGGTTGAAATGGAAAGCGCCGCCCTTTATATGAACGCCGCGCGCGCGGGGAAGCGTGCGCTTGGCATATTTACGGTGTCCGACCACCTTGTAACGGGCGAATCGACAAGCGCCGAGGAACGCCAGAACTCTTTTACCGAGATGATGAAACTGGCGCTTGAAACCGCCGTTCTTCTTGATAAAGAAAGGAAATGATTCCGTTATGAAAAGGGTGTTTTTAACGGTACTTGACAGCGTGGGGATAGGCGAAGCGCCCGACGCCGCGCTGTTCGGCGACGCGGGCAGCAATACCATGCGCAGCATTTCTTCTTCCGAAAAATTCAGCGCCGAAAACCTGCTTGCCGCGGGACTCGGCAACATTGACGGGGTGGACTATCTGCCCGGCTGCTCCGCGCCTTATGCCGCGGTTGCAAGGGTACGGGAAGCCTCCGCCGGAAAAGACACCACAATAGGGCACTGGGAAATAGCGGGGCTTTACTCCCCCACGCCGCTGCCCACCTACCCGAACGGTTTTCCACAGAAAATAATTTCGGAATTTGAAAGGGCGACCGGCCGCGGCGTTTTGTGCAACAAACCCTACTCCGGCACCGAGGTTATAAAGGACTACGGCGACGAGCACGTAAAAACGGGAAACCTTATTGTATACACAAGCGCCGACAGCGTTTTCCAGATCGCGGCGCACGAAAGTATCGTGCCGCCCGAACTGCTTTACGAATACTGCCGCGCGGCGCGTAAAATTCTTAAAGGCGAACATGCCGTGGGCCGCGTTATCGCGCGTCCGTTTGTGGGCGAACACGGCAATTACACAAGAACGGCGAACCGTCACGATTTTTCGCTTGAACCCACGGGGCACACCCTGCTTGACGCACTCCGGGGCGCCGGACGGGACGTTATCGCGGTAGGAAAAATAACCGATATTTTTGCCGGACGCGGAATAACAAAATCGCTGTTTACCCACGGCAACGACGAAGGAATGGCCGTAACGCTTGAAATGCAGAAGGCCGACTTTAACGGGCTTTGCTTTACAAACCTTGTGGATTTCGATATGCTGTACGGTCACCGCAACGATAAAGACGGCTACGCCGCCGCCCTTGCGCGTTTTGATAAATGGCTGCCGCAATTTATAAGCGGTATGCGCGAAGACGACGTTCTTATAATAACTGCCGACCACGGCTGCGACCCGGGCGACATAAGCACCGACCACACGCGCGAGTATGTTCCGCTTTTTGTGATAGGCAAAAAGACAAAACCGCAGAATTTGGGCACTTTAAGCACATTTTCCGACATTGCGGCAACAATAGCGGAAATGCTTGGAATCAATTTTGAAACCAAAGGCACAAGTTTTCTGCATGAGGTGATAAAATGACCGATTTTGAACTTATGGCGGAAGCCGTAAAGGCAAGGGAAATGTCCTATTCGCCCTATTCGGGATTTTCGGTAGGCGCGGCGCTGCTTTGCGCCGACGGCACGGTATACAAAGGCTGCAACATTGAAAACGCAACCTTTACCCCCACGGTGTGCGCCGAACGCACGGCGTTTTTCAAGGCTGTATCGGACGGGAAACGTGATTTTGCCGCAATAGCCATAACCGGCGGCATTCACGGCGAAACTTCACCATTCTGCGCGCCCTGCGGCGTGTGCCGCCAGGTAATGGCGGAATTCTGCGGCAGGGACTTTAAGGTAATCCTCGGCACAAAGGATAACCTGCAGGTATTTTCGCTTAAAGAGGTTTTGCCTTTTGCCTTTACCGAAAACGACCTTAAACCGTCGGAATAAATCGTAGAAAAAAGATAAAAAAGTTCGGCTCTGTTATGTTTTTGCACAACGGAGTCGAAATTTTTTATACAAATCACACAAAGGTATCCCCTGTCTTTTGAAAAGTATTGACAAAATAGTACAAGTGTTCTAAAATATTCCTGTATTAAGGTTTTAAAACTTTAACACAAATACGGGGAATCCCGAAAAACGTCAGGAGAATGATCATGAAAAAAGTCTTATCTACTCTTCTTTGCGTTGTACTGCTTATAACTTGTTGTTTGGCAGTTACATCCTGCGGTAAAGACAGCGGCAAAAAAACATTTGAAATCGCCGTAGTTACCGATGTCGGTCAGCTTATGGACGGCGGCTTCAACCAGGGTACATACGAAGGTGCCAAGGAGTATGCGGAAGCAAACAACCTTACCTACAAGTATTACCAGCCCGCCAACGGTTCGGACGCTTCCGACAACGACCGTATCGCGGCAATGCGCCAGGCGGTTAACAACGGCGCAAAAGTTATCGTTACCCCCGGCTTCTTACAGGCAACAGCCATCGAGACCGTAGCAAAAGAACATCCCGAAGTTAAGTTCATATTTGTTGACGGTTGGACCCTTAAACTTGATAACGTGACCGCTATCATCTACAAAGAACAGGAATGCGGCTACATGGCAGGTTATGCCGTTGTTAAGGACGGCTTTACCAAACTCGGTTACACCGGCGGCGGCGGCGGTACGAATCCTCCCTGCAACCGTTACGGTTACGGCTTTGTACAGGGCGCAGACGCTGCAGCCAAAGAACTCGGCGTTAACGTTACCGTTAAGTACAGCTACAAATACGGCGATTCCTTCTCCGCTTCTTCCGAACTTCAGACCCAGATAGCAAGCTGGTATGCGGCAGGCACAGAGGCTGTGTTCTCCTGCGGCGGTTCCATGCTCGCTTCGGTTAAATCCGCTGCTGCGGAGTATCCCTCTGCCAAGATAGTAGGCGTTGATACCGACCAGGCTAAAGAATCCACCCAGATAATCACCTCCGCCATGAAGGCTCTTGCAAACTCCATTAAACGCGTTCTCGGTCAGTATTACGACAACAAGTGGGACGCAGAACTTGCCAATAAATCACAGAACCTCGGCGCCGCCGAAGACGCTACCGGTCTTCCCACCGCTAAGGATTCCTGGAGATTCACAAAATTCACTGTTGAAGAATACAACACCCTCTTCAAGAGCATTGCGGACGGCACCATCGTTCCCGACGGCACTGTTCCCGAAAACGCCAACGACGGCGCATGGCTCCAGAAGAACCTTACCAACACCACAATAGAATTTGAAAAATAATAAATAGTTTTTCCGTACGCCGTATGTGCGCCAATCGGCGCACATACGGCAATCTTTATAACGGAAAACACTCTGTTTCGTTTTCTTCCGAGAGCATAAACGCCCTGCTGTCGAAAGAAAACGAGACCCCATATTTTAAGGAAGGAACAGAGTTTATGTTTGAAGAGAAAACAACCGTACCTCCGTCCGACGCAGGACAGACCCCCTACATCATCGAAATGCGGAATATCACAAAGGTGTTCCCGGGCATTGTTGCGAACGATGATATAACGCTTGAACTGAAGCGCGGTGAAATCCATGCGCTTCTCGGTGAAAACGGCGCCGGAAAATCCACCCTTATGAGTATACTTTTCGGGCTTTACAAGCCGGAAAAGGGCGAAATATACAAAAACGGAAAATCGGTGGAGATAAACGACCCGAACGATGCAAACGCCCTTGGAATCGGTATGGTGCACCAGCATTTTAAACTTGTTGAAGTTTTTTCCGTGCTTGACAATATTATTTTGGGCGTTGAACCCAATAAGTTAGGCTTTCTTGAAAAGCGCCAGGCGCGGGAAAAGGTTATGCGGCTTTCCGAAACCTACGGACTTAACGTAGATCCCGACGCGCTTGTAGAGGATATAACGGTAGGTATGCAGCAGCGCACCGAAATTTTGAAAATGCTCTACCGCGATAACGAGATACTTATATTTGACGAACCCACGGCAGTGCTTACCCCTGCCGAAATATCCGAACTTATGAACATAATGAAGCGGATGAAAGCAGAGGGAAAGTCGATATTGTTTATATCCCATAAGCTGAACGAGATAATGGCGGTGGCAGACAGGATAACGGTGCTCCGCAAGGGCAAATGCGTGGGAACCGTAAACGTAAGCGACACCACAAAGGAAGAACTTTCCAATATGATGGTGGGCAGAAACGTTAAATTTGTTGTGGATAAGGACGCCGCCTCGCCCGGCAAGACGGTTCTTGAAATCAGAAATATGTGTATGCACGGCAGGCACAAGAAAAAGGACGCCGTACATAACGTTTCCTTAAGCGTGCACGCGGGAGAAATAGTATGTATTGCCGGCATCGACGGCAACGGTCAGACCGAATTTGTGCACGGCCTTACGGGACTTGAAAAAACCGACAGCGGCACAATAACGCTTTGCGGCGTTGATATAACCCACAAAAGCGTGCGCTTCCGCAACACCCACGGCATGAGCCATATTCCCGAAGACCGCCATAAGCATGGCCTTATACTTGACTATTCCCTCGGCAACAATCTTGTTCTTCAAAGATATTTTGAACCGCAGTTCCAAAAACATGGATTCATCAAATTCGACGCGGTCGAAAAATATTCCGATTCGCTTATAAAGAAATACGACGTACGCTGCGGACAAGGCTCCGACACATCGGCGCGGTCCATGTCGGGCGGCAATCAGCAAAAGGCGATAATAGCGCGCGAACTTGACCGCGACCATAAACTTCTTGTGGCGGTGCAGCCCACGCGCGGCCTTGACGTAGGCGCTATAGAGACAATTCACAAGGAAATGATAGCCTCGCGCGACAGCGGCTCGGCGGTGTTGCTCGTATCCTTGGAACTTGACGAAGTTATGAACGTTTCCGACAGAATACTTGTTATGTATGAAGGCAGAATTGTCGGAGAATTCGACCCCAAAAAGATAACCGTTCAGGAACTCGGTCTTTATATGTCGGGCGCTAAAAGTCAGTACGATACAAAGGAGGAAAGCGGCAATGAATAACAACCGTAAAATCAGTTCCCTTGCACGGAAAGACGGCACAAAGTCGGTTATTGCGTCGCTTATATGCATATTGGGCGGAATGCTTGTGGGTTTTGCCGTTCTTCTTATTCTTTCGCTTACTTCAAGCGAAATCGCAACCTCCGAAGCGTTCGAGGGGTTTATGATAATTCTGCGCGGTCCCTTTGCGGCAGGCAGTTCAAACGATATTCTTTTCCAGTTGGGCGATATGCTGCTTGAATCGGCGCCGCTGCTTATGACGGGTCTTTCGGTAGCGCTTGCCTTTAAAACGGGACTTTTCAACATCGGCGCGCCGGGTCAGTATCTTATGGGCGCCATGACCTCGATACTTATAGCCCTTTCGGTACCCACAACGCCCAAAACCGCATTTTTTGTATGGCTGCTCGCCTTTGTTGCAGGCATTGCCGCAGGTATGCTTTGGGGCGCTATACCCGGTCTTTTCAAAGCGCTCTTTAACGTAAACGAGGTTATCGTTTGCATTATGACAAACTGGATCGCAGCAAACGTTGTAAGCTGGGTGTTCTTCCTTACCGGCGAACGTTTTGTAAACATTGCCGAAACCAAAACGAAATTTATCCGCAAAACCATTACAAACGGCGTTGCCACGCCGAAACTGGGTCTTGATAAACTTTTCCCCGGCTCGCACGTTGATATAAGCCTTTTTATCGCGATTTTGTTTGCAATACTTATCTACGTGCTGCTTAACAAAACCACATTCGGCTTTGAACTTAAAGCCTGCGGCTTTAATAAAAACGGCGCAAAGTATGCCGGAATGAACGAAAAGCGCAACATTATTCTTTCAATGATGTTGGCGGGCGGTCTTGCCGCAGGCGGCGCGGCGCTTTGGTACTTAAACGGCGAAAACGATTTCCTTTGGAACACCTACAGCGCCCTGCCCAACGAGGGCTTTAACGGCATTCCCGTAGCGCTGCTTGTAAGCAACAACCCGATAGGCGTTATATTCAGCGCGATATTCCTGCGGTTTATAGGAAAAGGCGGATTTAACCTTGCAGGCTACACCGCGTTTAACGAATATGTTTCCGACCTTATAATCGCGGTAATTATCTACTTTGCGGGATTTTCAAAGTTTATAAAGGACTTTATTACGGCAAGGCAGGCAAAAAAAGCCGAAAAGGCAAAACCTGCCGGTATTCCGCTTGCCGAACTGAAAGCGGTTGCTCCGCCCGACCTTGAAACCGGTCAGGCAAAAGACGAAAAAACAGAGGAGGCGCATGAATAATGGTATTTTTGCTTCAAAAAACTCTTATCTATTCCGTTCCTCTTTTAATAGTGGCGCTTGCAGGCGTTTTTGCCGAACGCAGCGGTATTATAAACATAGCGCTTGACGGTATTATGATCTTCGGCTCGTTTATGGGCGCCGTTACGGTGTATTTTTTCCAAACGGCGGATCTGCTTGTGGGAACGCAGTGGCTGTTTATAATTGCCATGCTTGCGGCGGCTGTTTCCGGCGCGCTGTTTTCACTGCTCTTGTCTTTTTCGGCAATAAAACTTAAAGCCGACCAGACGATAGGCGGTACGGCGCTTAATCTTTTGGCTCCTGCAGTAACGCTTTTTATCGTAAAAGTTTTCTTTTTCCAGGATAAACTTGTAATGCCCAAGGACATAGGCTTTGTTATCCGAAACGACGACCTGAGCCCCGTGGGCAAGGTGCTTTTTGATAAGGCGTACATTTCAACCTATATCGCCGTGGCAGTGTTCGTGATCCTTTCCGTTTTGCTTTACACCACCAAAACGGGATTGCGCCTGCGCGCCTGCGGCGAACATCCCCAGGCGGCGGACTCGGTCGGCATAAACGTTCAGAAAATGCGATACCTCGGAACGACCGTTTCGGGCGCTCTTGCGGGACTCGGCGGTTACATATACATTGCCACCACCGCAGGCGGCACTTCGGAAGGCACCGTTGCCGGAATGGGATTTTTGGCGCTTGCCATTATGATATTCGGCAACTGGAAACCGCTTGGCATAGCGCTGGGTGCGCTTATGTTCGGTTTCCTTAAATGCCTCGGCGTTGTTTCTTCTTCTATCTCCTTCCTTAAAGGCCTGGGGCTGCCGATGTATTTTTACAACATAACCCCCTACGTTGCGGTTCTTGTGGTACTTGCTTTTACATCCAAAAGATCGCGCGCGCCCAAGGCTGAGGGTATTCCTTACGATAAGGGGATGCGGTAATGCGAATGTACGATATTATTCACAAAAAGCGCTGCGGACTTGAACTTTCCGAAGATGAAATACGCTATTTTGTGAACGGATATACAAAGGGAGAAATTCCCGATTATCAGGCGGCGGCATTCTGTATGGCGATATGCTGCCGCGGTATGACCGACGACGAAACCTTTGTGCTGACCGACGCGATAATGCACTCGGGCGACACGGTAGATCTTTCAATGTTCGGCGACCTTTCGGTCGATAAACATTCAACCGGCGGCGTGGGCGACAAAACCACCCTTATAATCGCTCCCGTTGTTGCGGCGGCAGGCGGAAAAATTGCAAAAATGTCCGGCAGGGGCCTTGGCCACACCGGCGGCACGGTAGACAAACTTGAATCAATAACGGGATACCGCACCTCCCTTTCCCACGAAGAATTTTTAAAAACGGTTGAAGAGGTCGGCGTGTGCGTAATAGGACAAAGCGGCGACCTTGCCCCGGCGGACAAAAAACTTTACGCTTTGCGCGACGTTACCGCCACGGTGGACAGTGTTCCGCTTATCACCTCCTCGGTGATGGGCAAAAAACTCGCAGCCGGCGCGAAGTCGATAGTGCTTGACGTTAAAACCGGCAGCGGCGCGTTTATGAAAACGCCGGAAGAGGCAAAAACGCTTGCCGAAAAAATGGTTAAGATAGGCACAATGTGCGGCAGAAACGTACGCGCGCTTGTTACCGATATGGATGTGCCGCTTGGACACAACATAGGCAACGCGCTTGAGGTGGCGGAAGCGGTGCGCGTTTTAAAAAGCGAACAAAAGGGCGACCTTTACGAAGTTTGCGTGTGCCTTGCCGCAAACCTTGTTTCCATGTTTAAAAAGATATCGGTAAAAGAAGCCGAAACGCAGGTGGTATCGCTTATCGAAAGCGGCGCGGCTTACGAAAAAATGAAAGAATGGATATCGGCGCAAGGCGGCGACGTCCGCCAAATTGAGGATACTTCCCTTTTGCCCGCGGCCGCATACAGCCGCGAAGTAACAGCCGACCGCAGCGGATATATCGCGCAAATGGATACCGAAGGCATAGGCGTTTCTGCCTGTATGCTTGGTGCCGGCAGGGTAAATAAGGAAGATGTTATCGACCCCGGCGCCGGAATAGTGCTTGCCAAAAAAACGGGCGACCTTGTAAACGCGGGCGATAAACTTGCCGTGCTTTATGCGTCGGACGAGTCCCTTTTTGCGGAGGCTGAAAGAAAATTCTTATCCTCGCTTCGTTTTTCGTGCGAAAAGACCGAAAGGCCGCAGCTAATCTTTTAATTTTAAATACCATTAAGGCGGGACAAACAATGCAGAATACCATCGTTATCGGAATAGCAGGCGGCAGCGGCAGCGGAAAAACCACCCTTGCCGAAAAACTTATCGAACATTTTGGGGATAATATTGCAATCATCCACCACGATAATTACTATCGCGAATTTCACGGTCTTACCTACGAAGAACGCGCGGCGATGAACTTTGACCACCCCGATTCGTTTGAAACCGACCTTATGGTAGAGGACTTGAAAAAACTGAAACGCGGCGAGGCTGCGGAATGTCCCGTTTACGATTACACGGTGCATAACCGCAGCGACAAACGCCTGCGCATAGAACCTCGCCCCATAATTCTTGCCGAGGGTATACTTATTTTCACCGATAAGCGCCTTTGCGACCTTATGGACATTAAAATTTTTGTGGACACCGACGCGGATATCCGACTTATACGCCGTATAAAACGGGATATGAAAACGCGCGGGCGTTCGCTTGAATCGGTGCTTACGCAGTACACCGCCACGGTAAAGCCGATGCACGACCTGTATGTTGAGCCAAGCAAAAAAGCGGCTGACATAGTGGTGCAGGAGGGCGGAAAAAACATAGTTGCCTTTGATATGATCGCAAAGCGGCTTGAAGCGCATCTTGAAGAGCAGTTAAAGGGCGGTTAGTGCGGCATTTTCCGCGGCGGCGGACCGTAATTCGGAAGTATTTTTTCAAAAAACACTGTTTTTTGTTGACAAACGGTGTGCGCGGTGTTAAAATACCTTATGTTTTCTGCAGAAGCAGCCGGAATTTTTTAAAAACCGGCTGCGGAGGAAACTCCGGAGAATTCCTTAAATGGAATGCCGAAGGTGCAAGGTGCGGTTTTCCGCGCCGAATCTCTCAGGCAAAAGGATGGAGCAAATAAATCTTTAAGCCCTTTCGGGCGTTGCCTGCTCTTTCTTCGGAGTCGCCTTAAAGGGTGGCTTTATTTTATTTATAGGGGGCTTTATAATGGACGCACTTTTAAAAGCAGTGCAAAAAATCAACTTCTACCTTTCGGACTATGTGCTTGTGGTTCTGCTTGTCGGAACGGGTCTTTTCTTTTCGATAAAGACGCGCTTTGTACAGGTACGCTGTTTCGGTGAGGGTATGCGCCGCGTTTTCGGAAGCATTAAACTCCTCGGCGGAAAGGAAAAGGGCGGTATGTCCTCTTTCCAGGCGCTTTCAACGGCGATTGCGGCACAGGTAGGCACCGGCAACATAGTGGGCGCCTGCGGCGCGATTCTTTTAGGCGGACCCGGTGCAATATTCTGGATGTGGCTTATCGCATTTTTCGGCATGGCGACTATTTACGCCGAAGCGGTTCTGGCGCAAGAGACGCGTATCGTAAGGGAGGACGGCTCTGCGGCAGGAGGACCCGTTTACTACATTAAAAAGGCTTTCCCCGGCGTTTTCGGTAAAATACTTACAGTATTTTTTGCGATATCCGCCGTGCTGGCACTTGGATTCATGGGCGCTATGGTGCAGTCAAATTCCATAGGCTCTACCGCAAACACGGCTTTCGGTCTGCCCACATGGGTAATCGGTCTTTTTGTTGCGGCTATATGCGCCGCGGTATTTATAGGCGGCGCCAACCGCGTTGCTTCGGTTGCGGAAAAAATCGTTCCCATTATGGCGGTACTTTACATAGTGGGCGGTCTTGTAATCATCTGCTGGAAAATAAAATACATTCCCGAAACCTTCGGCCTTATATTCAAATACGCTTTTAAGCCGCAGGCGATAATCGGCGGCGGACTGGGCGCGGCGCTTAAAACCGCGATAAGTCAGGGCGTTAAACGCGGACTTTTCTCCAACGAAGCGGGTATGGGCACAACACCGCACGCGCACGCGCTTGCAAAGGTTGAAAAACCGCACGATCAGGGCGTTGTTGCCATGATAGGCGTGTTTATCGACACGTTTGTAGTGCTTACCATGACGGCGCTTGTTGTAATTTCCGTGCTTTATACAAACGGCGGAATACTTGCAGGCGGCGCGGCAGAAGGCGTTGAAAAAACCAACATGGCGCAGTTAGCCTTTTCCGGCCTTTTGGGCGATACGGTAGGCAACGGATTTGTGGCTGTTTGTCTTTTCTTCTTTGCCTTTACCACAATAATCGGCTGGAACCTTTTCGGCAGACTTAACATTGAATACCTTTTCGGTAAAAAGGCGGTTCTTCCCTATTCGATACTGGCAATTGCTTTCATTTTTTTGGGCAGCCTGCTTTCAAACGACCTTGTTTGGGAACTTACCGATATGTTTAACCAACTTATGGTAATACCTAACGTTCTGGCGCTGTTTGCGCTTTCATCCTTCGCGGTTAAAAACGCAAACAAGCCGAGCAAACTTATAAAATGATACGCTTTTAACCCGAATCCCGACGGTATGCGCCGTCGGGATTTTTTTGTTGTAAATAAAAGACAGATGTGATAAAATATAAACTGTATAAATATGCACTTAACAAAGGAGAATAAACCTTGTCTTTTCCGCTTGAAAACATAAGAAATTTTTGCATAGTAGCGCACATAGACCACGGCAAATCCACCCTTGCCGACCGCCTGCTTGAACTTACGCAGTCGGTATCCGAAAGGGATATGGAAGAGCAGATACTTGACAGTATGGACTTAGAGCGCGAACGCGGAATAACCATAAAGGCGCACGCCGTTACCCTTTACTACAAGGCAAAGGACGGCAAAGAGTACGAACTTAATCTTATCGACACCCCCGGACACGTTGACTTTAATTACGAAGTTTCGCGCTCGCTTGCCGCGTGCGAGGGCGCGGTGCTTGTTGTGGACGCTTCGCAGGGCATAGAGGCGCAGACCCTTGCGAACACATACCTTGCGGTAGACCACGGGCTTGAAATACTGCCCGTTATAAACAAAATCGACCTGCCCTCGGCCGAGCCGGACCGCATAAAGGCGGAAATAGAGGACGTTATAGGTATTCCGGCGGAGGAAGCACCGCTTATTTCCGCCAAAACGGGGCTTGGCGTGCCGGACGTTTTAGAGCATATCGTTTCCGATTTTCCGCCCCCGTCGGGCGACCGCGGCGCGCCGCTTAAATGCCTTATTTTCGATTCTTATTACGACGCTTACAAGGGCGTTATCGTGTATTTCCGCGTGGTATCGGGCAAAATAAAAACGGGCGACGCCATAAAGATGATGGCTACGGGGTCCTGTTTCGACGTAGTGGAACTTGGCAGAAAGCGCGCCACGCGGCTTGAGCCGTGCGACTGCCTTGAAGCGGGCGAAGTGGGCTATCTTGCCGCTTCCATAAAAACCGTTTCGGAAGCGCGCGTGGGCGATACCGTAACAAGCGCCCTGCACCCTGCAAAGGACGCCCTGCCCGGATATAAAAACGTAAAACCGGTGGTTTTCTGCGGTATTTACCCTGCCGACGGCGCAAAATATCCCGACCTGCGCGAGGCGCTTGAAAAATTACAGTTGAACGACGCTTCCCTGCTTTTCGAACCGGAAACTTCAAAAGCGCTGGGTTTCGGTTTCCGCTGCGGATTTTTGGGACTTCTTCACATGGAGATAATAGAAGAACGGCTTGAACGCGAATATAATCTTGATATAATCACAACGGCGCCCTCGGTGCAGTATGAATTTGAACTTCAGGACGGCACCTCCATTATGGTAGACAATCCGACAAACTATCCCGAGCCTTCAACGATAGCGCGCGCGCTCGAACCGATTTCAAGCGTGCACATATACGCCCCGAGCGATTATGTGGGCACTATTATGGGCCTTTGCGAGGACCGCCGCGGCGAATACAAGGATATGAAATATATGGGCGACCGTGTGGACATACACTATATACTGCCCACGGGCGAGATAGTTTACGACTTTTTCGACGCCCTTAAAAGCCGCACGAAAGGATATGCAAGTTTCGATTACGAACCGGCGGGATATCAGGCTTCGAACCTTGTTAAACTTGACGTTATGCTTGCAGGCGACACGGTGGACGCTTTGTCGTTTATCGTACATTCTTCAAACGCATACGCGCGTGCGCGCCGCATAGCCGAAAAACTTAAGGACTATATCCCCCGTCAGCTTTTTGAAGTTCCCGTTCAGGTTGCCGTGGGCGGCAAGATAATAGCGCGCGAAACGGTAAAAGCACTGCGCAAGGACGTTCTTGCAAAATGCTACGGCGGCGACATTACAAGAAAGAAGAAACTTCTTGAAAAACAAAAAGAGGGCAAAAAGAAAATGCGCCGCTTAGGGTCGGTAGAGGTACCGAAGGACGCATTTATGGCAGTTTTGAAACTTGACGAATAACACTTAAACGGCGGAAGGTTACAGCCTGCCGCAGCAGCGCAAGGAGGAAACTTATGGATTTCAGACAGTTTTTCAGTAAGATGAAAGGCAAAAAAATAGCAATGCTGGGCATTGGAGTCAGCCATACCCAACTTATATTCGATTTTCTGCGGCAGGGCGCAAAGGTTTACGCCTGCGATCGCCGCGACCGCGAACAGATAGGCCCGATTGCCGATAAATTGGAAGCCGCAGGCGCCAAACTGCGCCTTGGAGAACATTACCTTGATAATCTTGAAGTGGACGTTATATTCAGAACGCCCGGTATGAACTACCACCTGCCGGAACTTGAAGCGGCGCGCAAAAAAGGCATTGCCGTTACAAGCGAAATGGAAGTGTTTTTCGACCTTTGCCCCGCTACCGTTTTTGCGGTTACCGGATCAGACGGCAAGACCACCACTACCACCCTTATCGCCAAAATGCTTGAAGCAGAGGGCAAACGCGTTTTCGTGGGCGGCAATATAGGCACTCCCCTGCTGCCCGAAATAGAGCAGATAACCGCCGACGATTTTGTTGTTGTGGAACTTTCTTCGTTCCAGCTGATATCAATGCGCAAAAGCCCCGACGTGGCGGTGGTAACAAACGTTGCGCCCAATCACCTTGATATCCATAAGGATATGGACGAATACGTAGAGGCAAAAAAGAACATTCTTTTGCACCAGAACGCTTTTTCGCGCACGGTTTTAAACCGCGATAACGATATAACCGAGTCTTTCCGCCAGTATGCGCGCGGTCAATTGCTGGGCTTCAGTATGACCAAAAAACTGCACAACGGCGCCTGGCTTGACGAAAGCGGCGTTTTGCACATGGCATACCGCGGAATGGACGTTCCCGTGATAGACCGTAAAGAAATAGCCGTTATAGGCGACCACAACGTTGAAAACTACCTTGCGGCGATAACCGCCGTATGGGGTTATGTAAGCGTTAAAAGCATAAAACAGGTGGCGCACGAATTTAAGGGCGTTGAGCACAGAATAGAGTTTGTGCGCGAAGTAAACGGAGTTAAGTATTATAACGATTCCATTGCTTCAAGTCCCACAAGAACGCTTGCCGCCTTAAAGGCTTTCTCGGCGCCGCTTATACTGCTTGCAGGCGGATACGATAAGCATATCCCGTTTGAACCGATGGTAAGCGAGACCATAAAAAAGGTTAAAACCGTTTACCTTTGCGGCGACACAGCCGACAGGATAGAAGCCTCGATAAAAGCCTCCCCCGATTATAAGGGCGTACCGCAGATAATCCGCACCGCAAGTCTTGACGAATCGGTAAGGCTTGCACACGAAAACGCCGTGCCCGGCGATAAGGTGCTTTTAAGCCCTGCTTCCGCAAGTTTTGACGCATTCAAAAACTTTGTGGAGCGCGGCAGATATTTTAAGGACTTGGTGAACAAACTTTGAGTGAAAATATAAAAGAACTGCTGTTTTCGCTTTGCGATTCCGTCTGTGCCGGAAACGTGCGCACTGCGGCGGACGCGGCAAAAGCGGAACTTTCAAAATACGCGGAGGTTTCCGAACAAAACGGCAACGTTTTGGGATTTACGGGCGCGGGCAAAAAAACCGTTATGCTTGCCGCGCATATAGACGAAGTGGCATTCACCGTAACAAACGTGGATAAAAACGGATTTTTAACCGTTGCAAAATGCGGCGGAATAGATCTGCGGCACCTGCCTTCACGCAGGGTGGTTATCCACGGCAAAAAAGATATTACGGGCGTTTTTTGTTCCGTGCCGCCCCACCTTAAAAAGGGCGAAACGGCGTTTGACGATATCTCTGCTTTAAAGATAGACTCCCTTTTAGGAAAAGACGCCGAAAATTATATCTCTGCAGGCGACACGGTGACCTACGCCGAACAGGCGTGTTCGCTTCTTTGTGACCGCGTTACGGCAAAGTCGCTTGATAACCGCGTAGGCGTTGCCGTGCTGCTTGAAACGGCGCGCCGCCTTGCGGGCAAAAATCTGCCCGTGAGGGTCTGCTTTGCCCTTACCGTTATGGAAGAACTGGGCACGCGCGGCGCCGTTACCGCCGCATACGCCGTATCCCCCGACGAGGCGGTAGCGGTGGACGTCACTTTCGGTGACGGACCGGATGTGAGCGAAAACGACTGCGGAAAACTTTCCGGCGGCGCGATGATAGGTATTTCCCCGGTTTTATCAAAAGAAGTGGGACTTGCCCTTAAAGCGGCGGCGGAAAGCGCAAACGCCAAATACTCAACCGAGATTATGTCGGCAAAAACCGGCACCGACGCCGACGTTATATCAATTTCAAAATCGGGCGTTAAAACGGGACTTTTGTCCGTTCCGATACGGAATATGCACACCCCCTGCGAGGTTGCGGACATAAAGGACGTGTTAAGCGCCGCCGATATACTGACACAGTATCTGTTAAACGGAGGTGCCGCCGATGTTTGATATCTTAAAGAATCTCTGCACCCTTTGCGGCGCGTCGGGCAGCGAAAGACCCGTACGGGATTATATAATTTCGGAAATAGAGGGTCACTGCGAATACAAAATCGACGCTTTAGGCAACATCCTTTTTGAGAAAAAGGGCAAACGCGCCCCGATAAAGCGCGTTATGCTTGACGCCCACACCGACGAAGTGGGATTCATCGTAACAAGCGTTTGCGAAAACGGCTTTCTGCGCTTTGCCGCAGTGGGCGGCGTGGAAAAGGAAGCGCTGCTTTTTAAGCGCGTGCTTATAAACGGCAGCGTTTTGGGCGTTACAGGCAACAAACCCGTACATCTTTGCAAAAAAGAGGAAATGCAAACGCCCCCCGACGCCGAAAATATGTATATAGACATAGGTGCCGAAAGCAAAACGCAGGCGCTGGCGGCCGTAACGCCGGGCGACACGGGCGTTATCTGCGGCGAATATGTGCAGAACGGCAGCCGCATACTTTCAAAGGCGCTTGACGACCGCGTAGGCTGCGCCGTTTTGATATCCCTTATAAAAGACACGCCCGAATACGGCTTTTGCGGCAGTTTCTCGGTTTGCGAGGAGGTAGGCTGCCGTGGGGCTAAAGCCGCGGCGTTTACCCTTTCCCCCGATATTGCGATAGTTCTTGAAGGCACCACTGCGGCGGACGTGCCGGGCGTTACGGAAGAACGAAAAGTATGCGCTTTAGGCGGCGGTGCCGCAGTATCGTTTATGGATTCGGGCTGCGTTTACGACTGCGCGCTTTTTAAAACCGCTATGGAAAGCGGCATTGTTTGCCAGACCAAATCCGCCGCAACAGGCGGCAACGACGCGGCGGCGATACACCTTTCAAAAGGCGGCGTGCGCACGGCGGCGCTTTCGGTGCCCTGCAGGTATATACACTCGGCAGGCAGCGTGTGCGATACGGCCGATATAGAAAGTTTAAAAGAACTTGCAAAATATTTAACGGCAAAAGCGGCGGCAGGCGAATGTTAAGGCTTATTCCGCCGCCCTGCATCACCTCTCCTGCCGATGTGCAGGAACTGAAAATCGCGCTTGCGGCGGAAATATATCCCGACATAGCGCTTTTCTGGCAGAACGATACGGGCGCGCTTGTTTCGGCTCTTTCGGGGGATGCGGTGCTTTCGGGCGATTTTGACAGGGACGAACTTCTATCCTTTCTCGGCATAACGGGAATGCGCTCGGTTTTCTGCGACGAAAAAACCGCCGATATGCTTTATCCGTTCTGGCAGGGCGAACGGCTTTCGGTGTTTGCAAAGCAAAACGGCTGCAATACCCGTACGGAACCTGCCTGCGCCCCAAACAGCCTCGAGGTCTACGATTTTCTTAAAGCGGGCGGTTTTACCCTGCCCGATTATCCCGATTTTGCGACCGACTACTGCCGCAAGGCAAACCGCGGCGCACTGGTTTGCGCTTTTCTGCCGGACCGTTATGCCGCAGTGGCGCAAAAATGCTGCGGCGCGGCGCTTATAACGGGCGTTGTAAGCTGCAAAAAGGGCATGGGCACGGCGGCAATAAGCGAACTTTTAAAGGACAGCCGAATAAAAACGGTTTTTGCCGCGGCAAAAAAAGAACTTGCCCCATTTTACATAAAAAACGGCTTTAAAGAGGTATATAAAGCCGCTTACCTTTACAACGCTTCCCCCGTTTGAGGAGGCCTTACGCTTTTGGGACCGAACCTTAATACGAAAAATTAAATCCGCAACAAAAAAGAGGAACAGTATGAATTTTTTTCAGTTTGACAACACACTTAAAAAATACGACGCGCTGGCAACGGAGCGCGCAGACGAAGTTTTTAAAAAAATAGAACAAACGCAGGAATACAACCAGACAAAGGTTCTTTCCGCTTTTATAGAAAACCGTGTTTCGGAGCCTGACTTTGCCCCCTCTACCGGTTACGGTTACGGCGACGTGGGCAGGGACAAGTTAGACCGCATAGTTGCCGACGCTTTCGGCGCGGAGGACGCGCTTATAAGGCACTCCTTCGCAAGCGGCACGCACACCCTTTCGGTGGCGCTTTTCGGGATTCTGCGCCCGGGAGACCGCGTTCTTGTGCTTACGGGCAGACCTTACGACACAATAACCGGCGTTTTCGGCATAGACGAAAAGACCGACGGCAGCCTTAGGGATTTCGGCGTTGAATACCGCCAGATAGACCTTTTGCCCGACGGCACGCCCGATATAAACGCCATCCGTTCGGAACTTTCGTGGGGCGAATATAAAATGGCTTACATACAGCGTTCACGCGGGTATTCGCTGCGCCCTTCGCTTACCGTGTCGGAAATAGAAACCCTTTGCAAAGCCGTTAAGGAGGCCTCCCCCTCAACCGTTGTTATGGTGGACAACTGTTACGGCGAATTTGTTGAAGAAAAGGAACCCACGCAGGTGGGCGCCGACCTTATGGCAGGCTCGCTTATAAAAAATCCGGGCGGCGGCATTGCCCCCTGCGGAGGATACATAGCAGGCAAAGCAAAATATATCGAAATGTGCGCCCACAGGATGACCTGCGCCGGAGTAGGAAGGGAAGTAGGCGCCACTTTAGGGCACAACCGCGAACTGTATATGGGATTTTTCGCCGCCCCCCGCGTTACGGCGGCAGCGCTTAAAACGGCTGTTTACACGGCGGCGCTTTTGGAACTTTTAGGGTTTACTGTAAGTCCGCGTTACGGCGAAAAACGCGGCGATATTATAGAGTGCATAACTCTCGGCAGCAAAAACCGACTTATAGATTTTTGCCGCGGCATGCAGTCGGGCGCGCCGGTAGACGCGTTCGTGCTGCCCGAGCCCTCGCCCATGCCGGGGTATGCAGACGAAGTAATAATGGCTTCCGGCGCGTTTACGGCAGGCTCTTCAATAGAACTTTCGGCGGACGCTCCGCTGCGCGCGCCTTACGCCGCATGGCTTCAGGGAGGACTTGATTTTTACTCGGCAAAAACGGGCGTGCTTTTAGGCGTTACATATATGGTAAGAAACGGCAGCCTTACGCTTAAAGACGGAGGTGCGTTATGAAACAGATATTTTCGGGAGAGGTTTTTGAGGCAATTCCCGGGTCAAGCGGTATGGTGTTTTCCTATCGGCGCGGCAACACCGAGGAAGGCGACGTAATACTCGGCTTTAAAATGCTTAACTTTGAATCGGGTGCGGTGGACGATGTTGCGAAAAACGTATATCTGCTTGCAAAATTCGGCGCCAACTATTCCGCCATTCTGCGCAACTGCACAAACTATATTACCGCAAAGGCGCTTATGCTTTCCGAGGGAAAAGTTTTCCTTTTAAATCTTGACGGCAGCGCCTACCTTACCGACGGCGACGGTGAAGCGCTGTGGTCGGGTCAGTTAAAATACAAGGGCCGCGTTCCCGGTGCGCTGGCAATTCACAACAATTCGCTTTGGGGCACGTTTTACGACCTTGACGCCCTTGTAAGATTCAATCTTTCCACCCTGCGCGACGAAATAAGAATCGGCAAAAAGGGCGGCGCGCTTAAAAATCCCAAAGGTCTGTTTATAGAGGATAACACGGCGTATGTCTGCTCCTATACGGGCAACAAAACGGTAAAAATAGACCTGTCGCTTTTCACGGCGGAGACGCTTTACACCTTCAACATGCCGGTAAGTTCATACATACGGGCGAAAAACCGCGAATACGCTCTGCTTAAAAGCGGACTTTACGAACTTTAAAGGAAGTGCGAAATTTTATGATAGAAAAAACGGTCATTCTTTCAAACTTTTCAAAAATGAAGAATTTTGTATCTCTTGCCGCCTCGCTTCCTTACAAGGTTGAACTTGTGGGCGGCAAAAAACGTGTGGACGCCGAAGTTATGGCTCAGGTTATGACGCTTGACCTTACCCGTCCGCTTGTGGCAATAGCCCACACCGATTCCGCCGCGGCATTTACGCGCGCGGTAGCGGAATTTTTGTATAAAGATTAAAAAGCGCCGCGCAAAACGCGGAAAACCGCCGTTTTTGGGGGCGGATTTACACCGCGGTGCGCGGCACATTACTTAAAGGGACAAATTACCAAATGGATTTTACGGAAATTAAAAACGCACTTATAGAAAAAGAATTCGGCAATATGAACGACCGCCAGTTTGAGGCGGTAACAACGGTGGATGGTCCGCTTCTTGTGCTGGCAGGCGCCGGCAGCGGCAAAACAACCGTGCTTGTAAACAGAATTGCCTACCTTTGCAAATACGGCAACGCTTACAGAAGCGACGCCGAACCCCGCTTTACCGCAGAGCAGGCCAAAGCGGCGCTTGCCTACATAAACGGCGAAACCGACGCGCCGGATTACGGCATTTTTGCCGCCGCGGCACAGAATCCGCCGAAACCTTATATGATACTTGCAATAACCTTTACAAACAAGGCGGCTGGCGAACTTAAAGAACGCATAGAGAAAAAACTCGGCGGCGAAACCGATATATGGGCCGGAACTTTCCACCGTATTTGCGGCAGGATACTGCGCGCCCACGGCGACCGCATAGGTTACAGCAGCCATTTTACGGTTTACGACACCGACGACCAGAAACGCCTGATGAAGGACATAATAAAATCTTCGGGCACGGACGAAAAACTCTTTACGCCGAAAAGCGTGCTTTCGCGCATTTCTTCGGCAAAGGATTCGCTTATAACCCCTGCCGAAATGACAAAGGACAGCGGCAGCGATTTCCGCCTTAAAACGGTGGCGGCGCTTTATACCGAATATCAAAAGCGCCTGCTGGCGTCAGACGCCATGGATTTTGACGATATGATAACCAACACCGTGCGCCTGCTGCGCGAAAATCCAGACATACTTGAAAAATACCGCAGCCGCTTTAAATACATTATGGTGGACGAATATCAGGACACAAACTACGCGCAGTACGTTCTTGTAAACCTGCTTGCGGGCAAAAACGGAAATCTTTGCGTTGTAGGCGACGACGACCAGAGCATCTACCGCTTCCGCGGCGCCACAATAGAAAACATTCTGAATTTTGAGGACGATTACGAATCCGCAAAGGTAATCCGCCTTGAACAGAATTACCGTTCCACCGGCAATATACTTGACGCGGCAAACGGCATTATAAAAAACAACAAGGGCAGAAAAGGCAAGCGGCTTTGGACCGATTTGGGCGAAGGACAGAAAATAACCGTTTACACCGCCCGTGACGAGCGCGACGAGGCGCGTTACGTTGCCGACCGCATTTTAGAGGATGTGCACGGCGGCGCCGCTTTTAAAGACTGTGCCGTGCTGTACCGCACCAACGCCCAGTCCGCAGCGTTTGAAAACGTTTTTTCAAAAAGCGGCATTGCATACGCGGTAATCGGCGGCTTCCGCTTTTACGAGCGTAAGGAAATAAAGGACGTGCTTGCCTACCTTAACGTTATTAACAACAAGCAGGACGCAGTAAGACTTAAAAGAATCATAAACGAGCCTAAAAGAGGTATCGGCGCCGCTACGGTAAGCCGTGCCGAAGAACTTGCCGCCGCTACGGGGCTGTCCCTTTTCGAGGTGTTTGAATCGGCGGACGAATTTGCCGCCATTTCACGCGTCGCGGCAAAACTTAAAGAGTTCTGCAACATGATAAACGCGCTTGAAGACGCCGCAGCGGAAAAAACGCTGCCGGAACTTTTCGACAATCTTATCGACGCCACGGGTTACAGGGAAAGCCTGCTTTTATCGGGCGAGC
Source organism: uncultured Eubacteriales bacterium (assembly GCA_934491515.1). Lineage (GTDB taxonomy): Bacteria > Bacillota > Clostridia > Oscillospirales > Acutalibacteraceae > UBA737. Next base: position 25,068 of record CAKSTF010000020.1, read on the forward strand.
CGGACGCTGCCGACCGCGTTGCCAACATAGACGAACTTAAAAACGATATCGCAGCGTACTGCGAAGAAACGGACGACCCTTCCCTTTCCGCTTATCTTGAAGAAAAGGCGCTTATAAGCGACCTTGATTCCATGGATGAAAACGCCGACCGCGCCACGCTTATGAC
>CAKSTF010000021.1 GCA_934491515.1 uncultured Eubacteriales bacterium
TTATTAATTGTCGTTGTTTAATTTTCAAGGTCCGTTCGCACTCCGCTTTTTCAGAGCGCCCGATTATAATACCACACACATACGCCTATTGTCAATCCCTTTTTTTAACTTTTTTTAACTTTTTTTATCAAGCGGAAATATTCTGTTTTTTAACTCAATATATTGTGTTCTGAGTGCGGTTATTACACAATTATATAAATTAAAGTGCCCCGAAGGGCACCTTATTATTCATCAATATTTGCTTTGGTTTCTATTATATAAGGAGGTCGGTGCTTTGTTTCAAGATAAATTTTACCGACATACTCCCCTATAACGCCTAATGAAAGCAATTGTATACCGCCCAAAAAGCAGACGATTGCAACTACCGACGCCCAGCCGGCTACCGTATATCCCATAATCTGTCTTACGACCGACCATATTATACCGAGAAAACTTATAACCGAAACGGCTGTACCGAGTGTTGTTATAATCCGCAGAGGTTTAACCGACATTCCGGTTATTCCGTTAAGCGCAAGTCCTATCATTTTGGAAAGCGGGTACTTGCTTTTACCTGCCTTACGTTCAAAGCGGTCATAATAAACGCTTGCGCTTTTAAATCCCACAAGCGGGACCGTTCCGCGCAGAAACAGGTTTACTTCCTTGAATTCAAGCAGCGCCTTTACGGCACGCGCCGACATAAGACGGTAATCGGCATGATCATACACCGTTTCAACGCCGAACATTTTAAGCAGTTTATAATACCCTCTTGCCGATGTACGCTTAAAAAACGTATCGGTATCACGTTTTTTTCTTACGCCGTAAACCACGTCGCAGCCATCTGCATACAAAGCGAGCATTTCGTCTATCGCGTTGATATCATCCTGCCCGTCGCAATCAACCGTTACGGTTACGTCGCATTTTTCGGACGCTTCCGCAAGACCTGCAAGCAGGGCGTTCTGATGACCGCGGTTTCGGCTTAGTTTTACGCCTGAAATACATTTTTCTCTTTCGGAAAAACCGGTTATCAGGTTCCAGGTGGAATCACGGCTGCCGTCATCCACAAAAAGTATTTTGCTTTTATCCGAGATAAGTTTTGCTTCCTGCAATTGCCTTAGTTTTGAAACAAACATCGGCACGGTTATAGGAAGAACGGCTTCCTCGTTATAAACAGGCACGATTATATAAAGAGTCTTTTTCATCAGCCACCATACCTTTGTGCGCCGCGCGCACGGAATACTGTAAAAAAAGTATATACCGAGCGCCTTTGATTTGTCAAGAAGCGGTATCTTTGCACCCTGCATCGCACAGCGCCGTACGCATCTTCAAAAGTATCTTTTTTTCTTTTCGCGACACCTGCACCTGCGACATTTTAAGGCGTTTCGCGGTTTCGCTTTGTGTAAGTTCCTTAAAGTACCGCATATTCAAAAGCGCGCGTTCTTCATCGTCAAGACAACGCGCCGCCTGCCCCACCGCAATGCGGTTGAAAATCAATTCGCTTTCGTCCGGGGCGGCAGGTTCGTTATATTTTTTATCGGAGTCGGCGTCCGTGAAATCCAGCGATGCCACAGGGCGCGCTGCGGCGAGCGCTTCGGTGAGGTCTTCAACCGGACAATTCATATAACTTCCGAGTTCGCTGAGCGTTGGCTCCCTGCCGATCTTTTTTGAAAGTTCATTCTGCGCTTTTGACGCTTTAAGCGACAGTTCCTTTAAACTTCTTGAAACTTTAATACTGCCGCCATCGCGGAAAATGCGCCTTATTTCTCCCAAAATGACCGGAACGGCGTATGTTGAAAAACAAAGACCGCGTTCCTCTTCGAAATTGTTTGCCGCCTTTACAAGACCTACCGAACCCACGCCGAAAAGATCGTCGTACTCTATTCCCTTGCCGACGAAATGCCTGCAAAGAGAATGTACAAGCGCCAGATTCTGCGTAACCAGCAGGTCGCGTTTTGAAACATCAGGCATTCATGGTAAAACGCGGAGCAATCCTTTTTTTAAGCGTTACGGTGGTGCCTTTTCCTTTTTTTGACGTAACCCTGACGCCATCGGTAAAACTTTGCATAACCGCAAAGCCAAGTCCGGCGCGCTCGCCGCCCACGGTTGTAAAAAGCGGTTCCATTGCCTGTTTTACGTTTTCTATTCCGCATCCTCGGTCGCGGATTTTTATACGCAAAACGTTATCTTCCGTTATATCGCAGGATATGTATATCTTACCTATTGTATCGCGGTATGCATGAACCGTGCAGTTGGTAACCGCCTCGCTTACAGCGGTTTTTATATCGTTGATTTCTTCAAGAGTGGGGTCAAGCTGCGCCGCAAAAGCCGCAACCGCCGCGCGGGCAAAACTTTCGTTTGACGAACGTGACGGAAAACTTACCGAAAAACTGTTTTTAATATTCATTTTACCGTTACTCCTTTTCCTGCGGACTGTCAATGGTGGCAAGGCGGGACAAGCCGCCTATTTTCATAACTTTATATATAGCGGCGCTGGGATTGGCAATGTGTATTTTGCCGCCGAAACGCGACATTTTTGCATATCTGCCCATAACAAGCCCAATGCCGGAACTATCCATAAACGTAATTCCGGAAAAATCAAGAACTAAAAGCGATGGCATACTGCGTTCTGCGGCTTCGTCTATTTCCTTTCGCATTTCCGCCGCCGAGTGATGATCGAGTTCGCCCGAAAGAAAGGCCGTCAGCACCTCGCCCTTTGATATTATTTCAACTGACATATTTGCACCTCCGCAAAACATATAAATAAAAATTAAGGACCTCTATAATTATAGAGGTCCGTTTCGGTTTATTCGGTCGAAAACCGTTGTCGTTTTTTATTCTTTTAGGTGTTAAAAATCAAACTTATTAAAATCTTCAAGTTTCAATATATTGGAAGCAAGATACAGCGAGCCGTATATAAACACGGGCAGATTTTCCGATTGTGCAGTTTTTAAAGCGTCGTGCAGATTATCGCAAACAGAAACATTTTTGCAATACTTGCGTGCGGTTTCGGCGAGTTCTTCGGGTGGCAGCGCGCGATAGTAATTGTCCGCTTTTACGCAGATAACATTTTGTGCATAAGGCAGTGTTGTTTCAAGTACCGCGTCATAATCCTTATCGCGCATAACGCCGATTACAGCCGTAACAGGCGCTGCCTTCTTCATAAACGGTGCCAGCGACGCGGCGCCGTCCGGATTATGTGCGCCGTCAAGCACAGTAAGCGGTGCAATTTCAAGAATCTGCATTCTTGCAGGCAAAAATGCCTCTTTAATACCTTTTATTATATTTCTTTCACCGATATCAAGTCCGCAGTGTTTAAGCGCCTCAATTGCCGTGACGGCGTTTTCCACCTGATATTCGCCCGCAAGGGAGGTCTCGTAAAACGTTCCTTTATACGAAAAAACATTTCCGGCGATATCGCTTTTAAAAATTTTTACATCCGAAAGATCCGTAAACACTGCGTCGGGCAAAAGTTTTTTTACGGCTGCCGTTACTTCGGGGCACTGGTTGGGGCTTATAACCGCCCTTCCGCCGTTTGCGATTGCGCATTTTTCGGCAGTTATAAGTTCTTTTGTGCCGCCGAGTTTTTCGGTATGGTCAAGCCCTATTTTGGTTATAACCGAAATCAGTTTGTTTTCGCAGGCATTCGTGGCGTCAAGCCTGCCGCCCAGTCCCGCTTCAAGCACGGCGACTTCTACGCCCTGCTCCTTAAAATAAAGAAAAGCAACGGCGGTAGTGAATTCAAAAAAATTAAGCGGCAGTTTTTTTTCGGCAACCGTTTTTGATATACGGCAGAAATCTTCTTTCGGTATCGGTTTTCCGTTCACGCTTATGCGTTCGGTAAAGTCGGTGATGTGCGGCGAGATATATTTGCCTGTTTTATAGCCGGCGCACATTACCGCTTCGCTTATCATAGAGGTTACCGAACCTTTGCCGTTGGTTCCTGCTATATGGATTGCCGAAAACGATTTTTGCGGATTGCCGAGCGCAGACAGCACGTCCTTTATTCTTTTTAAAGTAGGTTGTTTTGATTCGGGATTCAGCGAATAAATATAATCGACCGTTTTTTCAAAATCCATAAAATCACCTAAATTTTTACAAGTATTATAAGCGTCGCAATTCACACAATAGTATCGGGTGATAAAATGACGGAAAAGAAGCCGGATATAACCGAAACGACACCGGAAGATACGATGGGATACGATAAGAATCACGATTGCCTTTATCCGAATATCACCCGTAAGTGCAGTATTACGGACGGGACGCTCGGACGTATGCTGAAAAGAGAGTCGGGAACACCCGACAAAAGATCGTTTTTTTAATTTTGCCGACATTTACTGCGGCAGGATGCCGAAGCGGTCTGAAGAAACCGACCGCTTTCGGCAGCCGGTTTCTTTTTTTAGGTTAAAATAATAAAGATATAGTACCGCGGACGGTTGACCCGCCTGTCCTGCCGTATTGCCGCCAAAAGTCCGCGTTTTAAAGCATACTACATTTCAAGCGTTTGACAGCGTCGCCGGTTTCTTTTTTTTTTTTTTGGTCAAAACAATAAAGATATGGCGGAAGGTATCTTATAACTTTTTAAGTTCTTCTATACCGTCGTTTATCATGGCAATCTTTTTAAGCGCCTTCTCAAGTCCCTCTTTTTGTTTTGCAACAACATCAGCCGGGGCTTTATCCACAAAGTTTTTGTTATTAAGTTTCTTTTCAAAAAACTCTTTGTCAGCAACCGCTTTTTTAAGGTCGCCTTCAAGGCGCTTTATTTCGGCGGCGCTGTCTACAAGTTCGTTAAGCGGCATAAAGCACACGGCGGAATCCGTAACAACGCGTACCGTTCCCTCGGTCGGGAAAGACTCACCCGTATTAACTTCGCTTGCCCAGGCAAGGCGGCAGATATACGGCGCACCGGAACGGAAGATATCGGCGTATTCGGTCTGTATATTTACGGTAACCTTTTTAGCGGGCGGAACGTTCATTTCGCTTCTGCGGTTCCTTATTGCCTTTATAAGTTCCATTATTTTTGAAAAATCATTTGCATAAGAAGAGAAATTAAGTTTTTCATCGTATTTCGGGAACTCGGTCACCATAAGTGCCTCTCCGACATGGGGCATAGACTGCCATATTTCCTCGGTTATAAACGGCATAAACGGGTGCAGCAGTGCCAATGTGCCAGTAAACACATAGGTAAGCACGGCGCGCGCGGTATCGGCGGCAGCCTTATCATCGCCGTTCAGTCTCGCTTTACATATTTCAATATACCAGTCGCAGAAAACATCCCAGATAAAATCGTAAAGTTTCTGTACCGCCATACCAAGTTCAAAACTTTCAAGATTTTCGGTAACATTCTTTACAAGGTCGTTGTACTGCGTTAAAATCCACTTGTCCTCAAGCGCGGTTTTTGAAAGGTCAAGCGGCAAAACGCTGTCGCTTTCAAGATTCATAAGTATAAATCTTGCGGCGTTCCAGATTTTATTTGCAAAGTTACGGCTTGCCTCTACGCGTTCCTCTATATAGCGCATATCGTTGCCGGGGCTGTTGCCGGTCGCAAGCGAAAAGCGCAGGGCATCGGCACCGTATTTGTCGATAACTTCAAGCGGGTCTACGCCGTTGCCTAAAGATTTTGACATTTTTCTGCCCTGACTGTCCCTTACAAGGCCGTGGATAAGAACGGTATCAAAAGGAACCTCTCCCGTTTGTTCAATTCCCGAGAACATCATACGCATAACCCAGAACGGGATTATATCATAGCCGGTAACAAGCGTATTTGTGGGATAATAATGCTTCAGTTCTTCGGTTTCTTCGGGCCAGCCGAGGGTTGAAAACGGCCAAAGTGCCGAAGAAAACCATGTGTCCAGAGTATCGGGGTCCTGCTTTATGTTTTTGCTGTGGCAGTGGCAGCACTCCGTTACGTCTTCCCTTGAAACGGTGATTTCGCCGCAATCATCGCAATACCACGCAGGTATGCGGTGTCCCCACCAAAGCTGACGGGAAATGCACCAGTCGCGGATATTTTCAAGCCAGTGGAAATATATCTTTCCAAATCTTTCGGGAACGAATTTTGTCTCGCCCTTTTTAACGGCTTCAACAGCGGGGCCTGCAAGCGGTTTCATCTTAACAAACCACTGCTTTGATACCTTGGGCTCTACATTGGTGCCGCAGCGGTAGCATGTGCCCACATTGTGGGTATAGTCCTCGACAAAGAGCAGCGCGCCTTCGCTTTCAAGGTCCTTAACAATTGCTTTTCTTGCGGTTTCAATATCCATTCCGGCGTACTTCGGGTAATCGGAATTTATGTGCGCATCGTCTGTAAATACATTTATAACCTCAAGGTTGTGGCGAAGTCCCGCTTCAAAGTCGTTGGGGTCGTGCGCCGGGGTTATCTTAACGGCGCCGGTGCCGAATTCGGGCTCTACAAATTCATCGGCAATAACGGGAATTTTTCTGCCCACTATCGGCAAAATAAGTTCCTTGCCCACAACGTCCTTATAACGCTCGTCATCGGGATGAACGGCAACCGCGGTATCACCGAGCATAGTTTCGGGTCTTGTTGTGGCAATTTCGATATAGCCGCTGCCGTCGGCATACGGATATTTAAGGTGCCAGAAATGACCTGCCTGCTCTTTATACTCAACCTCTGCGTCCGAAATAGAGGTAAGGCAATGCGGACACCAGTTGATTATGCGTTCGCCCCTGTATATAAGTCCCTTTTCGTAAAGGTTATTGAAAACCTCGCGTACGGCCTTTGAACAACCCTTGTCCATGGTGAAGCGTTCCCTTTCCCAATCGCAGGAAGAACCCATTTTTTTAAGCTGTTCGATAATTCTGCCGCCGTATTTTTCTTTCCATGCCCAGGCACGCTTCAAAAATCCTTCACGACCGATATCGTCTTTGGATATGCCCTCTTTGCGCATTGCCTCAACGATTTTTGCCTCCGTTGCGATGGAAGCGTGGTCGGTGCCGGGAAGCCAAAGGGTATCGTAACCCTGCATACGCTTAAAGCGGATAAGAATATCCTGAAGCGTATTGTCAAGCGCGTGCCCCATATGAAGCTGCCCCGTAATATTCGGAGGCGGAATAACTATCGTATACGTTTCTTTTGATTTATCGCAGGGGGCATGAAAATATCTGCCCGAAAGCCACATTTTATAAATGCGGTCCTCTACCTCTTTAGGGTCGTACTGTTTTGCAAGAGAGGTATCCATTTTTTATCAACTCCAAATTTTTTAAATATTTAAGAATATAACTTGAATATCGGTCAATAATAAAACTGTCAGTCAGAACTAACGCGTTTGCGGTTCGGGCTGTCAACCGCCCGAACTGCAGGAAACTACCGTTTGGGTGGTTTGCTTTATATATCAAGTTTTTGCTGTTTTACTTCCCCCGCCGGTTTTAAACTGCCGGCTGCGGGAAGATTTTTTGTTTTATAGCGGTGTTCCGATTCAAGCGAACCGCTTTTATAGACTCGTACGTCATAAACTCGATGTCCCTTTTTCTGGGTCATAACCGCTATACCGCCGTTGTCCTTTGCCGCTTTTTCAGGGATGGACGCCGTATTAACTATCAGCATACGCTTGCTTGTTGACTTTAACAGTATATCACAATTTTCTTTAAAGTAAAGCGCGGTATGAAGCGTGTACTTATCGCAATATGCTTTTATAAGCTTTTTACGGTTGGTTTTGGTAACATAAGAGGAAAGCGGAACTTTCGCTATTCTGCCGTTATCGAAAACAAACAGCATAAATCCCGAATAGTCCTTGGTGTTTACCATATAAATTGCATTTTCGCCCTCGTCGAACTGCAGCGCCGACGCCGCAAAATCGCCCAAAACGCTCGCCTTTGTATCGGAAAAGTCCGCGACCCGCGATTTATAGACCTGATGCGCCGAGGTAAAGAAAAGCAATTCTTCGGCATTTGAGGATTCGACCGTTTCTATTATCTTATCCCCTTCTTTCAGTTTCTGCTCACTGCTCATCCGCAAAGACTGCGGCATAATCTTTTTAAAGTATCCCTCTTTTGTAAAGAACAGGGTAACGGGATAATCCTCAACCGTTTCAAGTTCCTCCGCCGAATCGTCCGAAGAGGCGGATATTATCGCCGTGCGGCGGTCTTTGCCGTATTTTTTCGCAACCTCGGTAAGTTCCGATATTATTATCTTTTTGATTCTGGACTTGGAATCGAGTATATCCTGCATATCTTCAATTTCCGACTGCAGTTTTTCCGTTTCCTCAAGGCGTTTTAAAATATACTCGCGGTTTAAATGGCGAAGTTTTATTTCCGCCACGTACTCGGCCTGAATTTCGTCTATGCCGAAACCTATCATAAGGTTAGGCACAACCTCTTTTTCCTGCTGTGTTTCCCTTACTATCTTTATCGCCTTATCAATATCGAGAAGTATTTTTTCCATACCTCTTAAAAGGTGCAGTTTGTCTTTCGCCTTTGAAAGGCTGAAAAACACCCTGCGGCGCACACACTCGGTACGGAAAGCGACCCATTCGTCGATTATTTCCTTAACGCCCATAACGCGCGGTGACGACGCGATGAGAATATTGAAATTGCAGGCAAAACTGTCCTGCAAAGGGGTCATACGGAAAAGTTTTTTCATAAGTTTTTCCGGATCGGTTCCGCGCTTTAAGTCTATCGTTATCTGAAGACCCGAAAGGTCGGTTTCGTCGCGGATATCGCTTACTTCGGTTACCTTTTTCGCTTTAACAAGATCCACTACCGCTTCAATCACAGCCTCAACCGTGGTTGTGGGCGGTATTGATTTTATATCTATGCAGTTGTTTGCCTTATCGTATTCGTAGGTTCCGCGAACCTTGAAAGAGCCCCTGCCCGTTTCGTATATCCGTTCCATATCGGCGCGGTTATAAAGCAGTTCGCCGCCTATCGGAAAATCGGGTGCTAAAAGCGTGTCGGCAACGTTTATATCCTTATCTTTAATATACGCTATCGTGGTTTCGCATACTTCTCTTAAATTAAAGGGGCAAATCTTGCTTGCCATACCTGCCGCAATACCGGTGTTTGCGTTTACAAGTATCGTAGGGAAAGTAACCGGAAAAAGCACAGGCTCTTTTACCGTTGCGTCATAGTTATCCACAAAGTCAACGGTGTCCTTATCAATATCCGCAAAAAGTTCGGCGGATATCGGTGCCAGTTTCGCCTCGGTATAACGGGAGGCGGCATATTGCATATCGCGTGAATACGCCTTGCCGAACGAACCTTTTGACTGCACAAACGGATGCAAAAGTGCCTCGTTACCCTCGGAAAGACGTACCATCGTCTCGTATATGGCGGCGTCGCCGTGAGGATTTAACTGCATCGTTCTGCCGACTATGTTTGCGGACTTAACGGTAGAACCGTTTAAAAGTCCCATATTGTACATGGTGTAAAGCAATTTGCGGTGCGAGGGTTTAAAGCCGTCAATTTCGGGAATGGCGCGGGAAATTATAACGCTCATAGCATACGGCATAAAGTTAGACTTCAAAGTATCCGTTACGGGGCTTTCCGCAATCGTGCCGGCGCCTGCTATATAAGCGTTCATATTTATCGGTTTTTTCTTTTCTTTTACGGTTTCCTTTTTTTTCGGAGCCATCTTTCTCTCCCTTTAACTTAAATCTGCGTCATCCATATAAAGATAACCGTTTTCGGCAATATATTCTTTTCTGCCCTGCAAATTATCGCCCAAAAGCAATTCAAACATATCGCTTGTGCGTGCGGCGTCTTCAGGCAGAATCTTTATAAGGCGTCTTGTTTCGGGATTCATGGTGGTAAGACTCATCATATCCGCCTGGTTTTCACCGAGTCCCTTACTTCTTTGCAGGGTGTATTTCTCTTTGCCTACCATATTTTCCAATATATCGTTCTTTTCGTTTTCATCGTACGCAAAGTAGGTCTTTGTTTTTGTGTTTATTTCATAAAGCGGAGTTTCCGCAATAAACACCCTGCCCTCGTTTATAAGCGTGGGTGTAAGACGGTATATCATGGTAAGAATAAGGGTTCTTATATGGAATCCGTCAACATCGGCATCGGTACAGATTATTATTTTATTCCAGCGCAGATTTGCAAGGTCAAAGTTTGAAAGCCCTTTATTGGCCTTTGATTTTACTTCTACGCCGCAGCCGAGAACCTTTAAAAGGTCGGTTATTATGTCGCTTTTAAAAATCTTATCATACTCGACTTTAAGGCAGTTGAGTATCTTGCCGCGCACCGGCATTATTGCCTGAAATGCCGCGTCACGGGCAAGTTTACACGAACCGAGAGCCGAATCGCCCTCAACTATATAAAGTTCGCGCTCGTTCACGTCACGGCTTCTGCAGTCGACAAATTTCTGTATCCTGTCGGTTATCGCGTTGCCGGTTGCAAGCGTCTTTTTAAGATTTATGCGTTCGCGCTCGCTTTTTTCGCGGCTTCTTTTATTTATCAGCACCTGCTCGGCTATTTTATCGGCATCCGTACGGTTTTCAATAAAATAGACCTCTAACTGGTGGCGGAAAAACTCGGTCATAGCCTCGGCTATAAACTTGTTGGTTATCGCCTTTTTAGTCTGGTTTTCATAAGAGGTCATCGTTGAAAAGGAGGATACCACAAGCACAAGACATTCCTCAACGTCGGCAAAAGTAATTTTACTTTCGTTTGCCTTGTATTTGCCCGTTTGCTTTATATAATTGTCTATCTGGTAAACAAAGGCGTTCCTTACCGCCTTTTCGGGCGCACCGCCGTATTCAAGCCAGCTTGAATTGTGGTAATACTCTTTCAAAGTGTGCAGGTTTGAAAACGTGAGCGCCGCGTTGATCTTTACCTTATATTCGGGTTTGTCCGCACGGTCGCGACCTTTGCGCTCGGTATGCCAAACGTTTATTGCCGTAAGATGTTCTTCACCCACGGTTTCGGCAACATAATCGCTTATGCCGTTTTTATAAATTATTTCCTCCGTTACAAAGCGGTTTCCCTGCTGCTCGCGGAATTCAAACAAAAGTCCGTCGTTTACTATCGCCTGACGGCGCAGAGTGTCGATAAAATACTCTCTCGGTACGGCGATATCGGTAAACACCTCAAGGTCGGGTTTCCAGCGCGTCTTGGTGCCTGTGTCCCTGCCCGAATAAGGTTCTTTTTTAAGGCCGCCTACGTTGTATCCCTTTTCAAAGTGAAGATTGTATTTAAATCCGTCGCGCTTTATTTCAACATCCATATATTCCGAAGAATACTGCGTAGAGCAAAGACCGAGGCCGTTAAGGCCGACGGAATATTCGTAGTTTGCGCCGTCGTTCGTGTTGTATTTACCGCCTGCGTAAAGTTCGCAGTAAAGCAGTTCCCAGTTGTAGCACTGTTCCTTGTTGTTAAAATCCACCGGCGCGCCGCGTCCGAAATCCTGAACTTCTATCGAGCCGTCGGAATAATTTGTTACAACGATTTTTTTGCCGTAACCCTCGCGTGCCTCGTCTATGGAATTTGATATTATTTCAAAAACAGAATGTTCGCAGCCGTCAAGCCCGTCCGAACCGAAAATAACGCCCGGGCGTTTACGCACACGGTCGGGACCTTCAAGTTTGCGAATACTTTCATTTGTGTATTCCGCTTTTTTAGAAGCCACAAAATTTCCCCTTTCACATAAGGTAAAATCTACATATACAGCTGATATTATATACTATATATAGTGTTTCAGTCAAGTATTTAAACACCCTGTAAGGCTTTAACTCTTACAGGGTGTTTGTTTCTTAAAAAACTTTTTCATATATACAAGTAAAAGCGCACCTAATATCGGGAAAACGGCGGCAATCAGCATGCCGACTTTAAACCCTACCTGTTCCGGCGTAATCGACATGGCGTTTCCTATGTTTTCCGCCCACTTTGTAAGGGCGATATTGTCAACAACGATTCCCAAAGTCTGCGGTGCTACGGAAGCGCCGAAATCCCCGCCGGCAGCCATCAGGGCGTATGCCGCAACACCTGCGGCAGGTATCTTTTCCTCCATCAGTATAAGCGTTCCCGGCCAAAGCATTGATGTGCACACGCCGAGCGCCACGCAAAAAATAAGCGACAGCGCCGCGTTTGTCGAGGCGGCAACCGCAAAATAGCAACCGGCGGCGCCCAACATACTTATCATAAGCGTTTTAAATATATTCTTTCCGAACTTTGCGTATGCGGTTCTTGTAAGCGCCAGAAGTACCGCAAACAGCGACATACCGAGAACATCTCCCCACACCTTCGGAATTTCGATAACGGTTTCCGTGTACACGGATATCCAGTTTGACATCGTGTTTTCGGCACAGGCGCCCAAAAATATGCAAAGCATACACAAAAGAAGTTCCTTTGTACGGTGCCTATTTTCTGCGGTTTTCACGCTGTTGTTCTGCATATCCATACACGGCAGCGGACACAAAGTAAGCAAAAAGGATGCCGCCGTCGGCAGCACGGCCCAAAAGACCGTAAGATACATCCAATATTCTTTGCCGACAAACCGAAGAAACAACGTGCTTATTATTACAACGCCGACAAGTCCGTACCCGTAAAGCGCGTGGAGAGTGCTCATATCCTTTTCCGGCGTATCGGAAGGACAGGCCGCCACGGTGGGACTTAAAAGCACCTCGCCAAGCCCTGCCGCCGCCGAAAAAATAAACGTTCCGATAAGCAGTCCGGCATAGGCGTACTGCGGAAAAAGCATTGGCACCAAAGCATATATGCACAGCCCCGAAGCGGTTATAAGCGGCATAAGGCGGATGGTTTTGTGAATGTTAAAGTATTTGGCAAAAAAGCTGAAAATAAGGTCCACACCGAGTTGCGTACAGAAATTGACAAGGACAAGCGTTCCGAGTAAAGTGTAGGATATCCCGTACATTTCTTTAAATATTGCAAACAGCAGCGGCGGCAGACTGAACACCGACGACATTGCAAGATATGTAAAATAACATGTAAGTTTTGTTCTTTTGAATTTGTCTTTCGCCATATTTATTCACCCGTTTCGGCAAATCTTTACGGTGCAAAAAAGCGCCTTTTAAAATTACAGTTTCTTTAGGTAAAAGCAATTCATTGTGCCGTGCATTGCGGCTGCCGGCTTTTCGATTTTGTGAAAGCCCATCTTTTCATATAAAGCGAGTGCCGCTTTAAGATTTGTATGCGTTTCAAGATACAGATTTCCGTATCCGACCGACCTTGCCCAGTCCTCTGCCGTTTGCGCAAGCGCTTTTCCGTAGCCCTTGCCTTTTGCGGAATCGTCAAGATAAAGTTTCTGAAGTTCGGCACAGTTTTCCATTCCGTCGAATTCCGCAACACCAGCGCCGCCGATAACCTGCCCCTCTTCGTTCAGCGCAACAAAATAAACACGCTTTAAAGGGTCTTTGTTATAGAATTCACTTAAATGCTCCAGTTCGGGGTCAAAATATGCGGTTCCCTTAATGTTCAAACCGTTCTTTTCCAGATTGGCGCGAACGATAGCGGCGATTCTTTCATCGTCGGCTTTTGTTATTTTTCTGTATTTGAGCATTATGTTTTCTCCGTGTTTCATCATAAGCAAATGATAAGCTGTTAAGCGTTGATACAGTGAAAAAAGGACTTAGCATACGCTAAGTCCTTTTTCTGGCGGAGCAGGAGAGATTTGAACTCTATGAAGTGGCTTAGCAAACCCTTTATTTATGCGGCTTTCCAAAAAATATGTGAATCTTCGTGTGAACTTTTTTAAAAATATTTGATTATTTTTACATGGATATTATACCAAAAATCTTGCCCTTTTGCAAGTGTCACCCCAAATTCCCCCCCGTTTTTACAGGGGGGATTTTTTTGCCTTAAAAGGGATTATACAAACTTCTTATCCTTCATGAAAATGTTGTCCCCTTTCAAGTGCTTCCAAATCTTCTATGCGGTGGTTTGCCACTTTCATCTGCTCTTCGAGCACCGGTACTCTGACCGCAAAAGAATTATGTTTGTCTACCTTTTTTTCAAGTTCCTGTATGCGGTAGTTGGATAACTTTTGCGATGTAAGTATACCGCTGAATGTCCCCACCATAGTGCCCGCAAGAGAAACAAGTGCCACAATTATGGTATCACTCATTTTTAACCTCCGCTTCGGGCAGTCCCGCAAGAGAAGTAAGTACCGATAAAATACCCGCAAGGGCGGACGCCGAAAGCACAATCTTCCAGTCCACGGCAGCAAGTACCGCCGATGTTCCTATCGTTGCAATCGCCGTCTGCGCTACGGTTTTTATAGCCCTTATAAGCGCTGCTTTAATCCACTGTTTACAAAATATCTTTTTCATTCCTTTTCACCTCCTTTTATCCAGTCTAAAATGAGTTTCAAAAGCGCACGCAACGCCTTTAAAATTGCATTTTCTTTCTTTTCGGGTTCCGGAGTAGGTGTCGGCTCAGGCTCCGGGGTAGGTTCGGGTGTCGGTTCGGGAGTAGGCTCGGGTTCGGGTATAGGGTCGGGTGTGGGTTCCGGCGCAGGCGCTGCCTTTTCCCAGCCGTTAAGCCCGTGTTCCTTTATCACCGTCGGGTAATCATAAAAAGCATAGTTCTTATCCACGTTGCCCTTAATGCCCGCCACAGTAGTGCTCTCAATGTAATTAACGCCTGCGCCGTACTGCCAAAGTCCGTAACTGCCCGTGTAGTCGCAACTTGTGTTCCACTGCGCAACCCACTTGTCGTATTTGTCAAGCCTGCTGTCCGCAAGCAAGCCATTAAGCCACGAAAGCGAGGCATAAAGTGCTACGTAGTATCCGCTGTTTTCCATAGCAGACAAGAATGTTTCACATATCTGCACCGCCATTTCTTTTGAAAGACCGCCGCGTGCTCGTTTGTAGCCGTCCGCGTCCTCCATATCAAAACATACGGGATAGGTCGGTTTTTTGCCGCTGAGCAACCTGAGGCAGTGCGATACTTCGCTCTTCGCCTCCGCTATGCTCATAGCGTAGGAATAGATATACGCGCCCCACGGTATTCCGTTGGCTTCGCACCCTTCAACGTTTTCAAGGAAACGCTTGTCATCCTGGCTGCCTAAATCATCACCTACCCCAAGTCTGATTATGGCAAACTGTACCCCTGCGGCTTTTACTGCCGCCCAGTCGATTTTTCCGTTGTGGTCTGATACGTCTATGCCCTTTGCAATAAAATCCATAATTTAAGCCTCCTCAAAATGCGCGTAAAATACTTCTTTTGCTTCGTCCGTAAGATAGCCGTACTTCTGGTTATCCTCGATAAGAAGGCAAGCATACTCAAAGGAATACTCGCCATTTTCCACGCAGTTTATAAATGCGTTTATAACTCTTGTTTCTCTTTTAGTCATTGATTTTTCCTCCTTATGTATCAAGCGTTAATGCCTGAAGTTCTGCAAATTTGTTGTCTACATATTTTTTAATATTCAAGTGATACAAGAATCCAACGTAAATACCCGGGTCACCGTTACTATAAACATTGCATTCCCCTGCCGGCAATTGAAATGCCGAATCAAGCGCTGCAAGCGTATCTGCCGAAAAGTCTACCACCGTTTTACCGTCTCCGGCATTGTCGTCATACCACTTGCCGTCAGATTCCAACGTAAGCTTGCATCCCACGCCTATAACCTCGGTAGTGCCGTCCGCAAGCGTAAGCGGTATGGTGTATGAATTGAGGGAATACGGCGTATATTCCGCCGGATAATTTACCACCTTTGCAGAAGATACCGTAACAAACGAAAATGTCGCGCTGTCGCCCACCGCAGCGGGCGAAGCAGCATAGCACGAAAGTTTCATCACGGAAGTGATGGCGGTAAATGTCACGTTTGTTTTGCCGCCAGTTCCGACGTTTACATCTCCGCCTGACGTGTTGTTATCAGCGTCCAAAATTCTTATACCGCCGCCACTGCTTCCCGTTCTTGTGCTTATGTAACTCAGATAATACGTTTGTCCTTTTGCAAGGTTTAATGAGAATATAGCATTTGAAGAACCTGCCGCCGTTGCTGTTACGGTAAATGAATTATCCGATACAGATATGCTTGCTCGGGTAAGGCCGGGTACGGAGTTTAAATTAAACAAGTTTTTTCCATACACATCTATTTTCAGTTCTCCTGCGGTGTACGGATTCTCAAGCCCGCTGTCACCCATTGCGACAATTTTTGCCGTGCCGCCTAAACCGTCGGTTATGTACGCAGGCGACGCTGCGGTGTTATTGCTTACTCCCGAATCGCCTTTCGGTCCCTGCTCGCCCTGCGGCCCTTGCGGTCCTTTTTTCCACGGCAGGGAGTTCCACGGCGTTTTGCCGTCGCCCACTTTTAAAAAATTCACATCGCCGCCGTCGGTCGCTATGGCAATTTCGCCCGCAAGCAGCGTCGGGTTTTCCTGCTCCCACTCAGACTTTGTTTTGCGTTTGAACTGTATAACTCCGTCAAGATAAATTATTTGTTTTTCTTCTGACATTTCTAAACTCCCCCTTATTCTATACGCTGCCAAATGCCTACTACCAGATACGGCTGCATAAGACTCATAGCCTGTCCGCCGCCTACTGTCGAGGTAGATACATTTTCACTCGCAGGCGTTTTTGTGCCCATATTTACCTGGATGTCCACATCTGCATTTGAACGTTTTATAGGATATTTGTGACTGTGACTCGGCATTTCGTTTATGGTCATTGTATGTTCAACCTCGCCGCCCTCTGTATTGCCCGTAAATACGGCGGTTTTACTCGCTTCACCGTCTTTGTACGTTACCGTTCCCGCACCTATAAGACAGCGCCCCTGCGCCGTCTGCTGCCATGTACCAGGGTATCCGAGGTTGTTCGGGTGCTTTAACTCTCCGTCCTCGTCAATGCCGAGGTACACATAGCAGCCCACGGGGAATATTTTTTTAAGCAAACTTCCGTCTTCTCCGTTATATCCTACATACGATTCCAGTTTTGCAATTGCTATGCTCAAATTTTCAAGCGTGTCTTTTTCTGCGAAAATGTCGTTTAGTCCGCTGAACCTTTGGCTTATCACCTTGTTCTGTACGGGGTTTGTGCTGGTGTCGCTCATCTCGGCATCAACCGTCATAGAAACATCAACGCCGTTTCCGTCGAAAACAAATTGTGAATTCCTAAGCGTTACGGAAGCGTTTACCGTCTCCGCCTTTGCTTTTTGCGCTGTTTCGGCTGCCTCTGCCGCTGCTTTTGCCGCGTCGGTCGCGGTTTTGGTAACTGCGGATAAACTTTGATTCACCGCCGGCGGCGTGTTGGGCTTTGTTTCAAACCGTATGTTTGCCGGATAGGAAAATACTTCGTACAAGGTTTCGCTGCCCACCGTTTTAGATACCGCCGTCACACACATAAATATCTTTTCCGTGCCGCCGTTTGCGGTATACTCAAGACCTAACGGCAACAGCACCTTGTTTGATTCAAAGTCTGCCGTCTCCCCGATAATAACGTTGCCCGTGCTGTCCTGCATGTCAAACCTGTAAACAAGCGAAGCACCGTTCTTTACGGCTTCATCGCTCATTTTCTTGTAGTATGCAGGGTCAACGGTAAACTCCAGCTGCGTGGCGAATATATCCCCCTGCACACCTGCGTCCTGTATTGCCGACGGCGTTATACCCCCTTCCTGCACCGTAAATGCTATTGTTTTAATACTCATACTTTTCCTCCTTTGTGTTATACAAAAGCGTCCTGCCTTTCGGCAGAACGCTTCTTTAAAAAAATTATTTTGCGGACATGTTGTTTAAGGCATACCAAATTATTTCTTTTATATCTTGGTCTGCGTCCATTTTGTCGAGTGCTGCACGCCGTTCGGCTTTGCTTACCCCGCCGCTGTTGTCTGTATCGGCATACTTTTCGCTCATCAATTTTTTTGCGATGTAGTAATAGTCGGGGCCGGCACCGCTGTCCTCTATGTTTTTAACTTTTTCGACCTCCTTTTTGTACTTGTCGGATGTGTGTTTAAACTCATCCGACATAATACTTTTGGCGATGTATCGGTAAAGTTCATTGTTGACCTGTTTTTGGTCTTCATCTGACAGGCCCTGATAAGATTTATTACTTTCCGCCTTTTTAATAAGGGAATCCGCCTTTATCTTTACCGCTTTGCTTTTTTTGTAGGCTTGCATTACTCCGGAGTTAATATCCGATTCGCTCTTTCCGGATTTAATTAGTTCGCTGTAAATTTTATCCGCCTTTTTGGTATTGCCGCTGCCTACGGCGCTCACTATTTTTTCGTACTGTGCCGTTGCGCCGGTATCTGCTCCGAGACCTTCAAGGAAAGCGTTTTTAACCCCCTGCTTGGTTGTCTTTTTGTCCGAAAAAGCGTCTTTTACAACATTTTCCGCAGCATGAAAATCTCTTATTACATTTTTTAACGGAATCCCGAAGAAAGCCGAAACCGAGCCCAAAAAACTTTCAATTTTTTCAGAAGCCGTCTTTTTATCAGAAGTCATGATATTTATTGACCTATAGAGATCTTCAAATACGGCCATATCTGCACGATTCACGTTATATCCGTCAAATATATTCAGCACATCTTTAACTATTGGTATCATAGAAAGCGGAATAGGTATTGTGATTGACGTTTTGGGTATTTTAAAACCTATAT
>CAKSTF010000022.1 GCA_934491515.1 uncultured Eubacteriales bacterium
GTGCTGATTGCGACGAGGGTCCACCCGTTCCCATACCGAACACGGAAGTTAAGCTCGTTTGCGCTTACGATACTTGGTGGGAAGCTGCCCGGGAAAATAAGTAGGTGCCAACATTTTGCCTTAATAGCTCAGTTGGTAGAGCACTCGGCTGTTAACCGAGTTGTCGTAGGTTCGAGTCCTACTTGAGGCGCCAAGAAAAAGCACTCGCCTAGGCGAGTGCTTTTTCAGTTATATTCGCCTTACGGCGAGTGATATTGCCTTCGGCAGTGATATCCGACTTCGTCGGGTGATATTCGCTTTGCGAGTGTTAGGGCAAATATAATATCACTGCGCCGCAGGCGCAATACCACTTTTGCTGCAGGGAAAAATATCACACCGAGCAAGGCGAGGCATATCACTTGGTTTACTTTATGTTACAATACAATAAGTGCTTCGCGCAGTCACAAAAATCCCGTTCACTTTAGTGGGCGGGATTTTACTTATTACTTATTACCTCTTAACTCTTACTTTAAAATTAAATCGTTAACGGGATTTTTGGGAAGTAAGAAGTAATAGGTAAAAGGTAAGAAGTGCGGTGTCGGCTTCGCCGACGTACATTAAAAAATCCTACCGTTTTTACGGTAGGATTTTTAATTTACTTACTAATGATTTTTTGGCTTTTTGAATATGCGGCAGCACAAACAGCGGAGCATTACCGGCTTGGGTACGTTAAGCCTTTTTTAATACCGATAAGATAATCGGCGGATACCTCAAAAAATTCGCAAAATGCCTTTATGTCGTCAATAGACGGCTCATACTTTCCGCACTCGATATATGATATTTTTCTTTGAGTCATATTAAGCGCATTTCCGAGTTGAGTTTGATTTAAGTTTTTATCTTCTCTGAGGGCTCTTATTTTTTCGCCGAAACCAAAAATCATATAATCACCGAAAGTATTATATGTTAGAAAGATAATGTCTATTGACTTTTAGAAAGAAAATGTCTATAATTATCAGGGACTCTTTTAGTATTTAAGTCACTGAATAAAAAAAACGGGGGATTGTATATGATATAAAGATTTATTAACTTATATGTTATTACAAAAAATACCATATAATGATTAAATATAATTTTAAAATTTAATGTTGTTTGTTAATTTTAAGGGGAAATAGTTATGTATTACAATAATATAAACAATAATGGAACAAGTACAAAACGTACAGTTGCTAATATAATTGGAGGAATTGTCGGTGTTATTATATGCTCTGCGGTTCTTACCTATTATGATATTATTCCTGATTATTTTTCCTTGAAAAGAGCAAATCTAGAGATAGTTGACGGCTCAATAGAAAGAAAAATAGACCCAATGGATTGGGACTGCGAAATTATTACAGTCGATGTGAAAAACACTTCTAAATTTAATACCGCAAAAAGGCCTATGGTATCTATTTATTATTATGATTATAATGGAATAAAACAAGCAGGTGATTATGAATTCTTAGATGATATTAAACCCGGGGACACGGTTACGTCCAAACAGCGAGTGAGGTTTGATGGCTTTGGTGATCACATGAATTATAAAATTAGAGCCGAGGTTATTTGGAATTAGGGGTGTTTATGTTATGAAAGATAAATCAAACAAAGTTATTGACGTGATAATTAAATTTATAAATGCAGTAAAATCGGGAAACGATGCGGTAATCGATATTGAAAACGGCAGGGAGTACAAGATTAAAAGCGCAAAATACATTTTAGGGCAGATTATCCGCCAATACGAGTTGCTGCCGGAAAATTACTATATTTCCGAAAAAGCCAAAACGTTGTGGGAAAAATTGTCAAACAAAAATATATGGAATTATTCGCATCGTAATTGCGTTTGGTGCGAAAATGATTTACCCGTTACTATTTCGGAATATACCGGCGGCAGCAAAACCCCGCGCGGAGAAAGAGAAGTAAAAACAGGCGATAGTTTTGTTTTTCGTGATGTTTTTCACGATGAACACATGATTCCGGTAAGCGTAATTATAAACCAACTGACTTTATTGCCAAAACCTGACAACGAAACAGTCAAAAAGATTCTCGATAATGTCTGTGTTTGCAGAATGTTAAAAGACGAAGACAGGGTATTACCGATAAAGTATAAAAGACCATTTGATTTAACGAAAGTAATATACATGTACAAAGAATCCGGAATAATAATTGAGAGAAAATAGCAAATCAAATTTCATTATATGTAACAATCAATGCTTTATTTCAAATTATATTTTATAATGGAATTAAATGTTAAATTTACAATATTATCGCCATATTGTGACATTTAAAACCATATTTTCAATTTATATAATTTTTTGAATATAATTACATATTTAAACAACCAAAAACAATTTAAATATATGAAAAATTTATTTAAAGCATATTAAATTACAATAACTACCAACATATGTAATATAAAGAACGAAGATTTCTTCGTTCTTTTTTGTTTTTAGGCAAACCAAATAGTATTTCAACAAAAAACAGCACATTCAAACACATAAAATGACAAATTACCGCCGTTCTTGACAACCGACCGTTCGGTAGGTATAATATAAACGGCTTTATTTTTTGCGTGGGCGGGGGATTGCTGCTGTGCTGACCGAGTAGGTAACGCAAACCGTACAAATCGTGTGAACCGTACAACGTAAACCGTACAAATTACACAAGCCGTGTGAATTATGCAAACCACATAAGCCGCGCAAGGCACGCAAAACCGCACAAATCACGCAAATCGAACAAAACAAGTTTAAAGGATACCGACATTATGGAAAAAAAAAGTACAAAAGAATCAATTGCCGAAGCGGCGCTTGATTTATTTTCAACACAGGGGTTTGAAGCAACCTCCGTTTCGCAAATTGCCGAGGCGGTGGGAATACGCAAGGCATCATTATACAGCCATTTTAACAGTAAACAGGAAATCCTTGATTTTTTGGTGCAAACGGCTTTTGTGGAATACGAAAAACATTCCGTTTTTGCAAATGCGGACTGGGACGACCTCGAATTTACGAAAGACAAAGAGAATTTTTCCGTAGACCTTGTGGTGCTTACGGTAATGCGGCAAATTCGTTACATTATGCACGATCCGCTGATATATAAATCAAGAAAGATGCTGACGATAGAGCAATTTCAAAACGAAAAACTGAAGAAACTGCAGACAAAACAGAACTACACCGATGTTATGCGATATTTTACCGGGCTTATTAAGTTTCTTATCCGCAGGGAAGAAATCACAGAAACCGATGCGGAAATTGCCGCCGCGCAGCTCTGCCTGCCGATTTCAGTGTGGCTTAATCTTTGCGACCGTGAACCGGAGCGCGAAAACGAAATAATGGATTTAATAAAACGGCATATCCGGCAATTTTTTAAGATTTACGGGTTAAAAGGCAGGGAATAAGTATTACGGCACCATCGTTTTGCAGCATATTTTTAAAAAACTGTTTAAAAGTAAGGAGATAGCAATGAATTATATAAGAATTACAAAGGAAAACATCGACAGGGAACATATCTGCTGTGCTATGTCCGGCAAACAGAGCATTGTTAAAAAAGAATGGCTTAAGCGCCGCTTTGACGAGGGACTTGTTTTTTACCGCAGCGAGGAACGCGGGAAATGCTTTATTGAATATATTCCTGCGGAAAATGCGTGGGTGCCGATTGAAGCAGACGGTTACATTTACATTAACTGCCTTTGGATAGCAGGGTCCATGAAAGGGCACGGTTATTCAAACGACCTTTTAAATGAATGTATTCGCGACGCTGAGGCGCAGAACAAAAAGGGCGTTTGTGTTCTTTCCTCAAACGGCAGAAAAAAGGAATTTCTTTCCGACCCAAAGTATTTGGCATATAAGGGTTTTAAAGTTGCCGATGTTTCCGATTGCGGCATTTCGCTTATGTATCTGCCGCTTTCAAAGGACGCCGAACCGCCGCGCTTTAAGGAATGTGCAAAGCATCCCGAAAGCGACGGCGAGGGATTTGTTCTTTATTATACGGACCAATGCCCCTTTACATATTATTGGGTACCAAGGGTGCAGGCTGTCGCGGAGGAAATGGGAGTGCCCTTTAAGGCAATACATATAACCGACCTAAAAACCGCGCAGAATGTTCCTGCCCCCGTTACGACATACGCGCTGTTTAAGGACGGAAAATTTGTAACGCAGGCAATACAGTCCGATAAAAAATTTGCCGCGCTTGCCGGTAAACTTTAATTCGGGAGGGGCTTAGTTTGTCAGACGTCAAACCGAGAAAAACAAACCTTTTAAACCCGATTGTTATGGCGGCAGCGGGACTTGTTTTAGGCGCGCTTTCAAGAGTGTTTGACATTTACTGCCAAACGCTCGGTGAAATTTTCTCCCAAATGGCAATATGGATACTTTTGGGAACTTTAATAGCAATATACAGCCCGACTGTAAAAAATGCGATGCTTAATATTCTTGTTTTTTG
This sequence comes from uncultured Eubacteriales bacterium, assembly GCA_934491515.1. Classification (GTDB taxonomy): domain Bacteria; phylum Bacillota; class Clostridia; order Oscillospirales; family Acutalibacteraceae; genus UBA737. Next base: position 4,450 of record CAKSTF010000022.1, read on the forward strand.
CCTTAGTATGCTTGCCGCATATTACGCTGCGGCAATTATTACGCACGGCGTGTATGCATGGTCTTATATAAAAAAGTGGACCGTTTTTGCCTTGTTTTCGCCGTTTATGGCGTACTTTGCAAGAATGACTAAATATCGCGGAGTTCTTCCTAAAATTGTTGCGCTCGGGATAACGGCGGTTTCGGTGCTTTCAAGTATTCTGCTTTTCGGCAGATTGCGGCTTTACGATTTTATAATTGACGGGCTGCTTGTTTACTTTTTGTTTTTTAAAAAATCGCCGGACACGGTCCCACCGCTGCAAAAAAAGCAGGACGTAAGACCGCATCAGTAACCTAAGACGATAAAAAGGAGAAAGAAAATGCCCGATAAGTCAAGATTTAAAACGGCGCGGAAAATTCTTATTTTCTGGACGTTGTTTATAGGAATAGGGGCGGCGGCAGGCGCTTTTGGAATGCTTTCCGACCCCACCGGAAAAGCGCTTCGGATGGACGGTATGCTCCCGTACTTTAAAAAACTTCCCTTTGCCGACGTCCTTTTTAAGGATTTTACATTTTCCGGCTGGGCGTTGCTTATCGTAAACGGCATTACGAATATTACCGCCGCCGTGCTGCTTTTAAAAAATAAACATTCCGGCGTGGTTCTGGGCGGAGTATTCGGCGTAACGCTTATGTTATGGATATGCATACAGTTTTATATGTTTCCGCCTAACTTTATGTCTACCGCTTATTTTATTTTCGGTGCGGCGCAGGCAGTTACCGGCTATGCGGCGCTGGTGTTTGAAAAGCAGGAATCTTTTAAGGTCGACATTTCGGATTATCCGCATATAGGTACAAATCCCGAACGTTTGGTGGTTTTCTTTTCGCGGATGGGATAGGCCCGCAAACTTGCATACGAAAAGGCGGAAAGCACGGGCGCCGCGGTTTACGAAATAAAGGCCGCCGAACGCACCGAGGGAACGCTTGGCTTTTGGTGGTGCGGCCGTTACGGAATGCATAAGTGGCCTATGCCGACAGAACCCGTAGAAATTGGCCTTACCGCCTTTGAACACGTTACAGTATGTTCGCCTGTCTGGGTGTTCGCGCTGGCCTCTCCCGTGCGCAGTTTTTGTATTCAGGCGGCAGGGAAGATTAAAAGCGTTGATTATATTCTTGTTCACCATCAAAACAGCCTTTACGAAAACGCGGTGCAGGAAATGGACGAACTTTTAAAGATTACCCACAGCGGATTTCGCAGCGTGCGCTGCAGAAAAGGCAAGTATAAAGAAATAAAAAACGAACAGAATTAAAGCAGCGTTTTGCCGCATATACGGCGGAAAACACTGCAAAAAATGAAAGCCGCCTTTAACGGACGGCTTTTTTGCTAGACAAAAAAACCATTGTATCCTGCTTATTTTGTCTAATCGATATTAAGTATTTCTTCAAAAGAAACGTCAAGAATTTCTTTAATCAATATTATTTCGTCGGGATACAAATGCCTTTGTCCCACCTCAATTTTAGCAACGGCGCTTCTTGTAATGTCGCACCCTCTTAATTGCAGTTTTGCGGATAATTGATCTTGAGTTAATTTTCTTTTTTCGCGAAGAACCCGTATATTGTTTCCGATACGGGTTTCTGCTTTTTTATTCAAAAGATCACCTACCCTGCACTTGTTTAAGAACAAAATCTTGACAATATTATAGTTTGTTGATAGAATTATATTGCACCTGTATAAGTGCAATATTCTCAAACAGGGGGATGTTTATGCAATTCTGTAAAAATTGCGGAAGAGAATTGCCGGCTGAATCAAACTTTTGTTCCTATTGCGGCGCACATATCATTGAAAAAGATAAAACGGCAGAAATAAAAAACGAATTAATAGGAATACAAAAAAGCGAAGAAGAAAATGCAGTGGTAAAAAAACGCGCATTAAAACTTTTTTTTGCTAAATTAAAGGATAAATTATTCGGTTCAAAAAAGAGAATAGCGATATCTTTGTTGGTTTTAATAGTTGCAATTACCGGAACTGTTGTAACAACTAAAGTTTACGCAACAAAAAATTATAAAAACAATATGAAATCGGTGTACAATAATATTTTAACAGGTGCAGAATATGCTGAACGCTATGCCACGTTTGAAAGCAAAGTTTGGTATAATTCTATTAGCAAGAACGATAGTTCAGAGACCGACAAGTATACGAAAAGCGCATTTGGAGTATTTTACAAAGATTTTAATGAAGCTTTAAGTATGTTTTCTGCCGGCGAAAGATTTCTTTATTCTAAAGTTGCTACAAGTGTTAAAACGGTTAACGCGGAAATGTTAAAACTGAATAATCCACCGAAAAAATTTGAAAATGAATATGCGGAATTAAAAAAACTGTATGTGGCATACTCTGATTTGACCGATTTGGTTGTAGGCGATTCGTCATATTCGTATGAAACATTCAGCGCAAAACTTGAAAGTGCGAGAAGCGAGTATAAAACCTCAAAGTTTGCGGCGTCCACGGTTTTTGCATAATAGGCAATTTTAGTCCGATTGTTTTGTCTTGGTATAACGTTAAACCGCTATATAAAAATTACGGAGGTATTTATATGTATGATTCCGGCAATATCAGCAATACTCTTCTTTTAATTGTCTATATGAGTTTTCTTCTTCTTATTCCGAAGATAGGTCTTGCCTTTATTCCCGCAAATATTGCTAAAAAGAAGGGATCTTCGTTCGGCGGATTTTATGCGCTGGGCATTTTTTGGTTTTTGCTTTCGCTTATATTGGCGCTTTGTTTTAAAGATAAAAACGCCCCTGCGAAGGAATATAAAGTAGATTTTGTTACGAACCCATTGGCGGCACAGGAAATAGAAAAATACCACAACCTGTATAAACAGGGGATAATCACCGAAGAAGAATTTAATTTAAAGAAAAACGAACTTTTAAAATAAACTGTATAAAAAGCCGCCCGAAAAGGCGGCTTTAATTTGTCTATTTTTTAATTGACAAAATCTTTAGTTATTGTTAAACTGAATACAGTGCAGAAAAATGTTTTTTGCACCGCAAAACGGAGCCTTGTTTGGGGCTTCGCAAAACCGTAAAGGGGATATGTTTTATGAAATGCAGCAAATGCGGATTTGAAAAAGCGGAAGATTTCGCTTTTTGCCCAAATTGCGGCGCAAAGGCCGCAGCGGAAGAGCCGATCACGGTAAGTGAACCGGCGGCACCCGCAACACCTTTTAATGAAAAAATCACAAAAATGCTTTCGGGCAATTTGTTTTTGACCGTCTGCATTTTAATAAGCGCAAGCACGCTTTTAAGTATCGTGAGCATTCCTGTAATAAAGATACTGTTCACTATATTCCTCTGGCTTGTTTACGTTTCTGCCAAAAAGGGCAGTGCCGACGGTGAAAAGATGCGTCTTATAAGCGGCACGGTATTTGCAAATTATGTTGTAAACTGGGTAGTAGCCGGCGCTTTGGTGCTTCTGGCGTTTATTGTTATCGTGTTCTCCTCTATGCTTACGGGCAGCGGACTTATGGACCACCTTGGTTCTTATTTAAGCGGTTCGGGTCTTTCGATTCCCGGCGGTTTAGGCACGATTCTTTCGTTCTCCGGCGTGTTTATCGGAATTATTCTGATTATTGTGGCAGCCGTTGTTGCAGTGGTTAACTACATCGGAATCCGTTCCATACACTCGTTTGCAAAGTCGCTTTATACAAGCGTTCAGTCGGGCGAAGTTAAAATAGAGAAATACAACGCCGCTAAAAATTGGCTTATGGCACTGGGCATTTTAAGCGGAGTGGGCGCGCTCGGATCGATAGTGGCATTCTGGTCGTTCCTTGCAAGAGGCAGCGCTGCTGCGGCATATATAATTGCAAGTATTCTTATTAAGAAAACATTTGAAGAGTAAATTAACTATGTTTAGCCGCCTGCTGTTCTAAAAGGATTGCAGGCGGTTTGCAATTTATGTAAAAGGTCGGTTTAAATATAGTTTTCAGAAAAGCGACTACAAAAGATATCGACAGCGCCGAAAAAATATACAACGACATACATATGCAATTTTTTAATATTCTCATTCAACATATTATTACCTCAAAACAACAAAAATTACAATACCATTGTAATTTTTGCCTTGACAAGAAAATAATACTATGATATTGTGACATTGTACTTTTATTATTTATTATTGTTTGTTAGGGGGTGTATTCATGCAGAATACGGGGAAAGGTTTATCGGTTGCAAGCTTGGTTCTGGGTATTGTTTCGGCAGTGCTTGCTTGGTTTTATTTAATAAACATTGCGGCTTTGGTTTGCGGTATCATAGGTATTGTATGCGCGGCAAAGGGCAAAAAGCGGCTGTGGCGGCAAATGCTCCTACAGGACTCGGCACTGCGGGACTGGTTCTTTCGATTATAGGAACCGCGCTTGCAGGTATCGGATTCTTCTCCTGCACGCTTTGTGTTCTTTGCACGGCAGGTGCGGCGGGAGCGTCCGGTTTGCTTGACACTGCCGGTTTAAATTTTTAATTTTTTAAAATTTTAAGTCGCAACCTCCGGCATACTGCCGGAGGTTGCAATTTTGCAAAGGAACTTTATATGTACCCCTATTTTAATATTTTGGGCAGAACGGTAGGCAGTTATGCGATATGCGCTTTTGCGGGACTTTTCGTTTCCGCGTTTGTTGCGCACAGGCTTTCAAAAGGATCGGGCATTTTGTTTGAAGATATAATCCTTGTGATTTTAACTGTCGGCGGCGGTGTCTTGGCAGGCGGGCATCTTTTGTATGCAGTCACAAATGCTGATAAACTGGCTGCGCTTTTTGCGGCAACTGCGAAAAGCATTAAGAACGGTGCTTTTTCGTTTTCACGTCTTTTGGGCGGACTTCAAACCTGTTTTGGCGGCTCTGTTTTTTACGGCGGTTTTATAGGCGCTTTTATCGCGCTTTCGATATACATAAAGGTGACGAAATTTGAAAAGAAAGAATTGCTTACCGATATTTTTGCCGTGTGCGTACCGCTTTTTCACGCTTTCGGCAGAATCGGCTGCTTTTTAGGCGGATGCTGTTACGGCATAAAAAGCAATTTTGGCTTTACGGCGCATAATACACTTTTGCCGGAAATGACCGGTGTCCGGCGGCTTCCCGTGTCTTTGTTTGAAAGTGCTTTTAATTTTTTGCTGTTCCTGTTTTTGATGCTGTTGTTTAAAAAACGGGTTAAAAGCGGCAAACTAATTTACGTTTATATGATAATTTACCCGATGGGAAGATTCGTTTTGGAATTTTTCAGGGGGGATAAAATACGCGGAATGTATTTATGCTTTTCAACTTCGCAATGGATAAGCATTTTTATTTTTGCATACGGCGTTTTTATGCTGGCAAAATACAGACTCGGAGCCCGAAAACACAATATGATTGCCCGAACGGATTAAAGCATAAAAAAATCCCCCGTGAAAGCGGGGGATTAAATTTTCCTGCGATGTGCGTATTATTTGAACATATCAAGGAAAGAATTCCAAACGTCGTCTGTGAACTTTCCTACTCTTTTAATACCGTCCGCAACAGCGTCGGTAACGGTTTCAAAGTCGGCGTCCGCAACGCCGTAATACTGTTTTACAAGCGCCTTTGCGTTTTTGCCAAGAGTGTCAAATTCTTTCGATGCTTCCGAATTGCCCTTCTTTGCAAGTCTTTCAAGTTTGTGGGCGTCCTTGTAAACGCGGCGTGCGGTTTCTTCGTTATCGTCGGTAACGCCGTTTTTAAGTTCTTCCGTTCCGTTTTCTATCGAAGTTACAAGTTTCTGAACTTCGTCTTTGGTGTAGGTCGTTGTGCTGTCAACTTCGGTTTCGGCTTCGTCCTCAAGTTTTTTGTAATCGTCCTTTACATCGTCCCACTTTTTGTTTACCGTACCCGAAAAACCTTTGTGTGCGCTGCTGTCGCTGCTCATATAAGGTTCGGATGAAGAATTGTTATTATTGTTATTCGATTTGTTTTTGCATCCTGCAAAACACGAAAGTGTTAAAAGAACACAAAAGGTTGCGGCAATTATTTTTTTCATAAATTAAACTCCTTTTTCCCTTTCAGGGCAGTATGATTTTTTTGCTCAACATATATATTTACCGAAAATCATAATCTTATTCATAAATAATCATTTGATTTTGTAACAAACGGAACAATTTGTAGCATTTTGTAAATAAAAGAGCAACTTTTTTAAAGAAAATTAAGGAAAAGATGAAAAAACACTTTGCAAAGCGCAACTTTTGTGATACTATAATCGGGATATAATGCTGTTGTTACGCCCGTGCGGCAGGCGGCATTTAAACTATTAGGAGGAACCGTTCATGAAAAAGAAAATCAGCAAGCTTCCGTTTAACGGTACTGCCGAGCAGAAAGCCCTGCTTGACGCTGTTATCGAAGAGAACAAACACGATAAGAGCAATCTTATGGTGGTAATGCAGAAAGCCCAGGATATTTACGGCTATCTGCCGATGGAAGTTCAGGAAATGATAGCCGAGGGTATGGACGTGCCGCTTGAAAAGGTTTACGGCGTTTCCACTTTCTACGCTCAGTTCTCACTTTCACCCAAAGGTAAGTACAACATATCGGTTTGTCTTGGTACAGCCTGCTATGTTAAAGGTTCGGGCGATATATTCAACAAACTTTCCGAAAAACTCGGTATTGACGCTGACGAGTGCACCGCCGACGGCAAGTTTTCTCTTACCGCGTGCCGCTGCATAGGCGCCTGCGGTCTTGCCCCCGTACTTACAGTTAATGAAGATGTTTACGGCAGACTTACCGTTGACGATGTTGACGGAATTCTTGAAAAATACGCCGACTGAGTTTGCGTTGCACCAAGGAGCGCGTTATGAGCACTGTTTCCGGTAAGGATAAGCCGCTTGGCGATATTTCACTGATACTGCTTGATATTGCGATGAATTCGTTCAAAGCAGGTTCCCGCTTTACCGAGATAACGGTTTCGGAGGACAGTAAACTTTTAAAACTTACCGTAAAGGATAACGGATGCGGAATACCGGCTGCAGAACTTGCCGGATTGCGTTCGGCTTTACATACAAAATCCGAAAACAGCGGCCGCGGGATACCGCTTTTGAAACTTGCCGCCGAAAACACCGGCGGATATATGGAGATTTCATCTTCCGTGAGCACAAATCACGGTACAGCGGTTACGGCGGTTTTTTTAAAAGAAAACGACTGTTTTCCGCCTTTGGGCGATATTCCCGAAACGGTCAAGGCGCTTACGGTTTGCTGTAAAAACGGCGATTTTAAGTTTGCCCACCTGAAAGGTGATAAAAGCATATTGTTTGACACGCGGCAGATGCGCAATGTTCTTGACGGCGTTCCGTTAGACTCGTACCGCGTGTTAAAATGGACCGAGGAATACCTTAAAAAAGAGTATGAAGGTTTTTAAAGTTGTAATTTTCAGAAAGGATGATATATTAAATGAAATCTTTGGCAGAACTTCAGGCTATTAAAGAAAGAATGAAGGACAAGGTTGCTCTGCGCAAACAGAACGGTGAAATACGCGTAGTGGTAGGTATGGCCACCTGCGGTATAGAAGCCGGCGCCCGTCCGGTACTCAATGCTTTTGCGGAAGAGGTAAGCCGTAACGGTCTTTCGGAAAAGGTTACCGTTTTGCAGTCCGGCTGCGCAGGTATCTGCGAACAGGAACCCGTTGTAGAGGTTTATGTTCCCGGCGAAGAAAAGGTCACTTATGTAAAGATGACCCCCGATAAGGCAAAAGAAGTAATCGAAAAGCATATAAAAGGCGGTAATGTAATTGCCGACTATGTTATAAAGGCAGAATAATTGGAGGTAAAGTTATGATTCGTGCACATGTACTAATCTGCGGCGGTACGGGCTGTACGTCCTCCGGCAGTAAGGCAATTCAGGAAGCGTTTGTTGAAAACCTTGCAGCCACCGGACTTACCGATGAAGTGAAACTCGTTCAGACCGGCTGCTTCGGTCTTTGCGCACTCGGCCCTGTTGTTATCGTTTATCCCGAAGGCACATTCTACAGCAGAGTAACACCCGAGGATGTAAAAGAAATTGTTGAAGAGCATCTTCTTAAAGGCCGTATCGTTAAGCATCTTGCTTACACCGATACCGGTGATGAAGAGGTTGAGGGCGATGTTTCCCTTAACGATACCGCTTTCTATAAAACACAGAACCGTGTGGTTCTTCGTAACTGCGGCGTTATAGACCCTGAGGACATCGACGAATATATCGCGATGGACGGTTATGCGGCGCTCGGTAAAGTTCTTACCGAAATGACGCCCGAGGACGTTATTAAAGAGGTTTCCGACTCAGGCCTTCGCGGACGCGGCGGCGGCGGATTCCCCACCGGATTTAAGTGGTCGCTCTGCGCCCCCAATAAAGCGCCCCAGAAATACGTTGTATGTAACGCCGACGAAGGCGACCCGGGTGCGTTTATGGACCGTTCCGTTCTTGAAGGCGACCCCCACAGCGTTATCGAAGCAATGGCTATTGCAGGTTACGCAATAGGCGCCACCAAGGGCTATGTTTATGTGCGTGCCGAATATCCGATAGCCGTTCACCGTTTGCAGGTTGCTATCGACCAGGCGCGTGAGTACGGTCTTCTCGGTAAAAACATTTTCGGTTCCGGTTTTGACTTTGATCTTGATATACGTCTCGGTGCAGGCGCATTCGTATGCGGCGAAGAAACCGCACTTATGACCTCTATCGAAGGCAACCGCGGCGAACCCCGTCCGCGTCCGCCTTATCCGGCGGTAAAGGGCCTTTACAATTCGCCCACCGTTGAAAACAACGTTGAAACCTTTGCAAACATTCCGCAGATAATCCTGCGCGGCGCCAAATGGTTCGCTTCCATGGGCACCGAAAAGAGCAAGGGTACAAAGGTATTCGCTTTAGGCGGTAAAATTAAACACACCGGTCTTGTTGAAATCCCAATGGGTACAACCCTCCGTGAAATAATCGAGGATATCGGCGGCGGTATCCCCGGCGGCAAAAAGTTCAAGGCAGCCCAGACCGGCGGTCCCTCCGGCGGTTGTATTCCTGCCTCCCTTATAGACACAAAGGTTGACTACGATAACCTTACCGCTATCGGCTGTATGATGGGTTCCGGCGGACTTATAGTTATGGACGAAGACAACTGTATGGTTGATATGGCCAAATTCTTCCTTGAATTTACGGTTGACGAATCCTGCGGTAAGTGCACACCCTGCCGTGTAGGTACCAAGCGTTTGCTTGAAATGCTTGATAAGATTACAAAGGGCAAGGGCACGCTTGAAGATCTTGACAGACTTGAAGAACTTTGTATGTACATAAAGCAGAACTCGCTTTGCGGTCTCGGCCAGACGGCTCCGAACCCCGTTCTTGCAACACTGCGCTTCTTCCGTGACGAGTATGTAGCGCACGTTGTTGACAAAACCTGTCCTGCCGGCGTATGTAAGGATCTTCTCAACTTCAAGATTGATAAAGATAAGTGCATAGGCTGCGGTATGTGCGCAAGAAACTGTCCGGTAAGCGCTATCGGCAAAACCGATTACGTTGCGGCAGGCCACAAACTGCCCTCCTACGCGATTGACGCCGAAAAGTGCATCAAGTGCAGCGTATGTATGCAGAACTGTAAGTTCAAAGCAATTTCCAAGAATTAAGAAGGGAGCCTAATATAATGGATATGATAAATGTTAAAATAAACGGCATTGCGGTAAGCGTGCCTAAAGGCTCCACTATACTGGAAGCCGCCCGTGCAGCAGGCGTGGAGATACCCACCCTATGTTATATGAAAGAAAAGAACGAAATAGGCGCTTGCCGTATCTGCGTTGTAGAGGCTAACGAGGGCAGAGGTTTCCGCGTGGTAACCGCCTGCGTTTACCCTGCAAGCGAGGGTATGGAGGTTCTCACCAATTCCGAAAAGATTCAGAAGGCAAGAAGAACCACTCTTGAGCTTATTCTTTCCACCCATGAAAAGAAGTGCCTTTCCTGCAACCGTTCCACCAACTGCGAACTGCAGAAACTTTGCCGTGACTACGGCGTAGAGGACAGCACTTTCGACGGTTTTAAACCGCATTACGAACTTGACCTTTCAACACCTCACCTTGTAAGGGATAACAACAAGTGCATACTTTGCCGCCGCTGCGTAGCAGTCTGCCGCGAGCAGTATGTAAGCGTTATCGGCGCTAACGACCGCGGTATTGATACAAATATCGGTCAGGCTTTTGAACTTTCCCTTAACAATACACCCTGTATTTCCTGCGGTCAGTGTACTGCCGTTTGCCCGACAGGCGCTTTGACCGAAAAGGACGATACCGATAAGATCTGGGCGGCTCTTGCTGATCCTGAAAAGACCGTTATCGTTCAGACGGCCCCCTCCGTTCGCGCTACATTGGGCGAATGTTTCGGTATGCCGATAGGCACCAACGTAGAGGGTAAAATGGTTGCAGCGCTCAGAAGGCTCGGTTTCAATAAGGTGTTTGATACCGACTTCGGCGCAGACCTTACTATAGTTGAAGAAGCAAGCGAACTTCTCGACCGCGTAAAGAACGGCGGCGTTCTCCCGATGATTACGTCCTGCTCACCCGGTTGGGTTAAATTCTGCGAATTCTATTATCCTGAACTTTTGGGTCACCTTTCTTCCTGCAAATCTCCCCAGCAGATGACCGGCGCGGTTATCAAGACCTACTGGGCGGAAAAAGCGGGCGTTGATCCTAAGAACATAGTAAACGTTTCGGTAATGCCCTGCACCGCAAAGAAATTTGAAATCGGCAGGGATAATCAGTCGGCATGCGGTGAACCTGACGTTGATATTGCAATCACCACGCGCGAACTCGGCAGAATGATTGACCGTGCAGGCATCAGTTTTGCAAATCTTCCCGATGAAGAGTTTGACAATCCCCTCGGTGACGATACCGGCGCTGCTGTAATTTTCGGCGCAACTGGCGGCGTTATGGAAGCAGCGCTTCGTACCGCTAATGACTGGCTTACCGGCAAAGATAACACCGAAATAGAGTTTAACGCAGTTCGCGGCACCGCCGGTCTTAAAGAGGCAGTGGTAAACATAAACGGTACAGAACTTAAAGTTGCGGTTGCTTCGGGCGGTTCTGCCGCAAAGGTTGTTATGGATAAACTTAAAGCCGGCAATCCCGACGGTTGGACCTTTATCGAAATTATGGGTTGCCCCGGCGGATGCGTAAACGGCGGCGGTCAACCGATACAGCCGCAGTATGTACGCGACACGGTAGACCTTAAAGCGGTTCGTGCAAAGGCGCTTTACGATCAGGATAAGGAAATGCCCCTGCGTAAGTCGCATTTGTCGCCCTCTGTTCAGACCCTTTATAAAGAGTGGTATACAGACGGTTTTGGCGGTCACAAGGCGCATCATGACCTTCACACCACATATACCGCACGCAAAAAATATCATAAAGACTGATATTTAAAATTGTAAAAACGCGCGTTCCGCTTGTGTGGGACGCGCATTTTTTTGTCTTGCGGAAGAATGTTTTTTGACCCATAAATCAGCACGTTTTCTCCATGTTCCTAATGTGTAAAAAATTATAACAGCCAATTTGTGCTTGCGTATCGTGCACAATTAAAATGACAATAAATTGTCTATTTTTCACAAAATAAATTATATCTGTTTGATGAAGATTGACATTACCGCACACAAGGTTTATAATAAGTGGTACAAAGGGCGTATTGGGCCCTTGTGCCATTGAATCTAATATTCAAGGAGGAACAGCAAAAAATGAAAAAGTTACCCTTCGGCGCAAAAAAACTGATCTCCGTAATCCTGACGTTCGGGATGATAATCGGCATATTTTCATGTATGTCGGGGCTCAGTGCTTTTGCTATCGA
>CAKSTF010000023.1 GCA_934491515.1 uncultured Eubacteriales bacterium
AGATAGACAAAATTGCAAGAAAATCCGAGAACACCTCCATTACCCGTGACGTAAGCGGTGAGGGCGTTCAGCAGGCGCTTCTTAAAATTCTTGAGGGAACCGTTTCAAACGTACCTCCGCAGGGCGGCAGAAAACATCCCCAGCAGGAATTTATACAGATCGACACCACAAACATTCTCTTTATATGCGCAGGTGCGTTTGACGGCATAGAGAAGGTTATTGAAAGAAGAATAGGCGGCGGCAGTCTTGGTTTCGGTGCAGACGTTAAGTCACAGAAAAGCATTGAAGCGCAAACGCTTGCTATGACCGCTACACATCAGGACCTTGTAAAGTACGGTCTTATACCCGAACTGGTAGGACGTCTTCCCGTAATCACGGCTCTTTCTCCCATGGATAAACAGACTCTTGTGCGAATTATGACAGAACCTAAAAACTCTGTTGTAAAGCAATATCAGGAACTCTTTGCCATGGACGGCATAACCTTGCAGTTTGAACCTGCCGCGCTTGAAAAAATTGCAGACCTTACGATAGAACGTAAAACCGGTGCGCGCGGCCTTCGCTCGATAATCGAGGGCATTTTGCAGGATATTATGTTTGATTCTCCCTCCGATCCGGATATTGATAAAATAATAATCACGGCGGCGGCGGTTTCAGGCAAAGCCCCTAAAATTATTAAGCACAAGGAACAAACGGCGTAATACCTGATTAAAAAACTCTCACGCAAACAGTTGCGTGAGAGTTTTTTGTTGCCTTTTTAAAGAAAAACAAAAGCGTTAATGCCGTGACAAACCGGCATAGCCGATAAATGCCGGTTAATAGCAGAAACGCCCTTGCAAACACAACTGTACCACTAAATACGTAATCTGTCAATACTAATATATCAGAAAATACTAAAATGACGCGAAAAGCAAGGTTTTTTGAACAGATAGGGTTTTAAAACTGTTAAAAAGGTTTGAAAACAGATAATGAAAATGGTATATTAAGTACAAGAAATACCAGTGAAAGAGAGGTAGTTAGTGATGAAGCCGGGACTTCCGTTGACGGTTCAGGAATTTTTGGCGCACAAGCCGAAAAAGCGCCCTCCGGAGGAGCAGAAGAAACGAATAGAAGAACGCAAAAAGAAACTCGAAAATCTTTCGTTCGAAGAGTTCAGAAAAGGGCTGCTGGAGGACGGAAGGTTCACCTGAGCGACAGCAATGAAGTTGCTTACGAAGAAAGCAGCGGCAAAAATGTAACGCATAACGAAAAAGCGGAAAGTATGAGAGCACAGGGTTACGACGTAACCTTGTGCTCCGGTGTTATAGAGACAAATAACGGCGGGGTTACAGCCGTGCACCCGTATGCGGTTACCGACAGGAAAACAGGCAAGATATATATTTCCGATTTGTCTTAATGTGGGGCGCGCTAAAAATGACGGAGGTTACCACTTTTCCGATATTGAAAAATTAAAAAAGAAGTCACCCCGAACCGCTATGCAAAATGCAGGAAGCGATAGAAATGGGGCAACTCCTTCTGCTGATAGTATAAGCAGTAATTCCGGAAATGTCAAGGAAAAACACAAGTATTGCCGGAAGATTGCATTGAAAATATAGAAAAGCGTAAGTTTATATATGTTCAGATTTCAGGCTCAAAGCAGGGCATAAGTTCAAGTTTAAACTTGTTGGCAACGTGCTTTTTGTCAATGCTTTCCTTGATTTTTGGGTTATCAATTTCGCCGGTTCTTATGTATTTATCAAGCGTATCGTATGTAAAGCCTAAATTTTCCTCGTCCGTTTTTCCGCAAAGGCCGTCAATCGGAACCTTGTGAACCAAAACATCGGGAAGTCCGAGGACCGTTCCTATCGCACGCACTTCTGTCACGGTCAGGTGGGCAAGGGGTGAAAAGTCGCCGGCGGCATCGCCGTAACGGGTAGAGTAACCTACATAATCCTCCGAAAGGTTGCAGGTATTGGCAACCCTGCCGTTATGACTTTGAGCAACGGCATAAAGCGTCGTCATTCTTATGCGGGGCGGCATATTAGTAACACTTTGTGCAGAAAGGGGGAAAGGCATTGCGGACTTAAGCCCCTCTACTGCCTCCTTTATATTAACGGTATAGTTTTTTATCTTCAGGTGGTTAACAAGCAGCTGCGCCATATCTATATCATGCTGAACACCGCAGGGCATAAGCACGCCGATAACGCGGTCGGAGCCGAGAGCCTCAACACAAAGGGCGGCGGTTACCGAACTGTCCTTGCCGCCGGAAATACCTACTACGGCGTTGCATCCATCGCCGTTTTTACGGAAGAAGTCCCTTATCCACTCAACACATTCATTCTTGGTTTTTAAAGCGTCAAACATATTAAAGATCCTTTCTCTCACTTTAAATTTATTCTATACCCGATATATCTTTTTGTCAATCGTTAAGAAATTGTTAATTTTTATACAATATGTCTTGATTTTTATTTTTGCATGGTCTATAATATATAAGGCAAAAGTTTTATTGCTTTACATGAAGGAGTGGTAATAATGATTCACACTGATAACAAAACCGTTCTTAAATGGCTTGACGAGATGAAAGAACTCTTGAATCCCGATAAAGTTGTTTGGATAGACGGCAGCGAGGAACAGCTCGACGCTCTTCGTAAAGAGGCGTGCGAGACCGGAGAAATGACCAAACTTAATGAGGAAAAACTTCCCGGTTGCTACCTCCACAGAACAAAACCGAACGACGTTGCCCGTGTTGAGGACCGTACGTTTATTTGTTCAAGAGAAAAGGAAAATGCTGGTCCCACCAATAACTGGTGCGAGCCTTCTGAAATGTATAAAAAACTTTATAACATTGCACGCGGCTCTTACAAGGGCAGGACCATGTACATCATTCCTTATTCTATGGGTCCTATCGGATCACATATTGCAAAAATCGGTATTGAAGTAACCGATTCTATCTATGTTGTTCTTAATATGTGCATTATGACGCGCGTATCACCGAAAGTGCTTGAAGTTCTCGGTGACAGCAACGACTGGGTGCGCGGTCTGCACGCTAAGTGCGATGTTGACCCCAAAAACAGATACATCTGCCATTTCCCCGAGGATAATACGATTATTTCCGTTAACTCCGCTTACGGCGGTAACGTACTTCTCGGCAAAAAGTGTTTTGCCCTTCGTATTGCTTCTTACCAGGGTTGGAAAGAGGGCTGGATGGCTGAGCATATGCTGATTTTAGGTTTACAGAATCCTAAGGGCGAGATTCACTACATCGCCGCTGCTTTCCCGTCGGCTTGCGGCAAGACCAATCTTGCAATGCTTATTCCGCCTAAATATCTGCGCGAAAAAGGATATAAAGTTTGGACCGTGGGTGACGATATATCCTGGATGAAGATCGGCGAGGACGGCAGACTTTATGCCATCAACCCCGAAAACGGCTTCTTCGGTGTTGCGCCCGGCACAAATGAACATTCAAACTTCAATGCGCTTGAAAGCACCAAGAAAAACACCATATTCACAAACGTTGCTCTTAATCTTGACGATAATACCGTTTGGTGGGAAGGTCTTAACGACGATCCGCCCCACAACGCACTTAACTGGCGCGGCGAAAAATGGGATTACAAGAAGTATGACAAGGCTGACAAAGTCGGCACGTCCGCTGCTCATCCAAACTCCCGTTTTACGGCTCCTGCAAAGAACTGCCCCTGCATTTCCGATGAATTCGATAAAGGTACCGGCGTTCCGATTTCCGCTATCATATTCGGCGGCAGACGTGCAAAGTGCGCTCCGCTTGTATATCAGTCCAAATCGTGGGAAAACGGTGTGTTCATTGGCTCGGCAATGGCTTCTGAAACAACTGCGGCTGCTGCCGGTGCGGTTGGCGTAGTTCGCCGCGACCCGATGGCTATGCTTCCGTTCTGCGGATACAATATGGGCGATTATTTTGCACATTGGCTGCAGATGGGTGAGAAACTCGGTGATAAGGCACCGAAGATATTCAATGTTAACTGGTTCCGTACCGATGACGAGGGCAACTTTGTATGGCCCGGATTCGGCGACAACATGCGTGTTCTTAACTGGATTGTTGACCGTTGCGAAGGCAAGGCTGACGCTGTTGAAACCGCTATCGGTTATCTGCCCAAGCCTGAGGATATAGACCTTACCGATCTTGACATAAGTGAGGATGTTATTAAATCTATCCTTACTGTTGACAAGGAAGTTTGGGAAAAAGAGGCAGCCGAAATTGAAGAACATTACAAAAAGTTCGGTGACAAACTGCCTGAAGAGTTGAGACATCAGCTGAATATCCTTAAAGAAAATCTTGCAAAGATGTAAAAATTGCATTGCGGGAGTCGGAAAACCGGCTCCCGTTTTTTATTGTTTTTGTATTTGCCCGGCGCCAAACTTTCTTTTTATTGACTGCTGCTTCCGGGGCGTGGTATAATCGTATAAAATCGTTTCGGGCGGTGAACTTTATGACTCTGTTACAACTCAATTATGTTATAACGATATGCGATTGCGGCAGCCTTAACAAGGCGGCGCAAATGCTTTATGTTTCTCAGCCGTCGCTTACGGGCGCGCTTAAAGAACTTGAAAAAGAAATAGGTATTACAATATTTAACCGCACGCCGCGCGGCGTTACGCTTACTGCGGACGGCGCGGAGTTTATGCAGTACGCCCGACAGGTGTATCTCCAGTATGAGGATTTGCTTGAAAAATTCGGACCTGCCGGCAAACCAAAGGGCAAATTCGGCGTTTCGTCGCAGCACTATTCTTTTGCAGTAAAGGCGTTTGTTGAGACGGTTAAAAAGTTCGACGCCACAAAATACGAATTTGCAATAAGGGAAACGAAAACCAAAGAGGTTATAGATGATGTTGCGGTTTTCAGAAGCGAAATCGGTATTCTTTATATGAGTGATTTTAACCGTACGGCTATAAAGAAACTTCTGACTTCCGCAGGACTTGACTTTCATCCTTTAATAAAATGCAAACCGTATGTATATATTTGGAAAGGCCATCCGCTTGCCAAAAACAAAAGTATCACTTTTGAGCAGTTGCTGGATTATCCTTGCCTTTCATTTGAACAAGGCGAAAGCGGTTCTTTTTATCTTGCCGAGGAGTTGCTTTCGACCGCGGATTATAAACAGGTAATAAAGGCGAACGACAGGGCGACGATGCTTAATCTGATGGTAGGTCTTAACGGTTATACGCTTTGTTCCGGCATTATATGCGAGGAACTTAACGGTGACGATTACATTGCCGTGCCGTTTGACGATCCGAAACTTTCCGAGGATATGACGATGGAAATAGGATATATAAACAAAAAAAATATGCTGCTTTCCAAAATGGGGAGGATGTATATTGAAGAGATCCAGAAATACCTTCTTTCAAACGCAAAATAATGTTTAATTGCATCGGTCGGGCTATAGGCCAATCCTATAACCCGATATATTTTTATCGTATTTGACTTACAAAACAGTGTGCCGTATAATGTGTGCATACCAATTAAAGGAGCAAACAATTATGAAAAAAATTCTTTCTCTTGTACTTACAATTGTGCTTACATTAACGCTTGCATCGATTCTTGGCGCTTGCGGTTCTGACAGTAACACGATTACAATCGCAGTACCTAACGACACGACAAACGAAGCCCGCGCGCTTTTGCTTTTGCAGGATAAGGGCTACATTAAACTTAAAGACGGCGCCGGCATTACGGCTACGATAAGGGATATCGTGGAAAATCCCCACAACATTAAGTTTAACGAAGTTGAAGCAGCCCAGCTGCCTAACGTTCTTAAAGACGTTGACTATGCGGTAATCAATTCAAATTACGCGCTTTCCGCAAACATCAACCCTTCAAAGGACGCACTTATTCAGGAAGGCTCCGCTTCGGCTTACAGCAACATTCTTGCAGTAAAACAGGGTAATGAAAATACCGATAAGATAAAAGCGCTTGTTGCCGCGCTTGAAAGCGAAAAGGTTAAAAAGTATATTAACGATAATTACAGCGGCGCTGTTGTAAGCGTTGTGGATAATCCTACCGACGGTTATGATAAAACCGTAAATTATGACGCCCTTAAGGGTCAGACCATTACCGTTGCGGCTTCTCCTTCGCCTCATGCCGAAATACTTGAAGTTGCCAAAGAGATACTTGCCGCAAAGGGCGTTACGCTTGATATAAAAGAATACACGGATTACGTTCAGCCCAATAATGTTGTAGACAGCGGTGAGGTTGACGCAAACTACTTCCAGCATCTTCCTTATCTTGAGGATTTCAACAAGGAAAACGGTACTAAGGTTGTTTCGGTAGCCGCTATCCACGTAGAGCCTATGGGTCTTTACGGCGGCAAGCAGAGCAATCTTGACGCACTTAAGTAATTGAAGCAAAGATAACGGCACATCGGATCCGGCGGTCCGATGTGCTTTTGTGACCGAATATATTTTTATAGGAGAAAATCGGATGATTGAAATTAAAAACCTGTCTAAAACCTTTAATTCGGGCGATGGCAGTGTGGAGGCGCTTAAAAACATAAATATTACCGTAAATGACGGCGATATTTACGGAATTATCGGTATGAGTGGCGCCGGTAAAAGCACGCTTGTTAGATGTATAAATATGCTTGAACGCCCAAGCGAAGGCACGGTCGTTATAAACGGCGTTGATATAGGCGCGCTTTCGGAAAAGGAATTAAGACCCGTAAGGCGTGAGGTTACAATGATCTTTCAGGGCTTTAACCTGCTTATGCAGCGCAACTGCCTTGAAAATATTATGTTTCCGCTTAAACTTGCCGGCGCAAAGACAGAGGACGCCAAAAAACGCGCGCTGGAACTTTTGGATATCGTAGGTCTGCCTGATAAAGCAAAGGCATATCCGGCTCAATTATCGGGCGGTCAGCAGCAGCGCATAGCAATCGCACGCGCTCTTGCCACCGAACCAAAAGTATTGCTGTGTGACGAGGCGACAAGCGCCCTTGACCCTAAAACCACCCATGCCATCCTTGAACTTATAAGGGATATCAACCGCAGGCTTAATATAACTGTTATAGTTATTACGCACCAGATGAGCGTTGTTGAAGAAATATGCAACCGCGTTGCTATTCTTGATGACGGTGCGGTTGTTGAAGAAGGGGAAGTATCCACCGTTTTCAATCATCCCAAATCGGTTGCCGCAAGAAGGCTTGTTATGCCTGATGTTACAAGCGAAGCAATCGGTTTTGACGACAATTCTATAACAGTTCGTGTAACATTTAACGGTGCCCCTGCCACAAGGGAACCGCTTATAACGCAAATGGCTATTGATATCGGCATTGCAGCC
This sequence comes from uncultured Eubacteriales bacterium, assembly GCA_934491515.1. Taxonomy (GTDB): domain Bacteria; phylum Bacillota; class Clostridia; order Oscillospirales; family Acutalibacteraceae; genus UBA737. The sequence continues at coordinate 7,283 of CAKSTF010000023.1, forward strand.
AATATTCTGTATGCTTCCACACGCTGCCTTAACGATAAGGTTTACGGAAATATGCTGTTAGGCCTTCCGCGTGACAGCGGTGTTTTAGAAAAGGTGAGGGAGTACCTTACCGTTAAGGATAATGTAATCGTTGAGGAGGTGACGGCGGATGTTCGCTAATATGTTTTCAAAAGAAGTTTTGGCAGAAGCACTGGATATTCTTAAAAACGATATGCCGCTGGCACTTTGGGAAACGTTCTACGTTACCGTGCTTTCCACCGCGTTTTCAATAGTGATCGGTCTGCCGCTTGGCGTGCTTTTGGTAGCAGGGGAGAAAGACGGTGTTATGCCCTTGCCCAAGTGGCTTTTGGGATTTTTAAATGTGGTAATAAATCTTTTGCGCAGCGTACCGTTCCTTATCCTTATGATAATGGTATTTCCGCTTACAAGACTTATTGTCGGCACCACCGTAGGTACGGTCGCTTCCATAGTTCCGCTTGTTATCGCGGCGTTTCCGTTTGTTGCAAGACTTGTGGAGGGCAGCCTGCGCGAAATCAACCCCAATATTATAGAAACCGCGCAAAGCATGGGCGCTTCGCCGTTTCAGATAATAACGCGCGTTATGCTCCCCGAAAGCGTTCCCTCGCTTATTTCAAATTTCACCATAGCAATAACAACCATTTTGGGATACACTGCCATGAGTGGAATCATCGGCGGCGGCGGTCTCGGCAAAATTGCCATTAACTACGGATATTACAGATACAAGTATCTTGTAATGCTTTTTGCCGTTATTATACTTATACTGTTAGTTCAGTTGTTCCAAAGTGTAGGTACCCGTTTTGCAACGAAACTTGATAAACGCATAAAGCACTGATTTTTCTGTGTGAAAATTTTATATGTATGAGTTACGCCCTCCTACGCAGTTTCATATACTGTCAGGGGGGCGAATTAAATGAAAGAAAAAATAAGCCGAAATACGTCAAAATATCTTTATGATTACCGCGAAATATTTGATGTTATGAAAAATGAAATGTCAAATGCCGAGGTTACCGAAAGTATATCCAAAAATTTTATTTCTACGATGATACCTCATCATGCCGCGGCAATTAAAATGAGTGAGAATTTACTAAAATATACAACATACATACCGCTTCAGAATATGGCGCTGCAAATTATCGAAACACAGGCAAAGGGAATAGAAGAAATGCAGCAAATTGCCGAAAAATGCAGTGCGCTTATCAACACACCCATGCAGTTGCGTGCGTATAAAAACAGTTATAATACAGCCGTGAATACCATGTATGCCGCAATGAGCACAGCACCGCAATTTAACAGCATAAACTGTGATTTTATTCGGGAAATGATTCCCCATCACCGCGGCGCTGTGTTTATGAGCCAAAATGCGCTCAGATTTCCCGTTTGTGCCGAACTTGTCCCGATTTTAAAATCGATTATAGCGGAACAAACTCGCGGGATTGCGGAGATGAAAAAAATGTATACAAAACTTAATCCCGCATATTAAAAAACTGCCGATATCTGATGGATATCGGCAGTTTTTTTTAAATGGAGATACAAAACATTCTATATTTGTTATTTGAACATTTTTGCTATCAGCGGAACAATTTCTTTAATTTCGGTAGCGGTAGTATTAACGCAAAGGTCATAATATGATTTGTCGCCCCACTTGCGGCCTGTATAGAAATTATAATACTTAGCACGCTGACGGTCAATTGCCTTTATCCGGCGTTGCATCTGTTTTTCGGAGTAATGCTCTTCCTTAGGTGCGCGCTTCATACAGCGTTCGATACGGCTTTTCATATCGGCATAAACAAATATGCGGTAAGGATTTCTTTCTCTTAAAATAAAGTCCGCACAGCGACCGACTATAACACAGTCGGAACGGTCGGCAAGTTCCTTTATAATTGAGTTTTGCGCAGTATAAACAGATTGAACCTGTTTAAAGGCATAGTCGTTCATATAGGCGATACTGCAGCCTACCGTTATGGGATAAAGATTGTGCGGTTTTGATTCGATTATTTCGCGCACATAGTCCTCGGAAAGCGCAGTGTGCTTTGAAATTTCCATAATTATTTCTTTATCATAATATTCAATTCCCAGTTCTTCTGCAAGCCTGCGGCCGAATTCTCTGCCGCCGGAACCGAATTCTCGTCCAATCGTTATAACTGTATTCACAAAAACACTCCTTAGTGCCATTGGTTTTTAGTGTATTATAACACAAAAAAAGTGTTTTGTCAATTGATAGACAGAATGCCGAAAAGACAAGCAAAATAATAATAAAAGGGTATTCCGGCGGTCTTACGGCAGAAGAGATGCAGTTGTTTAATTCGGTCGGAGGAGACGATATAGTTAAAACAGACTTAAAAGCATATTCTCAAGTCGCACGGCGAACAAACAAATGAAAAATATCCTATCACAACTAACTATATAAAAATGACACCTTATATTGTTGAAAATTACGATAAGGTATTTTACAACAGTTATAATGGCAAAGATTCTATTATATACGTTAAGGTCTTTAATAACGGTATAACATACTATGTAGAGCAAGCTACTAATAAGTACGGTGGAGAAAAGTTGCTTGTTAACAAGCAACTTATAAAAACCGGTACAAATAGCGTTCCGAATGTGTATTTAAGCGCTATAACAAAAAAAGAAGGTAAACTCAAATTTCTTGCTGATTTACAAAAAATCCACAAGGAGTACGCCCAAGGCGCTGTTGAGTTACCTTCTAACAGTAGTGTATCCAGTAATTCCAAAAATGTCAAGGAAAAATTTTCGGTAGGTTCTCCGATATCCGCAAACGAAAACAAAGTTGAAAGAAACAACTTTTCGTGCTATACTTATATAGGTTATAGACACAAATTTATAAATTTAAAACAATTGATTTTTAATTGAGGTTTTAGGAATAATATGACTGATGATTATAAACAGACAAATGCCTTTGATAAGAATAGCATGAACAATGCTGCATCTGCCAAGGACGGGCAGCGTATATGCTTGCATCAAAGCGAGCAAAGTTGTTCCGGAGAATTTTTTACATATGATCTTGAAAAATATAAAAAAGATATTGAAACTTTTGGTTTGGAAAAAACTTGGGAATCAATTCTTTCATTCCTGCTTAGCGGTCTGCAAAGTCAGTTTTTAGCAATTGACAAATTGGCTGAATTATACGAAATCGGACTTGCGCTGCAGGACAAGGGCGCCAAAAAGGAAAAAGGTCAGTATTATACTCCCGACGATGTTGCCGCCGTAATGGCCGTATGGTTTAACGAATTACCCGGTGAAAACATATGCGATGTGGCTTGTGGCACCGGAATTTTAATATTAACCTATCTTAATCTGATAGGATTTGAAAGAGCGCGCGACATTCTAAAAAACGGAAATGTTTATCTTTACGATAATGACAAAACAGCATTGGCAATCTGCAAAACCATCCTTGTTTGCAAGTATGGTGCAGATGTCAGTGAATCCATTCACGCCATTTGTTGCGATTTTCTAAGAAAAGACACGGTGCTGCCGGAAAACTGTAAGGTTATTTGCAATCCACCGTATGCTACCGTAAATAAAATTCCTTCTGCATGGGAAAACACCGCTGTTACAGACAGCACCAAAGAACTGTATGCCATTTTTATGGAAAAGATTTTAAATCAGAGTCGCTGCTCCGTAATAATTACTCCTTATAGTTTTTTAGGCGGCAGTAAATTCATATCTTTGAGGGAAGAAATGAATGCTCATAAAGGCTTTGTTGTATCTTTCGATAATGTTCCCGGAAACGTTTTTTGCGGCAAAAAGCACGGTGTATTTAACACAAATACAGCAAATTCGGTCCGTGCTGCAATTACTGTTGTTGAAGAGGCAAACGATGTTAAAGGATTCAGAATGTCTCCTCTTATACGTTTTAAAAACGAAGAACGTTCCAAGCTGTTTAAAAATGATATTTTAGAATCTTTTGTTGATAATACCTATCAAATCACAAACGATGTTTATCCGATGTACAGAAGATGTTTTAAATCGCTTTGTGATGTTTGGAACAAATGGATGTCTGCCGGTAAAAAAACTCTGGATTCCTATCTTGTGCAGGACGGAAAATATACGCTCTCTATGCCAAATACATGCAGATATTTCACCGTTGCTGCCAATGGGAAAATGAAACGCAACGGACAAATTATTTTGTCTTTTAATGATAAACACATATTTAATTATGTGTTCTGTTTAATAAATTCATCGTTTGCGTACTGGTATTGGCGCAATTACGACGGAGGTATTACTTATCCCAAAAGTTTATTGCTGGGTATGCCGTTGTTCTATGACGGACTTACAAACAACGACAAACGATTTTTTGATAATCTGGCAGATGATATGATACGTTGCGCAGATAAGTTTGTTGTTACAAAAAACAACATCGGCGTCCAGGAAAACATTAAATATCCAAAAGAATACAGGGATAAAATTAATCGAAAATTACTGGATATTCTCGGCTCTGATATTGATGAAAAAGAATTTGATGTAATTCATTCGAATATGGCGTTGGAGGTAAAGGTATGAAAATTCCTTTAACTAAACAACAAAATGAAATTATGCAGAATTTTTACGGCAGACCGAAGCAAAAAGTAATTTTCAATAAGAGAGAACGTAATAATTTGTGGAAGAAGGCAACCGCAAGGACATCTGACATTGATTTTGATCTTTTAAGAGAAAAATGTCCTGCGTTGGAACACCAAATTCAAAAGAGCTATCGTTCCCAACGTAACATACAGTCCGCTGTTTTCAGCGAGTGTGTTTATGCGCAAACACTTGCGAATATGATGAAGCTGAATGTTTTTGTCAACTGTTCCGAAATTACGGACTTTATCCCGGAAGATATAATGCGGTTGCTATACTCGTATCATTTGGTTGCGAGATATGTTTATTCTACCGCCGATAAAAAGGAAATGTTGATACAGGCCGGCGGCTGCGACGGTGTGGACAGTGCTTTGATTACAGTTACGGATTTGACGGTTCATACTATTGAATTTAAGGAACCCAGCGCGAAAACATGCGAACCGGACCTGCCTTGTTATGCGGAAAACGGCAAACTGCTTGTAACTGCAAAATGGTTGGAGAGTTATCCTCAATTCAAAGCAATGCTTGATGAACAAAAGAATCTTAATTTTTTTAAATCGGTAGGGCACAATATAAAGAATTTTTCCAATGAAAGCATTGACGTTGCCGTATCAGAGTGTTACACCCGCAGTAAAAAAATTGCCGATGTCATCTGTACTGAGGATAAAAGAGGATATTTAGTAATGATTCCTACAAATCAGGCTTCTGTTTGGGCGGATATTGAGGGTGAGATTCGCCCCGCAGGCAGAAATCATTGTAAAGTATGGACTCCCAATGCGTTAAAAAAATTTCTCCTGCAAATGGGGGCTTGTATAAATAATAATACCGTAACGATAAATAAATCCGTGCTTGAAGAGCGTAGAGAACGCGGCGGAAACAGAAGAGTTTCGGGTTATAAAATCAATCCGCTTTTCTTTGTATATGTCCGTGACTGTATTGAAAATAACGGTATTTTAACTTTTGATCTGAACAAAATACAACAAGTAAAACCCACGATAGCAGGTAAAATGTTTTTTAAAAACCTGCTGTATAACGAGGTAAAAACACACTACGGATTATAATGCATAACAAAAACAGGTGCGGCCGCAAGTCGGGTCGCACCTGTTTTTTGTTTTAAGATAGAGAAAACTAATTGGATTACAACGGTTCCGATAAGCGACTAAGTTGTATCCTGATTGCTTTTTCTAATATCGGGATTATTCTACTATGGAAATACCCGTCATTTCTTCCGGCTGTTTAAGACCTAAAAGTTTTATGATAGTAGGCGATATATCGCAAAGTCTGCCGCCTTCGCGAAGTTTGCAGTCGCCGGCACCTATAACCGAGAAAGGAACAGGGTTGGTAGTATGTGCGGTAAAGGGTGTTCCGTCTTCGGCAACCATACAGTCTGCATTGCCGTGATCTGCGGTAAGCAGCATTGCGCCGCCCATTTTAAGGGTAGAATCCATAACGCGGCCTACGCAGGTGTCAACCGTTTCAACGGCTTTTACGGCAGCGTCAAAAATACCGGTGTGGCCAACCATATCACAGTTTGCAAAGTTGAGTATCACAACATCGTATTTGCCGCTTTCAATCGCTTCGCAAACTTTATCGCAAACTTCCACAGCGCTCATTTCGGGCTGCAGGTCATAGGTTGCAACCTTAGGTGAGTTTACAAGAATTCTGTCTTCGCCGTCAAACATAACTTCACGGCCGCCGTTAAAGAAGAAGGTTACGTGTGCATACTTTTCGGTTTCGGCTATTCGTAACTGTTTAAGATTATTTTTAGCCAAAAATTCGCCCAGTGTATTTGTAAGCGATTCGGGTTTAAAGGCAACTTCAACGTTAGGCATTGAAGCGTCATACTGTGTCATACATACATAGTATACCTTCTGTCTGCCGCCTTTACGTTCAAAACCGGTGAAATCATCGTCGACAAATGTGCGGGTGATTTCGCGTGCACGGTCGGGGCGGAAGTTGAAAAATATAACGCTGTCGCCGGTTTTTATACGTTCCGTACCGTTTACAACGGTGGGAAGTACAAACTCGTCGGTGATAAATTTGCCTTCTTCATCTTTTACAGTATAGGATTTACGAACTGCAGCCGCAGCGTCATCGGTGGTTATTCCTTCGCCGTAAACGAGTGCCGCATATGCCTTTCCTACGCGTTCCCAACGGTTGTCACGGTCCATACCGTAAAATCTTCCCATAACAGTGGCAAGTTTACCGCAGCCGATCTCTTTAAGTTTTGAATTCAATTCATCAATATAATCCGCCGCGCTTGCGGGGGGGACATCTCTGCCATCTAAAAGCGCGTGAATATATACGCGTGAGAGGCCGTTTTCCTTTGCAAGTTTTACAAGAGCAAAAAGATGTTCAATATGGCTGTGTACGCCACCGTCGGAAAGAAGTCCCATAAGATGGAGCGCGCTGTCGTTCTTTTTGCAGTTTTCGATAGCGCCTTTAAATACGGGATTTTCAAAGAAGTCGCCGTCGGATATAGATTTGGTAATCCTTGTAAGTTCCTGATAAACGATTCTGCCGGCACCTATGTTGGTGTGGCCGACCTCGCTGTTGCCCATCTGACCGTCGGGAAGTCCGACGTTAAGGCCCGAAGCGCCTATCTGAGTAGTGGGATATTTACTGAAAATTTCATCAAGACGGGGAGTGTTCGCAGCATAAATAGCGTTGACATTTTTATCGGGCACGTTTATGCCAAAACCGTCCATTATAGTTAAAACAATAGGTCTTTTCATAATTATCACCTTTAACTTTACTGCTTTGCGGATTCAACTATTACGGAAAAGTCGTGCGCTTTAAGGGAAGCGCCGCCGATAAGGCCGCCGTCAACATTAACTTTCGAAAGAAGTTCGGCTGCATTGCCGGCATTCATTGAACCGCCGTACTGTATGGTAAGCGCTTCGGCAGTATCCGCATCGTAAATATCGGCAACAACGTCACGGATAATGCCGCAAACTTCATCAGCCTGATCGCTTGTTGCGGTTTTGCCGGTGCCTATTGCCCAAACGGGTTCGTAAGCGATTACGACATTTTTCATATCTTCTTTTGAAACGCCTAAAAGGGCGATTTTTGTCTGCATGGCAACAAGTTCCGCAGTAACGCCCTGTTCGCGCTCGGTAAGAGTTTCGCCCACGCAAAGAATAACCTTAAGACCTTCCGCAAGGGCGGCTTTAAGGCGTTTGTTTACGGTAACGTCGGTTTCGCCGAAATACTGTCTTCTTTCGCTGTGACCGATAATAACGTACTTAACGCCCACGCTTTTAAGCATAACGGGAGAAATTTCACCGGTGAAAGCACCGCTGTTTTCAAAGTGGCAGTTCTCCGCACCTATTTCAATGTTAGAGCCTGCCGCCGCTTTAACCGCAGCGTCGATATCAATAAAGGGTACGCAAAGCAAAACTTTGCAGTCGGCGTCCTTTACAAGCGGTTTCATTTCGTTTATAAGCGCCGCGGTCTCTTCGGGCGTTTTGTTCATTTTCCAGTTGCCCGCTATAATTGTTTCTCTTTTTGCTTTATTCATAATAGAAGTCCTCCTGTATAACACATTTTAGGCGGCAGAAAACTGCCGCCTAAATTTATTACTTATCGTTAAGTGCTGCAATGCCGGGGAGTTCTTTGCCCTCGAGGAATTCAAGGGAAGCGCCGCCGCCGGTGGAAATGTGGGTCATCTTATCACCGAAGCCCAAAGAATTTATTGCCGCAGCAGAGTCGCCGCCGCCGATAACCGTAACAGCATCGGTTTCAGCCATTGCTTTTGCAACGGCAAACGTACCGTTGCGAAGCGCAGGATTTTCGGAAACGCCCATAGGACCGTTCCATACAACCGTTTTTGCGTTTTTAACTTCGTTTGCAAAAAGTTCGGCGGATTTAGGACCGATGTCAAGACCCAATGCGTCAACGGGCATATTGTCAACGTCAACAACCTGAACTTCAAGGGGTGCGTCTATGGGGTCGGGGAATACCTTAGCGTCTACCGAGTCAACGGGAAGAAGCATCTTAACTCCCTTTTCCTTTGCGAGTTCAAGCATTTTTTTGCAATAGTCAATCTTTTCGTTATCAACAAGGGATTTTCCGGTTTCGTATCCCTGTGCTTTAAGGAAAGTG
>CAKSTF010000024.1 GCA_934491515.1 uncultured Eubacteriales bacterium
TTATTAATTGTCGTTGTTTAATTTTCAAGGTCCGTTCGCACTCCGCTTTTTCAGAGCGCCCGATTATAATACCACACCCGACGCGCCTTGTCAATGTTTTTTTAAAACTTTTTGAAACTTTTTTGACAAAAAATTTCACCCCCTATATGTTGGGGGTGAAGGACGGTTAAACCACAATTTTCAGGCCATTGCTTCGGCAATACCCATAACGATTATGCCGGCAAACACCGTACATATAATAAGATAATGCCTGAAGGTAAGTTTTTCTTTAAGAAATATTCTTGAAAGCAGCACCGAAAACACGCAATAAGAAGATATCATGGGCGCTGCCACGGTGGGTTTTGCGCCGATAGCATAGATATACGCGAACTGGCCCGCAGTCTCGCACAAAGCGCCGCCGAGTTTGGGCGCGTCGAACTTAAGGCATATTTTTTCGCGCTTTATACCGTAAACATATATCGCCGCAAAAATACCCATAAACAAAAACGTATATTCGTACGCGATATTGGCGCTGTCCTCCGAAAGTTTGCCGCTGTCAAGCAGAATTGCGTCGGCAAAGGTGCCGAGCCCGTCAAGCAGGCAATAAAAGATAGGGAAAAAGACCGCTATAAATCCCGCGCGGTACTTTTTATCGCTCTCTTTTTCGGCAAGGGACTGTTCCTCCCCCTTCTTTTCTACCACGGCAAGCAGGGTAACGCCCACGCAAACGAGGGCGATTCCCACCCAGGTGAGCGCGTCCGGCATCTGGCGCAGAAACACAAGGCAGAGTATACAGGCGACCGCGCCCGACGAATTACATATAGGCGACGACACCGAAAGCATTATGTACCGAAGTCCCACATAGCCTAAAATCATTGACGATATATAAAGCGCCGTTGCAGGAAGATAATTTATGAAATCGGATACAAAGAACTTTGTGCCCGTAAGTATTTCCACCGTGGCGTGCACGCCCATTACAAGGCCGACCGCCGTTACTATTTTCCAATGACTTAATTTATCCTGCGCGGGCGAGCCCATTTTTGAAAAAAGGTCGCTGCCGCCCCAAAAAACGATTGTTATTAACGAGAGAATGAACCACATATTTATAAATCCTTTTTAAATTTTTATTTTACCGTTCGCCATCGTTTATTACGGCGGCAGATTAAGCAGCCGCCGCATTTACCCGATTTCAGCAGAGTTTTTTCGCAATTTCGGACAGTTCTTCCTTGCTGTAAAACTCAAGGGTTATCGTACCCTTTTCTCCGGAGGTGGGTTTTATGTTAACCTTTCTGCCGAGTTGTTCTTCCATTGCGATCTGCACTTCCTTAAAGAAAGGCTCGCATTTTGCGGTGCGCGGCTGTTTTTTTGCCGCCGTATTCTTTTTTGCCGCGTTTTCTATATCCCTTACGCTGGCGCCCGAAAGCGCCGCGGCAAAGGCTTCCTTTCTTTTATCGCCCTCCAGCGCCAAAAGCGCGCGGGCGTGACCTGCCGTAATTTTACCGCTGCGGAGTGCTTCAAGTTCCGCATCCTTCAAAAGCAGCAGGCGCAGCATATTTGCGACCGCGCTGCGTGATTTACCCACGCTTTCGGCAACCTGCTCCTGCGTAAGACCGTACTTTTCGGTAAGTGTACGGTAGCCGAGCGCCTCTTCAACGGGGTTTAAATCCTCGCGCTGAAGATTTTCTATAAGCGCAAGTTCGGTATACTCCCTATCGTCCGCTTCCTTTATAACCACGGGGACGGTTTCAAGTCCTGCCATACGGCAGGCGCGCCAGCGGCGTTCGCCGGCGATTATCTGATACGTTCCCGTCGCCGTAGGTCTTACGGCGATAGGCTGCAAAAGTCCGTGCTTTTCTATACTTGCGGCAAGTTCGCCGAGTGCCTCTTCGTCAAAATCCTTTCGCGGCTGGTCGCGGTTCGGTTCTATCTCCGAAAGGCGGAGGGTCACCCCTGTTTTTGTATCGGAAGAATTTTCGCCGAAAAGCGAATCAAGACCTCTGCCGAGGCCGCCTTTTTTTGCTGCCATACTTACACTCCCCTTTTATTTCTCTTCAAAAACTCTTTACCGAGCGCGTTATATGCATCGGCACCCTTAGAACGTTTATCATAATACTGTATCGGCATACCGTAACTGGGCGCTTCCGAAAGGCGGACGGCACGCGGTATCACCGACTTGTATATCTTGCCGGAAAAATACTTTTTAAGTTCGCTTACCACCTGCGACGTTAGGTTAAGTCTGCCGTCGTACATAGTAAGAACAATTCCCTCAATATCAAGCGTGGGGTTATAAAGCCGTTTTACCTGCCTTACCGACGCCATAAGCTGCGAAAGTCCCTCAAGCGCGTAATACTCGCACTGCAGCGGAACAAGCACCGTATCGCCCGCATTAAGCGCGTTTATCGTGATAAGCCCGAGCGACGGCGGACAATCAATAAATATATAATCATAATTTTCCCTTACCGTGGAAAGAGCCCTTTTAAGCTGCGCCTCGCGGCCCTCAATATCCACAAGTTCCACTTCTGCCGCGGCAAGGTCCATTGACGACGGCACAATATCAACGTTTTTAAACGACGTTTTTACAACCGCCTTCGCGGCGTCCGTTTTACCGATAAGCAGTTCGTAACTTGTAACGGCGGCGGTTTTCTTTGCAACGCCAAGTCCGCTTGTGGAGTTGCCCTGCGGATCGGCGTCCACAAGGAGGACCTTTTTGCCGAGTATCCCCACTGCGGCGGACAGATTTACCGCGGTGGTGGTTTTCCCGACGCCGCCTTTCTGATTTACAACAGCAATTATCTTTCCCATACTATTCCTCTTTTTTTAGGCGCGAATCTTTATTCTTCATATCTTTATTTTATTTTCCCGACCATTTGATTTGCGCTTTTAATTCTTTAGTTCGGGAATCTTTGTTCTTCATATCTTTATTTTATTTTCCCGACCGATTGATTTGTGACTTTAATTTATTTTTTTGATTTCGAATAACTTTAAGTCGGGAAAGTAAACTGCACGTTAAAACCAATCTCTATTCCCCGACACAAAAGAAAATCGGGAATAAAAGAAATATTGTAAGTACAATCTATATTCCCCGACATAAAAAAAGGCGGGGAAATAAACTGCACGTTAAAATCAATCACTGTTCCCCGACACAGACGGAAACATTAAACATTATATATGTATATCAATATATATTTAATAATATATATAATACTGATATCCCGAAAACAATCTGCAATGTTTCACGTGAAACATTGCGTTTTAAACCCGTTCTCTAATTATATCAGCATAATACCGTTTTGTAAACAAGAAAAAACCGCCCTTAAGGACGGTTTTGATTTATTAACGGACAAAACGGTTTATTTTTCTTTCGACCTGAAAAGCAGTGCCATTATAAGTCCCGAAACAAGCGCCGTGGTTATTCCTGCCGCCGTTGCGGTAAGTCCGCCTGTAATAACGCCTATGAATCCGCTTTTATCGACCGCTTCCTTTACGCCCTTTGCAAGGGCAAAGCCGAATCCCGTAAGCGGAACGGTAGCACCCGCGCCGGCAAAATCAACGAGGCAGCCGTACACGCCCGTGCCGCCTAAAATCACGCCTGCAACAACATAACTTACAAGTATACGTGCCGGAGTAAGTTTTGTACAGTCTATAAGCGCCTGTCCGATAAGGCAAAGCGCACCGCCTACCAAAAATGCGTAAAGATATGTCAAGAACGTTCTCTCCCTTTCTGTTAACGCCGCGCCCGTGATTTTCCGGGCACGGTGCAATGTTTCACGTGAAACATTTTGTGCCGCAGGGCAAATTGTTTTGCTTTTCGCCCACTGCGCCGTTAAAGGTAGCGTTCCCGTAAATTATTCGTTTATTCCGTATGCGGTTTTAATTTTTGAAAGGGTCTCTTTAAAATCCACGTTGCGCACGTTCACGCTGTCGCAGCTCTCGCTGCGGACGGTGGTTTTTATCTTGCAGGTTCCGTATTTGATATCCGCCGGTGTGCGGAAAATTCTTATATGACCGACGTTTTCCTTTGCGGCATAAAGTTCGCGCACGGTAAAACCCGCGGTTCCCCTTGCGGTTATTGTTTTTCCTATATTTATTCCGCCGGTTCTGTATCCTTTAAGCATAACACGGGCATAGTACGCATCAAACCCGATGGCGACAAGCGCCACAAACAGGATAAGTCTTCCGAAGGACGGAAAAATTATTGCAAGGGTCGAAGTTACGGCAAGTATTATCCAGAGCCATACAAAAGACGTAAAAAAGAATCTTCTTTTCTGCTGTTTTGTGCGTTCGCACCTTAAAAGTTCTTTTCTTTCAACTATTCCCGGAAATACCGTTGAAAAACATTTTTTAATGCGGGCGCGTTTACAGCCCGGTATAACGGTGGAGCGTTCGCCCTTTTCCCCGCCGTAACCGCCCACGCCCACGCGCACGGTATACGCCCCGAAAAGACTCATAAGCGGCGTTTGTTCAACGCAAATATCGTTTACCGACGATTTGCGGAAAATTCTTCTGCGGCGGAAGTAAAAGCCGGACTTTATTTCAAGTTTTTCGTTATCGGTACAGATTTTAAAAAACATATTCCGCAAAAACGAAAGCAGAAACGAAAAGACATAAAGGGCTATAAAAAACAATGTTATGGCGTTTACAACGGGCGGAAAGTAGGTTTCAAACGCCTTTGAAAAACTGCTGATTTTCTCAAGCAGCAGCTGCGACACGGCAATTCCCGTAAGTTTACCTACGCGGTTTAAAATAGGAACTCCTACAAGCAGGCCCGTAACGGCGGAAGTGGCCGTTGCCGACAAAAGCGCCACTTCCCTTACCGGAAAGCGCATTTCCACCTGCGGATTGTTGCCGTATATAAGCGTTTCAAGCGCGGCGGCGTCGCTTTTATAAAGTTTAAAATCAAAATCCTTTTTTCCGTGTGCGCCAACTTCGGTATTTATGCTCATCCCGACGGCGCCGAATATATCAAGCAGAATATGGCCGTTTGTTGTAACGCTGGATATCTTATTTATCGGTATTTCCGCCTTTTTATGCAGAAAAATTCCGTCCTCAATAACTATAACATCTCTGCTTGCTGTTATTTTAAAGGTCAGCAGTCTTACAAGCGATATCGCCGCCACAACACCCAGCGCAATGCCTTCAAGCAGCAGCACGCCGCTGATTCTGCGGTACATTATATACTGCACAAGTCCCTTTACAACGGGAAGTATCAGCACAAACACAAAGCGTTTGAGAATTTTATAAACATAAACGGGGTGAGCCCTGAAAACGGTTTTATTTTCCATCTTCGTGCACCGCTTTCAGAAATTCGGTTATTTGAAGCGCCTTATCGGATTCTATTTCGGGCAGGATTATCAGAACCCTTGCACCCTGAAAAACAAGACCTTTAAGTTTCATTGCCGCCGAAAGCGGCGTAACGTAGGTTTCGGTAAAAACAAGCCGCAGCGACGGCAGAATATGCTCCGCCTTAAAGAAAACGCCGCGCTTTACCGTTATTGCCGCCGGCGACACCGCAAGCGAAAAGCCTGCTGCATACCGCGGAATGTAAAAAACTGCCGCAAAAATTGCCGCGGCGGCACAAAACGCGGTGCCCAAAAGAAACCACACGCCGATTTCATACGCCAAAACGCCGAACGCCGCGCAAAGAAGCAGCGCCGCCGCGCAGACGCGCAGGCGCCACAAAGTAATCGTTTTCGGGGGTAATTTATATTCCATAAACGCTCCTTTAAACAAAACAATCGGGTTACAACAATTCGCAGCACGCAGCCGATTTGTCCGATTTTATTATTTCGCTGCTTAAAATACGCCGGTACCGCGCCCGACAAGGGTTTATTTTTGCTTTAATCCTTTTATATAAGCGTCGAACGCCGCCTCGGTTTTATTGTTTCCGGCTTTATAGTATTTACGGCCTTTAATTTCGTCCGGCAGATATTGTTGGTTTACATAATTCTTATCATAATCATGCGGATAAAGATAATGCTGACCGGGGTTTTCCTGCTCGGCGCCGTCAAAATGTTTGTTTTGCAAATGTCGCGGTATCGGGTATACCGCACCGCGTTCGATATCGGCGGCGGCGTTAATTATCGCATTATCGCCGCTGTTTGATTTCGGGGAAAGCGCCACTAGTATTACCGCATCGGCAAGAGGTATGCGCGCTTCGGGCAATCCGACCTGCAAAGCCGTATCAACAGCGGCTTTTACTATCGGAATAATCTGCGGATATGCAAGGCCGACATCCTCGCTGGCACAAACAAGCAGCCTGCGGCAGGCACTTGGAAGATCGCCTGCGGCAAGTATTCGCGCAAGGTAATAAACGGCGGCGTCGGGGTCGGAACCGCGCATGGATTTTTGATATGCCGACAAAAGATCATAATGCTCGTCGCCCTCGCGGTCATAACGCACCGCGTTGCCGGCAAGTATCTGCTCCACCGTTTCGGAGGTTATATCACCCGTGCCTGAGGTTAACATAAAACACAATTCAAGCATATTGAGCGCGCGGCGCACGTCGCCTGCCGCCGCTGCCGCTATTTTTTCAATATCCGCGGTGCTTATGCTTATTTCTTTGCCGCACTCGCCCTCCAGCACGGTTTTTGCCCTTTCAAGCGCCTTTGCAACGTCCGCCGTGGCAAGCGCCTTAAACTCAAACACCGTAGAACGGCTTAGAATTGCGTTGTAAACATAAAAATACGGGTTTTCGGTGGTGGAGGCAATAAGGGTTATATCCCCGTTTTCTATATAGGACAGCAATATCTGCTGCTGCTTTTTGTTAAAATACTGTATTTCGTCAAGATATAAAAGGATGCCGTTTTGCGCGTCTATCGTGCCGATTTCCCCGATAACTTCCTTTATATCCGCGGTAGAAGCGGTAGTTGCGTTAAGGTAGCAAAGTTTTTTGCCGCAGCGCGCCGCGATTATTTTGGCAACCGTGGTTTTGCCCACGCCGGACGGGCCGTAAAATATAAGGTTCGGGATCTCGCCCGATTCGATTATTCTTCTTAAAATTTTGCCCTCGCCCAAAAGGTGGGTCTGCCCTGCTACCGCATCGAGAGTGTCGGGTCTTGCCCTGTCTGCAAGAGGTGCTTTCACGCCGTTACCGCCTTTCCGTTTCGTTTTGCTCAGTGCCGTTCTGCGCCGTTTTTCTGCCGCATTGCAAAAGACCTTTGTTTTTGCCTTGTTTGACCGTGCCTTTCCCGTGCGGCGATTGTATTTTTATTTTACTATCAAGTTTCTTCTTTTTCAACACAAAAAAACATATTATATATAAATTACCGAAAAGGACGGGACTTTATGAAAAAACCGCTGTTTATTAAGAATGCCGCAATACTTACCGTGTCTTCCCTGCTGCTGCGGCTTTTCGGAATGGCATTTAAGATATGGGTCGCCTCGCTTGTGGGAAGCGAGGGTATGGGACTTTACCAGTTGGTTCTTTCGGTTTTCTGGCTCTTTTCGGCGTTTGCGGGGTCGGGGCTGTCGGTGGCGGCAACGCGCCTTTGCGCGGATAATCTTTCCCTTAAAAAGGACCTGCGCGGCGTTATGAAAAAATGCTTTTTTCTTACAGCCGCAGTATCGCTGACTTCGGGCGGAGTTATGTTTCTCTCGTCCGACGTGCTTGCCCGTTTCGCGGTTGGAAATGAAAGCGTTGCGCTCTGTTTTAAAATAATTGCCTTTTCCCTGCCGGCCATCGGCGTTTCCTCCTGCATAAAGGGCTACTTTTTTGCCGTAAGAAAAGCGCTGCCTTCGGCTGTATCGCAGATACTTGAACAGTCGGCAAGAATAGCGCTTTCTTTTTTCCTGGTTTCAAAAACCGTAAAATACGGCGCTGCCGCAGCCTGCGCGGCGCTCTCTGCCGGAGACGCCGTAAGCGAATTTATATGCTGTGCTTTTCTTTACGGAAGATACAAAAAAGACCTTTCCTGCAGAAAAGGTCTTCAAAAGTGCGGCTGCTCTTTTAAAAGCGTGCACCGCATTGCGTTTCCGTTAACGCTCGGTCGGTATTTAAGCCTTTTTCTTCGCACGGCGGAAAATATTCTTGTGCCGAAAATGCTTTCAAAAGCCGGCTCGGGAATAAAATCGGGTCTTTCCACATTCGGCGCGGTAAAGGCAATGGCGCTGCCCGTGCTGCTTTTTCCGTCGGGCATTTTAAGCGCCGTGTCTTCGCTTCTTGTGCCCGAAATATCCGCCGCGTGCGCCAAAAACCAGCGCCTTGTGGTAAGAAGTGTTACCGAACGCATTATGCGCTTTACCGTGCCTGTTTCGATAGTATGTGCCTGCGTTTTCGCCGTTTGCGGAAACGATATAGGTATGCTTTTTTATAAAAACGGCGAGGTCGGTTTCCTGCTTACCGTTTTGGCGCCCATTGTTCCGCTTATGTATGCCGATTCGGTGTGCGACGGCATTTTAAAAGGCCTTGACTGCCAGCGCTTCTGCTTTTTCGTCGGCGTTTCCGACAGCCTTATAAGGGTGCTTGCCGTGCTGCTGTTTTTGCCGCGTTACGGCATTAAAGCCTTTATTCTTATAATGTATTTTTCAAACGTTTACACTGCGTTTCTCAACACCGGCAAACTTATCCGCAAAACAGGCGTTCAAAGCGACCCCGCAAAATCGGTGCTGCTGCCGCTTTGCGTTTCCCTTTTGTCCGCAAAGGGCGCGGAAATGCTGTTTTCCGCATTTTCTCTTCCCCTGCCGCTGCATACCGCCGCCGTCTGCCTTTTATCCTTTGCCCTCTCCTTCCTTTTTTTAGGTCGGGAAATCAGGACGGTACTCGCAATGTAGACTTTATTCCCGACTTTTTTAATTCGCGAATCTTAATTGTTTATAACTGAAATTTATTTACCCGACCGATTGATTAGCGCATTTAATAGAGATTTTTGCATTTTTTTGACCGTCAGTGACTTCAAGTCGGGTAGAAAAAATACCGGTATTAACTGCAAAAACTCGCTAAAAAAGAAATTAAAAGCACTAATCAATTGGTCGAGTAAGAAAACTTTAGATATGAACTATAAGAATTCGCGCCTAAAAAAGCGCCTAAAAAAAGCGCCTAAAAGAAAGTTTTTTGGAGAGAAAGTAGGCGGCGAAGAGCATAATTACGTCCTTGATAAAATATGGTATGTAGGGCAGCGCGGCCGCGGCGGCAGCACCCGTTACAAAAAGATACCATACTATTCCCACGGCGTAGCAGGCGATAAGTCCCGCGGCGGAAAGCGCCGCACGCGCGGACACGCTTTTTTTGAGCGCCGCAAATCCGCAAAGCACCGCAAGGGGCAAAAATCCCGCGATAAAACCGCCCGAGGGACCTGTTATAACGGCGACGCCGCCCGAAAAATTTGCAAAAACGGGAACGCCTGCGGCGCCCAGCGCGGCATAGCAGAAAACCGCCGCCGTTCCGTAAAGCGGCCCTAAAACAAAGGCGGAAAGCGCCGCCGCAAAGGTTTGAAGCGTAACCGCCACGCCGATGGGCGTTGGAATGCTTATCTGCGCGCAAACCGCGATAATTGCCGTAAACAGTCCGCATAACGTTATTTTTTTAATGTTAATTTTCTTTTTCATTTTCCTGTTCCTTTTCAAAAACCAGGCAAAAATTATCGTCTATGCCCGTTACAACGCCCTCTGTTAAAACTCCGTTTTGCACGGCGCTGAATTTTTTGCCCAAAAGAAAGTTCTTTTTGTTGTAGACTTCCCTTACGTATTCCCTGTCGTTTTGCTTGTATATTTCAAAGAAAACTGAAAGAAATTCCTTTATAAAGCGTGTTCTTTCGACTTTAAAATCGCAGTTTTCAAACAAAAATCCCGCTTTTTCGGCAAGTTCGCCCTTAAAGCCGCCGCCTTTAAGATTAAGTCCCAAGCCCAGCACCACGGCTTTGCTTTCGCCGTTCTCAATTATGCCTTCGGCTAAAATTCCGCATATTTTTTTGTTGCGGCAGTAAATGTCGTTTACCCATTTGATAAGGCAATTTTCGCCGGATATGCTTTCCGCCGCTGCCGCTGCCGCCACCGCCGCTGCCGAGGTTATAAAAAGCGCGTCCGCCGCACTTTTTTCGGGCCTTAAAAGCAGACTTAAATAAATGCCGCCTTTGCCCGATACAAACTGTCTGCCCATTCTGCCGCGTCCGCCTGTCTGTGCGTCCGCCAAAACGGCAAAGCCCTCGCGCTCGGACGAGCGAGCCGCTTTTTTAACGTCATCGTTTGTGGAAACGGTACTTTCCGTGTGCATTATCCGCACCGCCGTGCCGAGTACGTCGACCTTTAAAAATTCTTCCGTTTTTCTCACCGCCTTTTTGCGGTTTTTATTATAACATCACTGCGCCCCGCTTTGCAATCTTTGCGTGCATATTTTTGCTTGCAATAAGCGCCGCGCTCGTTTATAATTATTTTTTAGACAAATCAGCGGGTTGCAGCGATTGATTTGTTTGCGGATTTCAAATTTAACAGCGGTGTTTCCGCCGCTGTTTTACGGGAGGACTTTTATGCTGCCGGCTCTTATTCTTTTTGCCGCTACTTATGTAATGATTCTTGCTTTTCCAAAATGGCGGCCGTATATCGCCATTGTTTCGGGAATCGCCTTTATTCTTACGGGCATGCTGCCTAAAGGCGAAATCTTCGGCGCGATAGATTTTAACGTGCTTTTAATGATAGCCGGCACAATGGGCATAGTTGCGCTTTTTATAGAAAGCAGAATGCCCGAACTGCTTGCCGACCTTATAATGGAAAAAGTGCCCAATATTCAGTGGGCGGCGGTATGCCTTTCGCTTTTTGCGGGCGTTATCTCCGCATTTGTGGACAACGTGGCAACGGTGCTGATGGTAGCCCCCGTGGCGCTTCAGATATGCAAAAAATTAAAGACCAATCCGGTGCCCTTTATTATAGCGGTCGCGGTGTCAAGCAATCTGCAGGGTGCCGCCACTTTGGTGGGCGATACCACGGCGATTATGTTAGGCTCGGCCCTTGATATGAGTTTTCTGGACTTCTTTGTGTATAAAGGCAAACTTTCTATGTTCTTTGCCGTGGAACTGGGCGCGCTGCTTTCGGCGGTTATTCTGCTTTACATTTTCCGCAAGGAAAAGCAGCCCATTGAACGCGCCGCCGCACGCACTCCGGTCACCGATTATGTGCCCACGGTTTTGCTTTCCGCCGTTATCGTGCTGCTTATTGCGGCTTCATTTATCCCCGGCAAGCCGGAAATCGCAAACGGACTTATCTGCTGCGGACTTTTGGTTATAGGCCTTATACATACGGTTGTTAAAAAACGCACGCTGCGTGCCCTTGCAGAGCCGCTGCTTGCGATAGATTTTGAAACGATAGGGCTTCTTGTAGGTCTTTTCCTTATGATAGGCGGCATTAAGGCTGCCGGCGTTATAGACGCCGCGGCGCAATTGCTTGCCCGTCTCGGCGGCGGCAACGTTTTCTTACTTTATACGCTTATCGTGTGGGGTTCGGTGCTTATTTCCGCTTTTATCGACAATATCCCCTATGTTGCGACCATGATCCCCGTGATAGCAGGCCTTGCGGCAAAACTGGGCGTTGACCCCACGCCGCTTTATTTCGGACTTTTAAGCGGAGCGACGCTGGGCGGCAACTGCACCCCGATAGGCGCTTCCGCCAATATTACGGGCATCGGAATACTTAAAAAAGCGGGGTACACCGTTACCAATAAGGACTTTTTCCGTATAGGTATCCCCTTTACGCTTGCGGCGATAATTCCGGCGTATATCTTTATCTGGCTTGTGTTCGGCGTTTAAAAGGCGGGGCGGAATCCAAAAAGGGTCCGCCCTTTTTTGCCGAGTTAAAAAAAGCATATTGACTTTTTAAGCCGTTTTATATATAATAATATGGCTTTCGAGGTGTGGCTCAGTTTGGTAGAGCGCTGCGTTCGGGACGCAGAGGCCGCAAGTTCAAGTCTTGTCACCTCGACCAAATAAAAACTGCCCTGTTTTTACAGGGTGGTTTTTATTTTTGTTTATTTTGTGTGACAAGACTTGAACAGGGCGTTCACCGATAGGCGACACCGAACTTCCGGTGGACGTTCGGTGAGCCCGCGTTCGTGCCGGCCGCGGCAGCGAGACGGGCAAGTCTTGTCACCTCGACCAAATAAAAACTGCCCTGTTTTTACAGGGTGGTTTTTATTTTTGTTTATTTTGTGTGACAAGACTTGAACAGGGCGTTCACCGATAGGCGACACCGAACTTCCGGTGGACGTTCGGTGAGCCCGCGTTCGTGCCGGCCGCGGCAGCGAGACGGGCAAGTCTTGTCACCTCGACCGCGTCGGAACGGACTTTGCTTCGTTCCGATTTTTCTTTTCGGAAAAATCAGTCACGCGTGCCGTCGTTCCTCCTTTTCGCAAAAAGGCACGCTCGGCTCAACTGCTCCCTTGTAAACGCGTTCGCAACGTTTCGCTGTTGCTACCACCTTTTTGCGAGAGTGCCTTCGGCACTGTAAACCCTGTTTTTACAGGGTGGTTTTTATTTTTGTTTATTTTGTGTGACAAGACTTGAACAGGGCGTTCACCGATAGGCG
>CAKSTF010000025.1 GCA_934491515.1 uncultured Eubacteriales bacterium
TTCTCGGATTTTCTGGATATCTTATCTATCTCGTCTACATAGATAATACCGTGTTCCGCGCGTGATACATCGTAATCCGCAGCCTGAATAAGGCGAAGAAGGATGTTTTCAACATCCTCGCCTACATAGCCGGCTTCGGTAAGCGTGGTGGCATCGGCAATGGCAATCGGCACGTCAAGTATACGCGCTAAAGTTTGTGCAAGCAAGGTTTTGCCCACGCCGGTGGGGCCGAGCATTAAAACATTACTCTTTGCAAGTTCAACATCGGTGTTCCTGTTGCCGTAAATGCGCTTATAGTGGTTATAAACTGCAACCGAAAGAGTCTTTTTGGCTTCGTCCTGCCCGATAACATACTCATCAAGCATTGCTTTAATCTCACGCGGTTTCGGAAGTTGTTTTCCGCCGTTTGCGGTGTTTTCCGGTTCCGTCTTTGCAGAGCGCAAAGCATCGTCAAGCAAAGCGTCATCATGTATCAGGGTGCTGCAAAATTCAATGCAGTTATCACAGATATAAACTCCCGGACCTTCGACAAGTCTGTTAACTTCGTTCTGCGATTTACCGCAGAACGAACAGCGAATTTCCGTTTCGTTGTCCTTTGGCATAGTTTACCCCTTATCTTTTGGTAATTACCTTGTCTATAAGGCCGTACTCGGCGGCCTGTGCGGCTGTCATAAAGTTATCACGTTCGGTATCGCGTTCGATAACTTCAAGCGGTTTACCGGTTTCCGCAGCAAGAATTTCGTTTATTGTGCTTCTAATATGCTTAATATGATTGGCATGGATAAGAATATCCGTGGCCTGACCTTCGGCAGAGCCTAAGGGCTGATGAATCATAATCTCGCTGTTGGGAAGCGCAAATCTTTTGCCCGGCGCACCGGCAGCCAGCAAAAAAGCACCCATACTTGCCGCCATACCGAGGCATATAGTGCTTACATCGCACTTAATATACTGCATAGTATCATATATTGCCATACCCGCAGACACAGAGCCGCCGGGACTGTTGATATAAAAACTTATATCCTTATCGGGGTCCTGACCTTCAAGATAAAGCAGCTGTGCAATAATAACGCTTGCACTTGCGTTGTCGACCTGGTCGTTAAGCATTACTATACGGTCATTAAGCAAGCGTGAAAAAATATCATACGAGCGCTCGCCACGACTTGTCTGCTCAATTACATAAGGTACTAAACTCATATCCATTCAGATTCCTCCTTTAAAGGCAGTGCGGCTGATTTAAAACAGCCGCATCGGATACAAAAGAATTATGAACAGTATTTAAAAAATATAATCAAAAAAATTATTTATCTTCCGTTTTCTTTGCTGCGGGCTTTTTGGCAGGCGCTTTCTTCTCGCCGGTTGCAGTTTTCTTTGCAGCCGGTTTTTTAGCAGCGGGCTTTTCTTCGGACTTTGCCTCAACCTCGGTAATAACCGCGTTTTCCTTTACAAAGTCAATCGCCTTACCTACAGCAACATCCTTTGCAACCTCTTCCGCCGGAATAACCTTCTTAACCTGCTCAAGGTCTACGCCGTAGCCCTCTGCAAGTTTCTTGTATTCTTCCTCAATGTCCTTATCGTCGGGCTTAATGTTTTCAAGTTCCACAATCTTTTCAAGAGCAAGACGGTACTTAACCTGCATTTCAGCCTGAGGACGGAAGGTCTTTTTGAAATCTTCAATATTGCTGTTGGTATATTTAAGGTACATATCAAGATTCATACCCTGCGACTGCAGACGGTATGCAAAGTCCTGAACGCAGCCTTCAAGACGGTTTTCAAACATTGCTTCGGGTATCTCGCCCTCGATGCCTTCAACTATCTGATTAACAAGGTCGTTTTCAACGGCGGCGTCGGAAGCCTTTACTTTGCGTTCAAGTGCCTTTTTCTTAAGGTCCGCTTTAAGGTCCTTGAGCGTATCGAATTCGCTTACGTCCTTTGCAAACTCGTCGTCTACCGCGGGAAGTTCGCGAACCTTTATTTCGTGAAGTTTAACCTTGAAAACAGCAGGCTTGCCGGCGAGTTCCTTTGCGCCGTATTCTTCGGGGAAAGTTACGTTAACATCAAACTCGTCACCGATGTTTTTGCCGATAATCTGATCTTCAAAACCGGGAATAAACTGACCCGAGCCGAGTTCAAGCGAATGACCCTCCGCCTTGCCGCCTTCAAATGCTTTGCCGTCGGTAAAGCCTTCAAAGTCGATAACAACGGTGTCGCCCTTCTTTGCCGCCCTGTCCTCAACGGATACCATACGGGCGTTGCGGTCAGCCATTGCGTTTACTTCGGCATTTACCTCTGCCGCAGTAACAACGGGTTTCACCTTTTCTGCTTTAAGACCCTTATACTTTTTAAGCGTGATTTCCGGATATGTAGTAACGGAAACTTTAAAATCAACGCCGTCCTCTTTGGAAATGGATACAAGGTCAAAGTCCATCTTGTCCTGAATTACTTTAAGGCCGGATTCTTTGATAGCGTCGTCAACAAGATCATTGTAAATGAGGTTCAAAGCGTCCTCAAAGAAAACTTCGGCGCCGTAATAGGTCTCCACCATATGAAGCGGTGCTTTACCCTTACGGAATCCGGGAACATTGATTTTTTTGCCGTTTCTTTTGTAAGCCTCGCGAATTGCTTCACGGAATTTTTCACCGTCCACAGTGATTTCCAACTGATAACGGTTGGTTTCTAACTTTTTGGTTTCTTTTAAACTCATATTTTATACCTCCGCACAAATTGCTAGTTATTATACCATAAAAGAAATACTTTTTCCACTGTTTTTTTAAAAAAATCAGTATTTACAGATAAAAAACGGCGTAAAGTCGATACAGTCTGCCGAAACTAACTTCATTTTTATATCCCCAAGGTTTGTAAGCGCTTTATTAAAGCCGTATCCGTGAATGTGACCGTAATATACATTTTTGATATTGTACTTAAAAAGAACGTCGGCTATTTTTTCGCTTACAAATTCGCCGTATGCCGGCGGATAATGAAGAAAAACTATTGGTTCAAGTCCCTTTTCAACCGCCGGAATCAATGAACGCTCCAGTCTTCCGCATTCGCGGTTAATAACCTTTTCGTCCACCGTACCGCCGTCGTATATCCATCCGCGCGTTCCGCAAAGTGCAATTTTTCCGTTTGTGTAAAAATTATTATAAAGTATATAAAAATCGTCAAAACCGCATTCTTTAAAAAAGGCATCGATTTTTGACACGGTGCTCCACCAATAATCGTGATTGCCTTTAAGCAATATCTTTTTTCCGGGCAGAGAATGCAGAAACTCAAAGTCTGCTTTAGCCTCTGTAAGGTTCATAGCCCAGGATATATCTCCGCCTATCACTACCGTATCTTCAGGTTTTACCGTATTTTTCCAATTTGCAAAAATGCGTTCGGTATAGTTTTCCCATCCGCGAAAAACGTTCATCGGTTTATCTGCTGAAAAAGATAAATGAAGATCTGAAATTGTAAATAAATTGCCCGTTCGGAATCACCTCGTTCGGAATAAAATTAAAAATAAAACAAAGAATAATACAGACGGTGCTACGCGCCGGAAAACTTGATTTTTGAAAGGAAGAAAAACAATGAGCGACTGTAAAACCGAAAGTTGTATTGATTGCACGGTTGAAAACTGTGTTTACCACAACAAGGAAGGCAAGTGCTGCGCCGGCAAAATCAGCGTAGGCAACTGCACGGCAAACTGCTGCAGCGAAACCTGCTGCGACACATTCAAGTCAAGACAGTAATTTTAAAAAGTATATCCGGCATTTTTTCTGCCGGATATATTTTTATATATTCAACGCGCCGTAAACAGCCGAAAGCATTTCGTCCTTTTCGACCGTCTGATTAAAGCGTACCTTTGCATTTTTCAATGATGCAATCGGTGCCGGAACGGCAGTGCCGGTCAATTCGGAAAGTTTTACAACATCCGAAAATTCGTCGTTTGATTTTCCACCGTCAAGTGCAGAAAGAACGCTTTTTGAAAACTTATAAGGTGACGCGGTCGAGGCGATAAGCGCAGGACGTGTATCCCCCGTTTGCAAACGATATTTTTCGTATGCGTTCACCGCAACCGCCGTGTGGGTATCGATAAGATATCCGTAATCGTTAAATACACGGCCTATTGTTTTCAGCGTTTCGTCATCGTTACAGGACGCTGCAAAAAACAAGTCCTTAATTTTTGCGGCAATTTCCGCCGTTACTCCATATCTTCCATTTTCCAATAATTCTTTTTGCAATTCTGCAACATACCGTGAATCATCGCAAAGATGGTATATCATTCTTTCAAGGTTGCTTGAAATCAGTATATCCATCGACGGCGAAGCGGTAGTATGGAACGGACGGTTTCTATCGTAAACGCCGGTATTTATAAAGTCGGTAAGCACATTGTTTTCGTTGGAAGCGCAAATAAGTTTTGCAATCGGAACGCCCATCTGTTTAGCATAAAACGCTGCAAGAATATTACCGAAATTTCCCGTAGGCACAGTCACGGTAAATCCGCGGCTTAAGTCGTCACCTTTTTTAAGCATATCGCAATAAGCGGATACATAGTAGACAATCTGCGGCGCCAAACGCCCGAAGTTTATTGAGTTGGCGGAGGAAAATTCCATACCCGCCTTTGAGAGTTTTTCTTTTACGTCAGCGTTTGTAAATATCTTTTTAACGCCGGTCTGCGCGTCGTCAAAATTGCCTTTTATCGAGAATACGGCAACATTACCGCCCTCCTGCGAGTCCATCTGCAATTTCTGCATCGGGCTTACGCCGTCACGGGGATAAAAGACAATTATTTCGGTATCGGGAACGTCTTTAAAGCCCTCAAGCGCCGCTTTGCCCGTGTCGCCCGAAGTGGCGACAAGAATAACCGTTTTTTTGCCTGTTCCCTGCTTTTTTGCGGAAACGGTAAGCAAATAGGGCAATGCCTGAAGCGCAAGGTCTTTAAAAGCACAGGTAGGACCGTGCCAGAGTTCAAGAACGTTGATATCGGCGCCGAGTTGTGCTATCGGGGCGGGATTATCATCCTCAAATCCTGTTTTATACGCACCGTCGGTGCAATATTTAAGTTCATCATCGGTAAAATCGGTGAGATATTTTTTTAGGATATAAAAAGCGCGCTCCGGATAAGACAGTGCCGATATTTTTGTGAAATCTTCTACCGAAAGCACGGGAAGTGATTCCGGCACAAACAATCCGCCATCCTCCGAAATTCCGTGAAGAACGGCAAAAGAAGCGTCCACGGTTACTTTTTCATTTCTTGTACTTAAATACTTCATCTTTACCTCCGATTAAACATTTTCTATATATCTTAACTGCCAGGTAATCTTATCTCCGCTTTTCTGATAAGCCATATCCGCAACGTCAACCCTGAAAGGCAAATCGCTGTTAAAACGGCTCATAAACTGCATTGCCGCATTTTTAACGCGGACAAGTTTGCCGGCATCAACCGACTCGGCACCGGTAACAATCGCGCCGGCTTTACGCGTTCTTACCTCAACAAAAAGTATGTTTTCTCTGCCTTCGGCAATTATATCAATTTCGCCGTAGCGGCTGTCACGCCAGTTGCGTTTAATAATAATGTATCCGCGGCTTTTAAGGTATTGCGCTGTTTTTTCCTCTCCCAATCTGCCGATTTGTGCGGCAGCCTCGCGCTCACAATACATTTTTTAAAAAAGAAATACGGTGATACCTGCACACGCCGTATTTTTCAATTGCCTCATAATGCGCCTTGGTTCCGTAACCTTTATGCTTTGCAAAACCGTATTGCGGATATTCACGGTCATACTCATATAAAAGCCTGTCCCTCGTGACCTTTGCCAGCACAGAAGCCGCCGCGATGCTTGCTGCTTTCGAGTCGCCCTTTACAATTGCCTCAGCCGGTATTGTAATGCTTTTCGGTATTCGATTACCGTCTATAAGTGCAAAATCCGGTCTTACCGATAGTCCCGCAATCGCCCTGTTCATGGCAAGATAGGTTGCATTTAGGATATTAAACTCTTCTATCTCTTCAAGCGTTCCGTAAGCCACGCTGTATGCAAGCGCATTTGCAATAATTTCATCGTATAAAAGTTCACGCTTTTTTTCGGTAAGTTTTTTTGAATCGTCAAGACCTGCCGGTATAAAGCCATTTGGCAAAATAACCGACGCGGCACACACAGGCCCCGCAAGAGGTCCGCGCCCCGCCTCGTCAACGCCGCAAACGACTTTGAATCCTTTTTTATGCGCTTCGTTCTCATAGAAAAAGTCAGGCATTATCCTCTACCCTTTCAAGCGTTATTCTGCCAATCTTACAGGTTCTGTACTCTTCAAGCAACATATTTGCCGCACGGAGCGTATCGGTTTCTCCGCCCTTTATCATCATTCCGCGTTTTTTGCCTATAAGACAAAGCGCGTCGTACGCATCTTCGGGCAAACTTTCGGTTTTATAGCGTGCCGATAACAGTTCGGGATAATCGCGGCAAAGAATATCAAGCAATTTTACGGCAAGCAGTTCCGTATCAAGTATACGGTCTGTAACGGCGCCCGTAAAAGCAAGATGCTCACCAACGGTCTCGTCCTGAAATTTAGGCCACAGCACACCCGGAGTATCAAGAAGTTCAAGCTGTTTATCAACCAAAAACCATTGATTTCCCCTTGTAACGCCCGGGCGGTTTTCCGCTTTCGCGCGGGCGTTGCCCGAAATGCGGTTTATAAAAGAAGATTTGCCCACGTTCGGTATGCCGACAACCATAACACGAAGCGGCTTACCGGCCATTCCCTTTTGTGCGTTCAGTGCCAACTTTTCCGAAAGCAGAGTTTTAACGGCCTCTTTAAAAGCGCCTACGCCCCTGCCGTTTTTACAATCGACCTGAATTGCAACAATTCCGTGGTTTTTATAGTATTCGACCCATTTTGCAGTGGCAGCGGGATCTGCCATATCACATTTATTAAGCAAAATAATACGCGGCTTTCCGTGAGTAATCTCATCAAGATCGGGATTTCTGCTGCTTATCGGGATACGAGCGTCAACTACTTCGGCAACGGCGTCGATTATCTTCATTTGCTCGGATATACGGCGCCTTGTCTTTGCCATGTGCCCGGGAAACCAGTTAATCCCCGCCGACGGCAAAGTCTTTTCTTTATCATCGCTCTTCTTTTGTGTTTTGATTTTCTTCTTTTGATACATACCCATACTTTTAATCCGTTTATTTATATGCTCTTAAAACCTGATATTGATATGCTTCTTCTTTTTCCAGATAGCCTATTGAAATACCCTTTCCGTTATTTGCCGTTTTACCGGAAGAAGATTTTGTCCTTGCTTCTTCCAATAAAGCGTCGGTTTCAGGATAGGTAATCTGACTGTTATTTGCCCTAATCAAATACTTTGTATATGAAACTGCATCGGTTTCGTACTTACCGTTTTTTTCAACATATAAAAGCGTATAATCCACAACGTCGACCGCTTTGTCTCCGGTGTATTTTTCCGGAATAACAACTAAATAAAGTCCCTCAATCAATCCGTACCAATATTGATTGTCGGTTTCTGTAAGATAATCGGTAGAAGCCGGATTGAGGGAACTGTTATCAACCACTTCAGTGTTGAATTTTGCCACTAAAACATCAACGGTAACTTTTTCAACATAACCGTAACTTTCCTGTAATTTGTTTTTATTTTCTTGCGGCTCTTCTTTACCGCATCCGCCGAGTCCCGCAACTGTAAGCCCGAATATTAAAATGACTGACAATATTTTTTTCATACTTATTCTCCTGCCCGAAAAGTTATTATCCGATTGATTTTTTCGCCGGTTTATTTGCCGGAAAGCCATTTAATTTTATTAAGCGGAAATACCCTTAATACCGCATGACCTAAAATGTAACGTGTGTCTATCATACCGTCGTCACCGATTTCCGAAGAACGGCTGTCAAGCGATTCGTTACGGTTATCGCCCAACACAAAAACACAGCCTTTTTTCACCGTTACGGGAAATTCTATATCATACTTTAAGTTTGTTGGCGTGCGCACATAAGATTCATTTAAAACTTCACCGTCAACGCTTACCGTGCCGCGCGCAAAGTCGATGTCCACCGTCTGTCCCTCGGTCGCGATAACGCGTTTTATTATGGGCAGTGCGCTGTAATTCTTATTATCTTTATAGGCATTATCCGCATTGCGCGATATTACCACGATATCGCCCTGCTTCGGTGTGTAAAACGGTTTTACAATAATTACTTTTTGGTTTTCAAATAAGGTATCCTGCATTGAGCGCCCTTCAATGGTCGCGATTTTAAATACAAAGGTAAACAAAAAAACAACCGTTACGATAACAACGGAAAATATTCGAAGCCAGTCAAAAATCTCCGCCTTGACCGCAAAACGCCTGTCTACGGCTGCTTCTTCTTCAAGAATATGCGTATCTACGTTGAATCCCCTTTGTTCGGACATAAAGCACCGCCTTTTAACTAATCTTAAAAAAAGAAAAGAGGGAACGGATTTCCCGTCCCCCTCTCGCAAAATCTCAGCCGATAAGCTCTTTAACCTTCGCTGCCTTGCCGACTCTGTCACGCAGATAGTAAAGTTTCGCCCTGCGAATCTTACCTTTTCTTACGGTCTCAATCTTGGCAATCATAGGTGAATGAACGGGGAATACGCGTTCCACGCCTACACCGTACGAAATGCGGCGAACGGTAACGGTTTCTGCAATGCCGCTGTTATTTTTAGCAATAACGGTGCCTTCAAAAACCTGTATTCTTTCTTTTTCGCCTTCTTTTATGCGAACATGAACTTTAACAGTGCTGCCTATCTTGATTTCAGGTAAATCTGTTTTAATCTGATCGGCAACAAGATCCTTTAAAATATCCATCGAATTTTCCTCCTTATTTTTTTCAGAAGTTCTTACGCCGCAATCGGCCAGAGGAACGCCCGTTTCAATGTCGATATTTTCGGCATCAAACCCACCTCATAAGGCAAGGTGAAATCAAATGCTAAAGTATGATATCATAAATCATACGAAAAATCAAGCATTTTTTCAGAAAAAATAACTATTGACAAAACTACCGCTTTAGTGTGATAATATTATAAATGTAAATTGGAGTTTTGTCTTATGCGAGTAATTACGGGTCTTGCACGCGGAAAACGTTTACAAACCGTTTCCGGCAACGAACTTGTACGTCCTACAACTGAAAAGGTTAAGGAAGCGATTTTCAGTTCGATTCAGTTTGACATTGAAGGCAGGCATATACTTGACCTCTTTGCCGGATGCGGTCAGCTGGGTATCGAAGCGCTCTCCCGAGGTGCCGAAAGCGCCGTTTTTGTCGACAGTTCGGAAACTTCGCTCGGGATTGTGCGCAAAAACCTTTCGGGCACTCCGTTTGAATCAAAAGCAACGGTCATTAAAAAGGACTTTTCCCTTTATCTTATGACCTGCACGGAAAACTTCGATATTGCATTTCTCGATCCGCCTTATGCGTCAGGGCTGCTTTTAAAAGCGCTTTCCTGCACTGCGCCGCATATCAACGCAAACGGTACGGTTTTTTGCGAACATCCGGCGGAGGTTGAGTTACCCGAAAGCGTCGGCGGTCTTTCGGTTTACAAAACTTATCGGTTCGGGAAGATTTTTGTTACCGCCTACAAAAAGGATGATACGCATTGAAAGAAAGAATTGCGATTTGCCCCGGAAGTTTCGACCCTGTAACTCTCGGACATCTTGACATAATTACAAGGGCTGCCGCGATGTTTGACAAGGTCATTATCGTGGTTATGAAAAACAACGCAAAGCACTGTGCGTTCTCCCCTGCCGAGCGCAAAACTCTTCTGGAAAAATCCGTTTGCGGTATTGACAATGTTGAAGTTGATATTTATGACGGCCTTTTAGCGGATTACACGGCACAGAAAAACGCTTTTGCGATAATCAAGGGATTGCGCGCCATGTCTGATTTTGAATATGAATTTCAGATGGCGCTTACAAATAAAAAACTCAATCCGAATATTGAAACGCTTTTCCTTACCACAAAGGCGGAAAATATGTACTTGAGTTCAAGTATGGTAAAACAAATTGCCGGAATGGGCGGCGATATCAGCGACTTTGTTCCCAAGGCAATTTTAGGCGATATTTCCGAAAGGCTGTCGCCCCGAAAATCTTAAATTCACACAGAATATTATAAACGGAGGATGAATTAAATGACACTTGATGAATTATTGGAACAGTTTGACGAGGTGCTTGACAGCGGCGTTAAAATTCCCGGCAAAAAAACTATTGTTGACATTGAAAAACTTCGCGCGGTTGTTGACGATATCCGTCTTAACATTCCCAGCGAAATCAAACAGGCACGCGGCATAGTTGCCGACCGTGCCGACATTATCACAACCGCCAAGCGCGAAGCGGACGGCATAATCAAAAATGCGGAAGAACGCGCAAAGGCAATGGTGGCACAGGAAGAAATTGTTAAGTTGGCGCAGGAAAAAGCCACCGAAATTATATCCAACGCTCAGGGCAAAAGCCGCGATATGAGAAGAGCAGCGCAGAATTTTGTTGATGATATTATGCGCCGCGCAGATGAAGGTCTTACCTCTAACCTTGCAGAAATACGTAAGACAAGGGCGGCACTTAAGCAGCAACTCCCCTCTTCAAAAGACTGATATGCAAACTTTTTATCGCCCTGATGAATATCAGGGCGATTTTTCTTGACATTTGCACCGTGATTTAATATAATGTTCTTCGGCAATTCAAACGCCGACTTATATGGAGACGTATCGAAGTGGTCATAACGGGGCTGACTCGAAAACGAATGCCCTTTTTGGAAGCTCACCTCTGAAAAACCTTGATTTTATGGGGCTTTTCAGCTATCATTGAAAAGTAAATATCCCTTAGTTCTCTCCATCAGTTCTCTCCTTTTTCCGAGGTTTTTTTGAGGGCTGATGTGAAGATAAATACACGGAGTGGTATCGAAGTGGTCATAACGGGACTGACTCGAAAT
>CAKSTF010000026.1 GCA_934491515.1 uncultured Eubacteriales bacterium
GAATAAAGAAAATGAAGAAGATTATTTAACAGAGATTCAATTTCCTGTTAAGAAAAGATAAATACAAATTACAATTAAAAAAGCACTTAAGTTCTATGCTTAGGTGCTTTTTTTGTTATTTATTAGTTGTTTTAAAAATAAGCGTTCCTGTTAATAAGCCGATAACGGAATCTATAAAATACCAAATCGTATGAATTAAAGCAGAATCGTTATAGAAAATAAACACTGATGGTATAAATAATATCGATACAATTAACGGATAGAAATATTTCAACTTGTTTTTTGACACAACAGCAATCAGTACCGATAATATAAAAGTTGATATTATAATCAGTAATATCATTCCGATTGCATTTGATAACCCCGAAAACAAAGGTAAAATATAAAACGTAAACAATTGTATTAACAGTACTATAATTTCAATTCGATATTTTTTCATTTTTCTTCTCCGAAAAATTTTTGCTTATCAACCTAATTTATCCCCGTTTTCTACCGGCTTATCGGGTGTTATCAAAACAACACCCTGTTTGCTGTATGTTCCGAGAACCAATACTTCCGACATAAAATCGGCTATTTGCCTTGGAGGAAAGTTAACAACCGCAAGCACCTGCTTGCCGAATAGATCTTCCGCCTTATAAACCTGCGTTATCTGCGCCGAAGATTTTTTAATACCGATTTCGCTGCCGAAGTCGATTACAATTTGATATGCGGGCTTTTTTGCTTTTTTAAATTCTTTTGCCTCAAGTATTGTTCCGGCACGTATGTCCAGTTTCATAAAATCGTCAAATGTTGCCATTTGTTATCCCATCTTCCTAATCATAAAGCCTTACTTTTTACAGTAAGGCTTTATTAAAATTATTTAATAACAATTTCGCCGTTTTCGGCTGTAACGGAAATATTTTTGGCAGTTCCCTCAATAACCGTGTCTACAACCTTATCTTCGATGTTTCTGCGGATAATATTACGCAGTTCTCTGGCGCCGGTTTTGGTATTTTCGCATTTTGCGGCAATAGCATTGCATGCGGCTGTATCAAAGTTAAATTCAATATTCTTTTCAAGAAGCGCTGCTTTCAGTTCGTCAAGCATAATCGCGGCAATTTTTGAAAGTGACTCTTCCGACAGCGGACTGA
This sequence comes from uncultured Eubacteriales bacterium, assembly GCA_934491515.1. Lineage (GTDB taxonomy): Bacteria > Bacillota > Clostridia > Oscillospirales > Acutalibacteraceae > UBA737. The sequence continues at coordinate 1,131 of CAKSTF010000026.1, forward strand.
ACACAACAATTTCGTCAACACGGGATATAAATTCGGGGCGCAAAAATTCGCGCAGCGCTTTAAGCGCTTTGTCCCGCGCGCCTTCTGCTCTTGTTTTGCCGAATCCAAGAAGGTTTTCCGTATGTTCGCTCCCTGCGTTGGATGTCATAACAATGATTGTGTTTTCAAAATTTACAACCCTGCCCTGCGCGTCGCTTATACGGCCGTCGTCAAGTATCTGCAAAAGCACGTTAAGAACGTCGGGATGCGCTTTTTCAATTTCGTCCAGAAGAATCACGGAATAAGGCTTTCTTCTTACCTTTTCGGTAAGCTGACCGGCCTCATCATAACCTACATATCCGGGAGGCGCGCCGATAAGCCTTGATACGGAATGTTTTTCCATAAATTCTGACATATCAAGCCTTATATATGTTTCGGGCGTATCAAAAAGTTCTTCGGACAAAACCTTTACAAGTTGAGTTTTCCCTACGCCGGTAGGACCTACGAATATAAAGGACGCAGGCCTGTGCAGCGCGCCGGTCTTTACCCTTGAACGCTTAACGGCCGCCGCAACAAGATGAGTTGCCTCGTTTTGACCGATAATTTTCTTGTTCAGGCGCTCTTCAAGACCGGAAAGTTTTGAAAGTTCGCTTTCTTCCACCTTTGAAGCCGGAATACCCGTCCAGAGTTCTATTACTTTGGCAAGTTCGGACTCCGTTACGGTATTGTCTGCAGCCGCAGCGCAAAGTTCTTCGGTTTTTGCCTTATATTTTTCAATATCCGCTTTAACCATAGCCTGTTTTTCATAATCCGGATTTTCAACATCAGCGTTCAACTCTTCAAGTCGGCGTGACAAATCGGAAATCTTTTTGTTGTTAAGATACAATTCGTCAATAGACTTGTTCTGCAGGCTGGCGCAGGCACAGGCCTCGTCAAGCAGGTCAATTGCCTTATCGGGCAGAAAACGGTCTGTAACATACCTTTCCGAAAGAACTACCGCCTTTTCGATGATAGAATCGGGAATTTTTACGGTATGATAGCCCTCGTAATAAGATTTAATGCCTTTAAGAACCTGAACGGTTTCTTCAACCGACGGTTCTTCCACCGTGATAGGCTGAAAACGGCGCTCTAATGCAGCGTCTTTTTCAATGTATTTACGGTATTCTTTAAATGTTGTTGCGCCTATAACCTGTATTTCACCGCGCGAGAGTGCGGGTTTAAGAATATTCGCCGCATTCATCGAGCCTTCTGTTGAGTCGCCGGCGCCTACAAGGTTGTGAATTTCATCAATGAACAAAATAACGTTTCCGGCGCTTTTTACCTCTTCTATAAGCCCCTTTACGCGGCTTTCAAACTGACCGCGAAACTGCGTTCCCGCAACAAGGCTTGTAAGGTCAAGCAGGTAGATCTGTTTGTCCAAAAGTCTTGCAGGCGCAGTGCCGTTTGCAATTTTTATTGCAAGACCCTCGACAATAGCGGTTTTCCCGACACCCGGCTCGCCTATAAAGCAGGGGTTGTTTTTTGAGCGCCTTGAAAGTATCTGCACCGTGCGGTAAAGTTCTTTGTCTCTGCCGATAACGGCGTCTAATTTTCCTTCTTTGGCGCGTGCGGTCAAGTTGGTGCAATATTGATCAAGAAAACGGCTTTTTTTCTTTGATTCACCGCTTTTTTTCTTATCGGCGGATTGTTTTTCGCCTGCATCGGCAGAAGAGCCCTGCAGGTTGCCGAAAAGGTTCTTAATAAACGGAATAGCCGGCGCGGTGCCTAAATCAAAAGTTGCGTCATTCATATCAGCGTCGCTCAGTTCATCCGAATCAGGCATAAACTCCATAAGCTGTTCGCTCATCTGCTCAATATCGTCATCGGAAATATTCATGCTTTTCAGCATATCGTCAACCGGTTTTAAACCCAGTTCTTTTGCACACACAAGGCAAAGTCCCTCTGTTTTCGAAGGGTCTATCGGATTTGACATAAATACCACTGCCGGCCTTTTTTTACATTTGGAACACAATTGCATTTTAAAACTCCTAAAGAAAAGAAACTTATTATTTTACAAACGGTGAAAGTCTGTAAATATATTTAAAAATATATGATTTTTGAATAGCGGCTGGTGTGAAAACCAAAAATCCGTTTTTCGTAACGGTAATTATAAGACTGATAACTATACAAAGCACAAATACTATCAGCAGGCCCTTTGCAATGCCGAGCGCACCGCCCAAAAATCGATTAAGCGTGCCGATAATACTGAAGGAAAATAGTTTGTTTATAACCTTTGCCAAAAACCTTACAAGAAAAAGCAGAATTAAAACAGCCACTGTTGTAACAAACATTGAAATCAGTTTTGTAATAATCGGTTTCGCAACGGCATTTGCCGCGGTTTGCGCAACCTCTCCTGCGTTTTCCGCAGTACCTGAAATCTTTATCTGAAGTGTGTTTTTATCAATCCCGAAACTTTCGGCACTGTCGGTCACAATTTTGGGGAAAGAAAGCCAAATGCTGTCGGCAGCGTTTTCGGTTGCGGATTCGGCGGCTGTCTGCGCTGATCTTACAATTGAGGGTTCAACCGATTTCTTATAAATAAACTCGGCAATCGGCGCAGAAAGCGCAACGGCAAGATAAATTGCGGCAATGCTGCCGGCAACTTCGATAAGCGTTCGCATAAATCCGCGCCGTGCAGAAAAATACACAGCAAGAAGTATAACCGCGATAAGCAAAAGGTCAAGTATTATTCCGTTCATAAAACGCTCCTTATTTAACGGCTGCCTCTTTAATTTCGCCGTCGGATACAAGGGCCGCAGATTCCGCGCCCGTAACTGCAAACCGTTCGGAACCATAGTCGCAGTCGCCGCTTTTAATCAGTTCGCCCTTTTTGTTGTAAATGGAAAGTTTTGTATCGCTTATAAAATAAACCCTGCCGCCGGAGGTTTCCATATCGGTAACGGTGCCTTTATAAGCGAATTCCGAAATCTTTTTGCCCGAAGCAGAAAGATAAATAACGGTATTATCGCTTTTATCGCTTTCGCGGTTAAATGCAAGCACCGTCGTGTTTCCCGAAATACGATACATATTAAGGGTTTTGTCCTTAACGATAAAATTGCTGCGTTCGTATTTGCGCCAAGTAAAGAAAGAATATCCGCTGCTGCAGGCAGCGCCTACGCCTTTGGTGTTAGAACGCAGCGACAAAATAATATCTTCACCGAAATCGGCTGTGTACAGCGGATCGGCGGAGTTAAAGCCAAAAACTTCAAGTTTTGTTGTGAACTGCCCCGAAGAAACATTTAAAAGCGAAAGCGCAATTTTTTTGCCGTCAGGCGATACAGCGGCATTGTTTACTATATCCTTTGCAGAGTTCCATGTGTAAACGTTCTTTCCGCTTTTTGAATAAACGTACACTGTAGAAGTATATTCGCCGCCGGTTACGGAAATTGCAAAACTTCCGTTTCTCCCGATTGCAGCAGTTGTGATTTTATTTTTAACGGTGAGTGTTTTTTTTAGTCCTTTAAGATTATAAATGCTGACAGTATTTCCGCCCTGGTCAAATACAAGCGCGCGTGACTGCGAGACCGTCATAACAGGAGAAGAAAAACCGTGCGAATGTGAGAACAGTTCCTTACCGTTTGCGTTATAAGCATATATCGCAGAACTTGTAAGCACATAATAACCGTTGCCCTGCGCGGCAACGTCAATCGTCATACTGTCCTCAAGTTTTATGGGATATTCTCCCCTGCCGAGTCCTGCAAGTATGTTTGCCGCAGTATCGGCAAGACCGCCGGGTAGAACGTATGACAGCAAAAGCATAATTCCCGAAACCATACGGAGTACAACGGCACTTTTTAACAATGCGTGTTTTTTACGGCGCCGTTCCGATTTGATTACCCTAAGCGGCCTTTCGCGCGTTTCGGTATCATTTTCCCCATATCGACCAACCGCCGTCATGATAATTTTATCCTGTGCCTCGGCTTCGGTTCTCGGTTCGTTTTTTTGGGGCTTGATTTTCTGTCGATGAAATTTTTTATGTACCTTGCGGCGTTTGTATTCTGACATATTTAAACCTACCAGTTATAATAAACTTTACTTAAGAACAACGCCTTACCGGGCAAAGTATCGCCGCCTGCGGCGCGTTCTTTTGTTACAAAAATATTGTCGGCACAGTCGGGATTTAACCTGCCGTATCCCACGGCAAGTGCGGTTCCGGCAATTATTCTTACCATATTATATAAAAATCCGTCTGCCGTAATTTCAAGCACCGTTATATTTCCTTCTGTATAAACTTTACAGTCGCTTACCGTACGCACCGTATCCTCTACCGTGCGGCCGGAGGCGGAAAACCCGAAAAAATCATGTTTGCCCGTTATTTTGCGGCAAAACTCGTTCATTTTCCCGATGTCCGGAACGCTTTCGGTAAGAAGCGCGTAGCGCTCTAAAAAAGGGTCTTTTACACCGTGGTAAAAACAGTATTTATAGGTTTTTCCCATACAGTTGTAACGCGCATGAAAATCAGGCGGCACTTCCCTGCAATCTTTCACCGCAATGTCATCGGGCAAAAGCGCATTGAGTCCTTTTAAGAAAGCAGTTTCTGGTAAAGATTCGCTGCAATCGGTATGAAAGCAGAATTCTTTTGCATGAACACCGGCGTCGGTACGGCTGCACCCGGTAACCGAGGAGTCGGCACCGGTTAATTTTACAAGCGCCTTTTGAACCGTCTCCTGCACGGTAACGCCGTTAGGCTGTACCTGCCAACCGTGATAAGCGGTGCCGTCGTATGAAATTGTAACAAGCATCCGCTTCATATATTTCCTCCGTTAAAACAGAATATTTAAGGTAATAACAAGTCCGCAAAACAGAACCGAAACGGCAGCGGCAGCAATATCACCCTTGCCGAACCTAAGACGTTTCATTTTTACACGTCCCACGCCGCCGTTATAGCAGCGACATTCCATCGCCTCCGCAAGTTCGTATGCCCTCCTGACGGATGATATCAGCAAAGGCACCAAAATCGGTATAAGCGCGCGTATGCGTTCTTTCAGTTTTCCGTTTTCAAGGTCTGCACCGCGTGCTTTTTGGGCGTTCATTATTTTTTCGGTTTCTTCAACAAGTGTGGGTATAAACCTCAGGGCTATGGTCATCATCATGGCAAGAGTATGCACCACGGTGCCAAGTCCTATAAATTTAAGCGGTGAAAGCAAACTTTCAATTGCATCGGTCAAATCGTTCGGCGTTGTGGTGTATGTCAGAACCGAACTTATAAGGATTAACAGCATTATCCTGCCCGCCATAAAAGCCGCACGGGAAATACCGCCGGTAGTAACCGTGAGTTTCCACCACGAAAACAGCACCTCTCCGCCTGTGCCGTAAAATATGTTTATAACGGCCGTAAAAACTATTATAAGCCATACGGCCTTTATATTTTTAAGATACATTTTTATCGGCACGCGGGAAAGCGACAGCACCATAATTGTAAACGCAGCCGCCAGAAACAACGCGTACATATTACCTGCAATAAAAAAGAAAACAACGGCAAGTATCAGTAACAAAAGCTTAGTGCGTGGGTCAAGGCGGTGCAGCACCGACCCCGAATCAAAATACTGACCGAAAGTAATATCTTTAAGCATTGTCGGCACCGCCTTTCTTCAAGGAAAGCAGGTACTCTACCGCACGGTCAACGGTGAAAATATCGTCAGGCATTTTAAAGCCTTTCTCCCCGATTTTATCAAGAACACGGGTCACAATAGGCACGTTAAGACCTATCTCGCGTAACTGTTCGCGCTGTCTGAAAACATTTTCCGTTGTGTCATACAAAGCCAGTTCTCCGGCATTCATAACAAGTAATTTGTCCGTAAGGATCGCCATATCTTCCATATTGTGCGAAACGATCAGAACGGTGGCGTTATACGCCTTGCGGTAGTCGGCAATGATTTTAACGATATCACGCCTGCCCTTAGGGTCAAGGCCGGCAACCGGCTCGTCAAAAACTATCAGTTCGGGGCGCATGGCCATCACACCGGCAATAGCAACACGGCGTTTTTCGCCGCCCGAAAGATCAAACGGCGATTTATCAAGATACTCTTCTTTTATCTCAACAACACGGCATATTTCTTTAACCCTGTCGTCAAGTTCCTTGCCCGAAAGTCCTAAGTTTTTAGGGCCAAAAGCAATATCAGCAAAAACCGTTTCTTCAAAAAGCTGATATTCGGGATACTGAAACACAAGTCCTACCTTGGCGCGTACTTCCTTTATGCTCTTGTAGTCCTTCCAAATATCAAGACCGTTAAGGTAAATATTTCCTTCGGTAGGTTTTAAAAGACCGTTCAGGTGCTGAACAAGGGTCGATTTACCCGAACCCGTATGACCGATAATACCCACAATGTCACCGCTTTCAACGGTGAATGAAACGCCTTTAACTGCGTCATTGATAAACGGTGTATTTCCGCCGTAGGTATGGGTAAGATTTTCTACCTTTAATATCTGCGACAACTTAATTTTCCTCCAAATGAAACGCCTCTATGATTCTGTCGGCTGTTTCTTCAACAGAAATTGCATCTGTGTTGATTTTTACTCCGCTGTTTTTAAGTTCGTATAAAAGTTCGGTGGTTTGCGGAACGTCAAGTCCCACCTCTTTCAGCAGTTTAATATCGCTGAATATCTTTTTCGGCGCGCCGTCTGCTATTATCTTACAGTCGTTCATAACAAGGACGCGGTCAGCGTTTTCTGCCTCTTCCATAAAATGGGTTATTAAAATCACCGTAATTCCCATTTCACGGTTAAGTTTTTCGATACTTTTTATAATTTCAAGGCGGCCTTTCGGGTCAAGCATTGCCGTAGGTTCGTCAAGAACGATACATTCGGGTTGCATAGCAAGCACACCCGCAATTGCAATACGCTGTTTCTGACCGCCCGACAAATGATGCGGCGTTGATTTTCTGAACTGGTACATACCGACCGTTTTCAGTGCCTCATCGACACGGCGGCGTGTTTCTTCGGGTGCAAATCCCAGGTTTTCGGGGCCGAAAGCAACGTCTTCTTCAACAATAGACGCAACAAGTTGATTGTCGGGGTTCTGAAACACCATAC
>CAKSTF010000027.1 GCA_934491515.1 uncultured Eubacteriales bacterium
CCCCTCCGGCGTTTACAAGTATATTCGCCGTAAGTGCCTCGTCCAGAGTGAAGGTCGCACTGTAAGAATCAAGGCTGCCGCTTGTACCCACAAGCAAAAGATTGCTGCCGTTATCGCAAAGCGCCCAGCCTCCCGTGGGCTCGGACTGACTGTTTGTAACGGTTATCCTGTCCTTCGGGGTACCCGTCGGCATTGTGTAGTATATCCTGCCTGCCGACCAGTTGCTGTAATGCGTAAATATCGCTTTATTTTCCGAAAGGTCAACGCTGTCAAAATATATCGCCGTGCCGCTTGCAGTCCCTGTTGAGGTTATGCTTTTTCCGCCTGCTTTGTAATTTACCGTGTATCCTGCGGTCTTGCCGCCTACTGTGCCGTTGATTATCACGCCTCTGTCACTCGGATTTATGTTAACCGTGGCGCCGCCTGCGGAGAACGGTTTCAAAACGCCGCCGATATGGCCGCCCGTAAGGTTAAAGGCGACATCGCCGCTTACGCCGTTCGTGTTTGTGCCATCGGCCGTTCTGTTACCGAGGTACACATTGCTGCCGTAAAAGCCGCCTTTCATATCACAGGTAACATTTCCGTTTATCGCGGCGGTTGTTTTTGCGTTTCCGAGTACCAGATGCCGCGCGGCGTTTCCGCTTCTTACATTGTTGCCGCCAGTGATAAGCGCGTAAACATCGCCGTTTATCTCGCCGCCTGAAGAACCTAAGAACACCGATCCGTCTATCGCAACGTCGCCCTCGCGGTATTTATCACTTGAAACTGCGGGAGAAATTGTAAGTTTTACGGCGTACTGCGCCGTGCCCGCCGATATTTTACCGGTTGCAGAGCCTGCCGTGATACCTTTATCGGTATAGGAAGCAGCAATTTTATACTTTTTAATAAGGGTTTCAACGCCGTTTGTAATTTCACCCGTGCTGCTGCCGCCGTAAAAAACATTACCGTTATCGGCAAGAGAAAGGGTATTGCTTATATGTCCGTTAACGGTTGCCGAACGCGCGCCGCCGTAAATTGCCGCTGCAAACGTGCCGCCCGTTATTTCGTTTTTAATATTGCCGTTTACCGTGCCGCTTTCACTGCCGCCGAAGAACGAAGCGGTATAGTTTCCGCCTTCAAGAGAGTTTTCTATATCTCCGTTTACCGTGCCGCTTTTCGCGCCGCCGTAAACGGGAATGTTTATATTGCCGCCGGTTACGGTAAGTTTAAGCGCCGGTTTTGAAGAATCCGCCGGTTTTGCAACCGCCGCCGTTTTAGATCCTGCATATATGCCCCACGACTGATAGTCAGTAGAGCCCGCCGCCTTTGACGCCGCCGCATACGAATTGTAACCGTTTATTATAAGTTCAGTTCCGTTATAGGTTCCGCTTGCCGCAGAGTCGGTTCCGTAGCCGTAGATATTGCAGAAAAATCCGCCGTTTACCGTGGTTTTAACGCTGCCGTATATCTCACCGCCGCCGCAATACAGGTCTTTCTTGAAAAGTCCTCCGTTAATCGTGTTTTCTACCGAACCCACGGTAGCCGCAACATACGATGTGGTTCTCGTGCTTGCCGGCGCCATTCTTACAACGCCGTATGATTCAAGATAGTTGACTGTGTTTTTGATAACAACGGTATCGCTCATGGAAGCAAGGCTTGTTTTGTCCGGCTGTGCGGTAATTGTGCCGTCAACGCCGTTTTTACCCCATGTGCCGCCCATGTGCACGTTATTACCAAGGAATACGGGACCTATATCGGTATCCTCAACGCCTATGGTATTTACAAGTTTCTTTATGTATGTGTTAAGCCCCTGACCGCTAAAGGATATCATACCTGTTCCTATAGGGGTAACGTCAAAAAGTCCGCCTGTAATATTATTCTGAAGTTCGGTTTTAATGCGGCCGATGTAACTTGCCATATATATTCCGGAAGCGGAGGAATAACCCGTGGTTACGCTTTCGTCCGCAGGATAGAAAAGGAATGCGCCGCCCGAAACGTTGTTTTGAAGCGTACCTATGGTACAGTTGTTTTCGCCGCCCATAAATACAGAGCCCTGAACGCCTTTTTTGCACCTTACAACTATTTCGCCGCCCGAAATATTATTTACCGCCTTTTCGGTGGTTACGGCATTGTATCCGCCAAAAAATACGCCGCCGCACGAGCCGGAGGTCATCGCCGTGGGATAAACGGTTATGCTGCCGCCCGAAATGTTGTTTGTAATGCTTTTAACGGTGGCGGAAGCCCCGACAGCGCAGAATCTTTCAACGCCCTCGCCGCCTATTTTACCGTTTTTCATATTGAAAACGTACTCGCCGCCGTAGGTAACGCCGCCCGCAAGACCCAGATAGTTACGCACTGTACCGCCGTTTATATTAACGGTAAAGTTACCCTCCTGCCGTTTGCCGTAGGTGTTTTGGAAATTGCAGCCTGCGTTAAGGTTTTCAACGCTGCCGCCGTTTACGGTGATTATAATGTTTGCCATTTTACCGGTAACCATACTGTTTTCGCCTGCACGCAAGGTTTGTACCGTGCCGCCGTTTACAGTGGCTCGGAAATACTTGTTTTCGGTATAGCAGTCATACACCCAATCCGCAGGGTCTGTAGAGGCGGTTGCCGAATATGCGCCGAAAGCGCCTATGCCGCCTGCCGCCACAATATTGAAATTACCGCTGTTTATAACAATGTTTGAACCGGTTTCTTTTGTTTTTGCCGTTTGAAGATCCTTTATGTTTGCGGCGTTTGTTGCGGTACCGCCGGTAATTCTATAAAGGTAATCATTGCTGTTTTTGGCGGTCGCGGTGGAATTGCGTACCGTTGTTCCTTTATCAAATGTAACCGAATTGCCGTAACAGTAGATTTCGTTAAACGCGCCGTTTGTTTCGCCGGCACCCGTTATGTTTATGTTTTCAAAGCGGTAGAAATTGTAAAGCCCGCGCCATTTTGAAGCAAACGAACTTACAAGCATGGTGGGTGTCGCGCCGTCCGTGCTTTGTCCTATTATCTCCACGGTTACAGGGTTGCCGTCCGCCGATTTAACGGCTGCAGTGCTGCCCGTAATCGAACTGTTTAAGGTTGAAGCCGCCGCAGAGCGTACGTCCGCACCGTTTGATTTAACTATTATTCTGGCAGAAATTTCGCCGTCGGTACCGCTTACCGCGGATATGTCCGCCGCGAGTTTCTTTTCTGCTTCGGAAATATAGGTAAAGGGCGAAGTTTCGCTGCCGTCGCCGCCCGAAACGCCGTCTGCATAATATGTAAAAGTGTGTTCGGGTGTTTTCGTTTCCTGCGCGCCGTAAACCGTGAAATATTCGTTTTCTATACGCTGCGCCAGCGCCCTGCCCATCTCTTCCTGCTGGCTTGCCGAAGGATGTCCGGCAAACTGCGAAGCAAGCGCCGCCGAACCGTTGCCGCCCCTGTGGTAACGCATTGTGCCGAGGTTTTCATAACCCGCAACAGCCGCAAGCGATTTAAGATAAAGGTCGTGTTTATAACTTCCGCCCGTGCCTATCCATAATATCGGCACGTCGTCGCCGTTTTTTGATTTAAGCAAATCAACAAAGTTTTTTGCTCTTGTTTTCCATTCGGTCATATTGCTCTGTCCGTCGTTTGCACCGAGTTCCACCACAATAAGATCAGGCTTTCTTTCAAATCCGTATTCCGCGGCAGAGGATTTGTAATCAAATTCGCCCGCTATATACGGATAAAGCGCCGTCATACTGGTTTTGCTGTCGGTGTCCTGCTGGCTTTCGGCACCCAAAAGTCCTATGCCGCCGCGCGCAACTATCGAATAGTCGGCGTCAAGCAACTCCGCCGCCTTGTAGCCGAAAGAATACATAACGGAATCGTCTTCCGGCTCGGTCCATCTGGTACCGGCTTTGTAATTTGCCATTGCGCCGTCGCCGCAGGCGTAAGAGTCGCCGATTATTTCGATATACCGATTCTTAACCGCAGGTCTTTCGCCGATGCTGCCCTCAAAGGTAGCGCTTTCAAACTTAAAGTATTTTGTATTTTTTGCGCTTGACTGTGAATCGCGTATTACCCTTACGGTATGCGCTCCGGCAGGGATCGCCTTTGTAACGGCGGCAGCGCCGGTAACCTTTTCGCGCGTGGCGTTTGCCTTGTCGCCGTCTACAATGATATCGACAAACAGTGCGATATCAGTATCAACGTTTACCGTAAACTGCGTTCCGCCGGACGGTACGGTAATGTTCATTTCAAATCCCGTGCCCGACCAGTCGCATACAAGCCCCGTGCCGTCCTGTTTTGTTCTTCCGAGCGTTTTAACGCTTTCCGCCGCAGCAAGATCCGCCAGCGTATATGTAGCGGACGCCGCAGATACCCCTGTAAAGCAGGCGGAAAAACAAAGGCAAAGCGTTAAAGCCGCCGCAAAAAACGCTTTGAAAAATCTGTGCCTGTTCATTTTTTTGCTCCTTCCCTTATTTGGTTTGTATTACAAAGTTTGTGCTTAAACGGCAATATTTTTTAAGCAAGTATACAGGTTAATTATAAAGTAAAACGGATTTAAATGTTGCAAATACTTGCTGTTGTTTTTGCGAAAATTGCTGTTTTCCTATCGCCGACAGAAAGGTTATTTTTCGCCGGACAGAATAATCCGAACACAGCAATTGCCACGCCCATATTTTTCTTGTTTTTTGGCTTTTTATATGGTAAAATAAAGGGGATATTATACGGAAAAGGGGTTAAAGCAATGAAATGTCCGTTTTGCAGTTTTGAAGAAAGCAAGGTTATCGACTCGCGCCCGACCGACGAGGGCGAACGCATACGCAGAAGACGCGAATGTTTAAGCTGCGGCAAGCGCTTCACAACGTACGAAATGATAGAAAATCTGCCGATAATAGTTATCAAGAAGGACGGCTCGCGCGAAACGTTCGACCGCCAGAAACTTATGACGGGTATGCTGCGCGCCTGCGAAAAACGCCCCGTTTCAATAGAAACGCTTGACCGCGTTGTGGACGATATAGAAACCATAATCCAGAACACGCTTGACAGAGAAGTAAGCAGCGACAAGATAGGCGAACTTGTTATGAAAGAACTTAAAGTGATAGACGAAGTGGCCTACGTTCGCTTTGCTTCGGTTTACAGGCAGTTTAAGGACATAAACACCTTTATGAAAGAACTTAACAAGCTGCTTTCAAAAGACTGACATAATTTTAAACGGAGACAGAATATGACAGAACACGAAATGATGGCGGAACTTTTACTGCCGGAAATTAAAAAAACACCCGATTTTTATGAAAATCTTTATAAAGAGCGCGACCTGAAAGAGGGCGCGCGCGTTACCCGTGTGGCACCGAGTCCCACGGGATACCTGCATTTGGGCACGCTTTTTACCGCGCTTGTAAACCGTATATGCGCGACCTCGACAGGCGGCATTTTCTACACAAGGATAGAGGACACCGACAAAAAGCGCGAGGTTGACGGCGGCATTGAAGATATAATCGGCGGTCTTAACCGCTTTAATATCGAAATTGACGAAGGATACGTTTCGGGCGACCGCGAAACGGGCGATTACGGCCCCTATAAGCAGAGCGTTCGCGGCGAGATATACCAGACTTACGCCAAAGACCTTATACGCAGAGGACTGGCCTACCCTTGCTTCTGCACCGAAGAGGAACTTAAAGCCACCCGCGAACTTCAGGAAGAAAAGAAACTGCGCACCGGCTGTTACGGCGAGTTTGCAAAGTACAGAAACATAACCTACGCCGAGGCAAAAGTGCTTCTCGAAAAAGGTATGCCCTTTGTTGTTCGCCTGCGTTCGGGCGGCAGCGAGGAACGCCGCATAATATTTGAGGATACGATAAAAGGCAAAATAGAAATGCCCGAAAACGACGAGGATTTTGTTCTTTTAAAGTCGGACGGAATACCCACCTACCACTTTGCCCACGCGATAGACGACCATCTTATGCACACTACCCACGTTCTTCGCGGCGACGAATGGATACCCTCTGTTCCTAAACATATAGAACTTTTCAAAATACTCGGTTTCAAGGTTCCAAAATACGGGCACATTTCCCCCATTATGAAACTTGACGACGGAAAAAAACGCAAGATTTCCAAAAGAAAAGACCCCGAAGCCGCGGTTCACTTCTTTATAGAAGAAGGATACGAGCCCGAAAGCGTTATAGAATATCTTATGACGGTAGCCGCCTCCGACTTTGAGGACTGGCGCAGAGCGAACCCGACAGAGGATTACCGCAAATTCAAATTTAATCTTAAACGCATGAGCGTTTCGGGCGCGCTTTTTGACCAAAATAAACTTGACGATATAAGCAAAATGAAGGTGGCCTCCCTTTCAAGCGGCGAGGTATATTTGCGCCTTACCGCCTGGGCAAAGGAATTTGACCCCGAATTTTACGAACTTCTTACCCACGATCCCGATTTTACAAAGGCGATGCTTGCCATTGACCGCGACGGCGCCAAAAAGCCGCGTAAAGATATAGCGAAATGGAGCGAAGTAAAGGATTACTACCGCTATTTCTTCAACTCGCTTTATACGCCCGAGTTTACACTGCCCGAAAATATTTCCCCTGCAGACGCAGCGGAATTTTTGAAACAGTACAAAGAAATATACAATTCTTCCGACGACCGACAGCAATGGTTCGATAAGATAAAGTCGCTTTGCCCCGCTTTGGGCTTTGCGGCAGAGACTAAGGACTACAAAGCAAACCCTGAAAAATACAAGGGAAGCGCCGGCGATTTAAGCACGGTGCTGCGCCTTGCAATTACTTCAAGAAAGAACACGCCCGACCTTTGCAGCATTATGGCAGTCCTTGGGAAAGAGGAATGTGTAAAGCGCATTGAAACGGCGGTAAATACTGTTTTAAGGTGATACAAATGGAAGAAAACAAAATACCCGAGGCGGCAGCAACCCCTTCGAACTTTATATATGATTTTATCGATAAGGATTTGGCGGAGGGCGTTTACTCACGCGTTCAGACCCGTTTTCCGCCTGAACCCAACGGTTACCTGCACATAGGTCATGCAAAGGCTATATGCATAGATTTCGGCACTGCCGAAAAATACGGCGGCAAATGCAACCTCCGTTTTGACGATACAAACCCCACCAAAGAGGATACCGAGTATGTAGACGCCATTATGGAAGATATAAAATGGCTCGGTTTTAAGTGGGACAACGTTTATTACGCTTCGGATTACTTTGATTTTATATACGAATGTGCGCTTAAAGTTATAGACAAAGGTCTTGCGTACATTGACGAATCGACCCCCGAAGAGATACGCGAAATGCGCGGCACGTTAACGGAGCCCGGCAAGGAAAGCCCCTACCGCAACCGCCCCGCCGAAGAAAGCCGCGAACTTTTCCTTAAAATGACGAACGGCGAAATAGACGAGGGTAAAATGGTGCTTCGCGCCAAAATTGATATGGCGTCCTCCAACCTTAATATGCGCGATCCCGTTATCTACCGCGTTATAAAGGCGCACCACCACCGCACGGGCGATAAATGGTGCGTTTACCCGATGTATGACTTTGCGCACCCTTTAAGCGACGCTAAAGAGGGCGTTACTCATTCGCTGTGCTCGCTTGAGTTTGAAAACCACCGTCCGCTTTATAACTGGGTGCTTTCCGCCTGCGACATAACGCACGAGCCGCCCCGTCAGATAGAATTTGCGCGAATGAATCTTAACTACACCCTTACAAGCAAAAGAAAGTGCTTGAAACTTGTTAAGGATTCGCTGGTGTCCGGCTGGAACGACCCCCGTATGGCTACCCTTTGCGGTATGAGAAGAAGAGGATATCCGGCAGAGGCTGTGCGCGCTTTTGTTGATAAAATAGGCGTTTCCAAAGCAAACAGCGTTATCGACTACGCGCTGCTTGAATCCTGCGTGAGGGACTATCTTAACGAAAACGCCGCGCGCGAAATGGCGGTTTTGCGCCCGCTTAAGGTAGTTATCGATAACTACCCTGCCGACAAAACCGAAGAAATATCGGTCGATGTAAATC
>CAKSTF010000028.1 GCA_934491515.1 uncultured Eubacteriales bacterium
ATTTCATACACCAGATGGTGCAGACCGCGCTCGCCGGTAGACCCGATATACATACCCGGGCGTTTTCTTACCGCTTCAAGTCCTTCAAGTACCTGTATGGAATTTTCGTCGTAAGTTTCTCCAACCGGCACCTTATTTTCTTCCGCCATTCCTTTTTCTCCTTTTTTAGGTCGGGAATTTTTATTGTTCATATCTTTTTCTTTTATTCCCGACCATTTGATTTGTTCTTTTAATATTTTTTATTGTGAGTTTTTATTATTAAAGTCTAAAACTTCTTTTCCCGACCGGTTTTTTTAGTTCGGGAATCTTTATTCTTCATATCGCTATTCTATATTCCCGACCGATTGATTTGTGGTTTTTTTAGTCGAGAATTTTTATTCTTCATATCTGATTTTTATTTACCCGACCGATTGATTTGTGCTTTTAATTTATTTTTTTGATTTCGGATAACTTTAAGTCGGGAAAATAAACTGTACGGTAAAACCAATCTCTATTCCCCGACACAAAAGACGTATTGCTCGCAATAAATCCAAGTCGGGAATAAACTCTATACTGCAATACCAATCTTTATTCCCCGTCTTAAAAAAAAGGTTTGCGTAGGATGTTGTTCATTTCGCGGCCTAAAAGCGTTACGGTTGAAAGCGGAGAAAGGTATATCTTTTTTTCGCCGTTTTTTTCGCCGCACACAACAAACGATTTAGGCAATTCGTAACCCACGGTTATCACCTGTCCGTTTTTTTCGGCTTTATTTAAATAATCGCGCGTTCTTTTTGAAACCGTTGCGTTATCAAGGTCGAAAATTCCTATCACTTCATCGGTTCTTACAATGCAGCCCTGTCCCAAATGCAGATACATTACACCACGCGCCCCTCTCTTACTTCGATAATTTTTCCGCTTTTAAGGCGTTCGGTATTTGAAGGGTCGCAGCAGGTTATAAACGACTGACAACTTTCGATATGATTTAAAATATAATTCTGCCGTTTCACGTCAAGTTCGCTCATAACGTCATCAAGAAGGCAAACCGGATATTCGCCCGTATGTTCCTTTATAACCTCTGCTGCGGCAAGTTTAAGCGCTATTGCGGCGCTTCTTTGCTGCCCCTGCGAACCGTAACCCCTGGCGCTGACTCCCTTTATTTTTACAACAAGGTCGTCCCTATGCGGCCCTACCGACGTAGTTCCCGTAAATTTATCGGTTTTACGGCTTTCCTTAAGCGCCGCTTCAAGATTTTCCGCCGTACTGCCGTAAAAAACGGAAATATCCTCTCTTCCCGAAGAAATGCCGTCATATATTTCGGGCAGATATTTAAGCAGCGAAGAAACATACTTTTTTCGGTAATCGGTTACCTTCCCGCCCAAAAAAGCAATTTCGGTTTCAAACGTATCAAGCATAATTGCCGCAGTGGCGTCGTATTTATACTCTTTTATAATCTCGTTACGATGTTTTACCGCGCGGATATATTCCCTTAAAAAATCTATATATTGCGGATAAAGTTGTCCTATTGAAACATCAATAAACCTGCGCCGTTTTTCGGGACCGCCGTTTATTATCTGAAGATCCGTCGGCGAAAAGACCACCGCGCTGAAATTTCCCGCAAGTTTTGAAGGAATGCTTAACTTTTTGCCGTTGAAAAACGCGGTTTTTTTGTCCCCGAATCTTATTTCCGCATCGTTATCGGTTTTTTGTCCGTTGAACTTTATTTTTACACTTGCCGCCGTTTCCCCGAATTTTATAAATTCGCTATCCGCTGTATTTCTGAAACTTTTAGCGCCGGTAAACAGCCACACGGCTTCAAGAATATTTGTTTTTCCCTGCGCGTTTTCGCCGCAGATAACATTCATTCTTTCGGAAAAAGGAATGTTAATGTCGCTTAAATTACGGTAATTTTTACAGTTAAGATTATAAATCAGCATTTTTAACTTTTACGGTTTCGCCCATATATTCGGCAACATCGCCTTCGCGCATCTTTTTGCCGCGCATAGTGCAAACGCTGCCGTTTACCTTAACATTACCGCTTTGTATTTCCGCTTTTGCCTGTCCGCCCGTTCCGATAAGGCCCGCAAATTTAAGCAGCGAATCAAGCCTTATAAATTCCTCTTTTATCTTTATTTCTTTCATTATTTCAACCTCATCGGCATTATAAGATAAAGATAATCTTCGCAGTTTTCATCCTCAGGTGTTAAAAGAACGCCCGTATTTGCGCCGCTGAATTTTATTCTTACGTTTCCGGGATTGCAGGCTTTAAGCGCCTCAAGCAGATACCTGCTGTTAAGACCTATTTCAAATTCGGGACCGGTAAGATTTAATTCAAATCTTTCCTTTGCCCTGCCCATTGCCGTAGCGCAGGTAAGATTTACGCCGCCCTCTTCAAAGAAACATCTTACAGGCGTTGTAAAACTGTCGTTTATAAGAAGAGAAACGCGTTCTACCGTCTTTACAAAATCATCGCGGTTTACAACCGTTTCCTGTTTAAACTCTTTCGGG
Organism: uncultured Eubacteriales bacterium; assembly: GCA_934491515.1. Lineage (GTDB taxonomy): Bacteria > Bacillota > Clostridia > Oscillospirales > Acutalibacteraceae > UBA737. Next base: position 2,485 of record CAKSTF010000028.1, read on the forward strand.
ATTATCTTCATAAAATCTATGTATTCTCCCTCAAGCAGACGTGAAATAAAGGTATATCCTTCTATACTGAAAGAAACAAGTCTTTTACCTACCGTTATTTCAATTTCTTCCGATTCGTCGGTTATAAGTTTTACAACCTCGCTTACCGCTTTGCCGGCAATTATAAACTCGGAATTGCCCTTTATATCCGTTTTTTCTTTTCTTATTGCCAAACGGAAACCGTCCACGCCCACAAACTGCAAAGTGCCGTCTTTTATAACAACATCAAGACCCGTAAGCACGGGACGCGTGCCCTCTATCGAGGAAACCGCAAAAATCGTTTCCCTTACCATATCGCAAAGCACTTCGCCGGAAATACGTATTTTTTCTCCTTCCGCCACCGAAGGCATTTCAGGAAAATCGCTTGCCGCCATTCCCATAATATCAAACACGGCGCTGCCGCTTATTATTTTGCACATAAGGCGTTCGTTTGACTCTATCTCTACATACGGTCCGTCAAGGCGGCGTAATATTTCGGATAAAATCCGCGCGCTTATTACAATATCGCCCTCTTCTGCAGTGTCGGAATACATTTCCTTTTTAATACCCATTTCAAGGTTATAAGCCGCAAGGGTAAGTTTTCCTTTTTCGGCAGAAAGAAGTATACCCTCAAGCACGGGCATGGAAGTTTTGCTTCCCACTACTTTCTGAAGTTTCATCACCGCTTCCGAAAAAGCGTTGCGTTCAACGGAAATTTTCATTTTTCGTTTTCCTTTCTTTAAAAAAGAGTAAAAATAACAGTAATATTATAGGCGGTTAAAAATGGAAAAAGTGCCGTAAGCGCCTAAAACAAGCGGAAAAGTTTTTAAACTTTAAAGTTTGATAAAAAGTGGAAAAAACGGAAAAGTTTTGAAGAAATTTAAATGTGTTGATAACTCGCGGTTAATTAAGTTTAAAAACTTTGATAACTTAAACGGTTGTTTCACCCTTTAAATTTCTTATAACGTCGTCCACAAGTTCTTTTTCGTAAGGCTTGTCCCTTAAAAATTCTTCAATTTTATTTACGTTATAAAGAACGGTGGTATGGTCTTTGCCGAAACTTTCACCTATCGCTTTATATGAAAGGTCGGTAGTTTCCCTTGCAATGTACATTGCAACCTGACGCGCAAGCACAAGATTTGCAGTTCTGCGGTTTGAAAGAATATCGTTTTCCGAAACGTTGTAGGTGCGCGCAACCTCTGCAATTATTTTTTCAACCTTAATGGGTTCGGGGCGGCTGTCGGTTATAACGTCATTTATAAAACCCTGTACAACGCCCATATTCGGCGTTTTATTCTGTATGTTTATGTATGCCTGAAGTTTCTTTACAACGCCCTCTAACTGGCGCGTGTTGTTTTTGATATGTTCCGCAATAAAGAAAACAAGATTTTCGTCAAGCACGATTCCTGCCTGCTCGGCTTTTTTATTTATAATACCTACTCTTGTTTCAAAATCGGGCGGAGTTATATCGGCAAACAAACCGGACGAAAAACGCGAACGGATACGGTCGTCCAACGTCTTTATTTCCTTAAGCGGGCGGTCAAGAGTTACAACTATCTGCTTATTTGTCTGATAAAGCGCGTTAAAGGTGTTGAAAAATTCTTCCTGCGTTTGTTCCTTGCCGGCAATAAAATGGATATCGTCTATAAGAAGCACGTCGGTAAGGCGGTATTTCATTCTGAAATCGTCCAGCGTGCCCATGCCTAACTTGCCTTCGTGCAAAGCGGCGATAAGCTGGTTCGTAAAATCTTCGCCGCGCGTATATTCCACCTTTTTATAGGGGAATTTCTTTTTAATATAATTCTTTATTGCAAGCATAAGATGCGTTTTGCCAACGCCCGAGGGGCCGTAGATAATAAGCGGATTGTAAACAATGCTGCTGTTATCCGCCACCGCCATACTTGCGGTATAGGCAAATTTGTTTGTGGAACCTACTATAAAGTTATCAAAAGTAAAGAAGTTTTCAAAGGTAAGACCTTCGCTTTCCGTTTCGGCGCGGATTATCTTTTCTTCGTCCTCTTTAATAACAAAGCGCGGTTCTATATTAAGGCCCAGCACCGTTTTTATTGCCTCTTTTATAATAGGCGCGTAAAGTTCTATTATCGTGCTGTAAACGTATTCGTACTCGGTCGTGATTATAAATTCGGTATTGTTGAAAGAATCGGGTTTGAGAAATTTAAAAAATGTGTCAAAAGCGATTTCGGAAACGGTCTTTTTACATTCTTCGCAGATCTTAGCCCAGATATCGTCGATTGAGCTGACTGGCATACGAAAAATCCCCCTTTAATTATTTTATATATTATATATATTATATTTTCATATTTAAATTAAGTATATCATAAGTTATTAACATTGTAAACCTAAAAAAACGGATAAAAGGCAAAAACGCTGTCAGAGCGCCTTAATTTCGGTTATAATCGCTTTTTTGTCCTCAACGCGGAAATGTACGTCTGCGTCCCCGTAACGCAATTTATACACCTTTAACGGGTCGTTTTGATACGAGGGGCGCGGATCTTCCGCCAAAATTTCAAAAACCTCCTTTAAAGACTGTTCGTTTAAAACCTTATTTTCGCACGAAAGTTCGGCGCAAAGGCGGTAATCGCTGTTTTGTGCGGTATACCCCGGCTGCGCGTTTGCAATGCAGTCGCTGTAAGGAACGTACGGTTTTATATCATATATCGGCGTGCCGTTTAAAATATCGGCGCCCTCCACCAAAAGAATCGTCCCTTTTTCATCTGTTTCCTTTATTCCGCGCAGTTTTACGCAGGAAAGACCCAGAGAGTTAGGTCTGAAAGGCGAGCGCGAAGCAAACACACCAACCCTTTTATTTCCGCCCAGTCTCGGCGGTCTTACCGTGGGTGAAAATTCCTTTTTATGCGATTTTGAAAAATCAAACACAAGCCACAGATGCGAAAAGCCATCTATTCCTTTAAGCGCCGAAGGGTCCCTGTATTCGGGTTCAAATACTATTTCCGAAAAGGCAGAAACCTTTCCGGGCTGGCGCGGTATTCCGAATTTTTCCTTAAAATCGTTATAAATGTAAGCAACGGGTCTGATTTCCGTAATTACCACCTTTTTCCTTTTTTAGTTTTCAAAAATTTAAAGCCGCGGACTCATAAAACAAAACAATCACGGTGCTTCCGCCTGTCTTGTCCCCTCTATAATACACCATTTTCACGCGACAATCACCGTCATTTTTAGTTCGCGAATACTTTTTGTTCACATTTTTAGTTTTTTTGCCCGACCATTTGATTTGTGAATTTAATTTTTTCTTTAGATTTCAGAAAACTTTAAGTCGGGAAAAAGAAATATATTATAAGTACAATCTGTATTTCCCGATATAAAAAACCCGACCAAGTGATTAGTGCTTATAATTTATTCTTTAGATTTCAGATAACTTTAAGTCGGGAAAATGAAACATATTATAAGTACAATCTATATTTCCCGACATAAAAAAACCCGAGCGTAAAAATTTTGGGTCAGGGGGAAAAGAAACGTTTAAAAAATCATTATACGGTTTCGGTTTTATCCGTCGTTTTCTTTTGTTTTTTATCAAAGGAGAGCAGGAAGCAGCCGAAAAGCATACCGCCGCTTACCAAAAACACCGGTGCCAGGGAACCGAAAATGCCTGCCAAAAATCCGAAAGAAACTTCGCCCACCGTCTGTCCCCCGCTGTTGAACATACCGCGCAGCGCCAAAGCGGAACTGCGGTTTTGCGGCGTGCTTGCGTTTGAAAGGTGAACAAGGCTTAAAGGATTTACAAGTCCGTTTGAAAATCCGCAGATAAGCGAAAATATAAGAATTACCGTAAGTGTTGTGCCGTAAAGCGGAAGCCCGAGGCCTGCAAGAGCCGCGGATATTTTTCCCGTCATACCCATAAGGAACACCGACAGCGCAAGAACGAAAAGACTTATTTTAAGCAGCCGTGCCGAGCCGAATATTTTGGTAAGAAGTCCCAAAAACGCCCTTACGAAAATGGCAGAGAACTTCATCACGGTTAAAATAAGCGCCGCGGAGGATGCAGAAAGCAGCAGCGTTCTTTCGCCGAAAGCCTGCGTATATGTAGCAAGCACGTCGACCGAAAAATAATACGCCGCATTAAGTATTATTATCTTCATAAGGCGGCGGTCGGCAAGCACGTCACGCACCTTTACGGGTTTCTTTTCCGCCTTTTCGGCGTTTGCCGCGGCAGGAGTTACCGTAATATTCTTTATAATGCAGGAAAAAATAAGCGCCGCAGTTGAAGTGACGATTGCAAGCATCATAACAAAGAAATAGTCGCCGCTGAAACTTTTTGCGATAAGCGCCTTTGAAAGCAACAAAGATGCCAGAAGCGGACCGCAGAACTGACCTATCGAGTTTGTAAAGGTGAAAAATCCCACATATTTATCGCGGCCTTCGCTTTCGGGAAGTCCCGTGATTATGTAGTTGCCGCAAAGAATGAACATTCCGTGCGAAGTGCCCAAAAGCAGGGTACAGAATGCGATTATAACCGCGCATACAAGCGTTTCGCTGCTGCCTGCGGCTTTACCGACAAGCGGTGTAAACGCAAGAATCACCGAAGAAACAAGGGTAAACATGGCCGCGGTTATAAGCTGCGGTTTCTGACCTTTTTTCTGTATCCATTTGCCGAGAAAAATCGCGCTTACAAACTGTATAAGACTGTAAGAAGCAAGTATAAATCCGGCTGCGCTGTCGCTTACATTAGCGGCATTGAGCATACTTTTAAGGTACGGTTTTGTGGACATAAAAGCAATGAAATGGAAAAAGTCCATTATCATTACAAAACGTACTGTTTTTGCGCTGTTCATAAGACACTCCTTTTTGATATTTCATACGGCAGTGTCGAATTTTGCCCTCTTTTTCTGCCGCAACGCTACCATTATACATGAAAAAAGCGCCGCAATCCTAAAAACGGTTCCTTTTCGCAACTTTTAAAAGAAGTAGTGCAACTTTTGTTAAAATAACAACAAAAAATAATTTATTTGTTTCTCTTCGGAAAGTGCAAAGGTGCTTTTTTGGTTAAAAAGAAAAAATCCCACCGCAAAGCAGCAGGATTTCTTTGTTTTATTTGCGATTTTCCGTTTACTTATTATATCCGGTTTTTATTCCCGACCCGTTGTTTTCAGCGTTTCTACGGCTGCCGGTTTTTGACCTACCGGAAGTTCGGTGTCGCCTATCGGCGAACGCCCTGTTCAAGTCTTGTCACACAAAATAAACAAAAATAAAAACCACCCTGTAAAAACAGGGTTTACAGTGCC
>CAKSTF010000029.1 GCA_934491515.1 uncultured Eubacteriales bacterium
TTTGGCTGGGGAATAGGGATTCGAACCCCAACAAACAGAGTCAGAGTCTGTCGTGCTACCGTTACACAATTCCCCATCGGATTTATGTGTGACCGAACAAATACCATTATATCTTTTTTAGCGCGTATGTCAAGTTATTTTTAAAACAGATTAAGAAATTTTCTAAAAAAACATTGACAAACGGGCGAAATAAACATATCATCTATATAGTAAATTTACCCTTTCAGGAGGTTTTATCAATGGTTTTTGAAAAGATAAAAGAAATTTTGGCAGATCAGCTTGACGTGAAGCCCGAAAACATTACCCTTAACACGGACATAGGTAACGATCTCGGCGCCGACAGTCTTGATGTTGTTGAACTTCTTATGTCGATAGAGGACGAGTTTGAGGTTGAAATTCCCGATGAGGAAATAGAGAACCTTAAAACCGTAGGCGATGTTGTAGATTACATACAGGCGCACAGATAATTATATTTAATATGTAAAATCCCGTCCTCGGGCGCAGCCTCGGGACGGGATTTTTTTATTTTTCCGTCGCGGTATTTATTTTGAATTCATATTCCTTTATTTCGGGAGGATCTATCTCATTTACCGTAAGCCGTATTCTCTTTGTGCTTAAAAGAAATTCGGCAAGATCTTTCTCATCTTTTACATCGTCCGGCAAATATGTTCCGCCCTTTGCGCGGTGCGTATCCCCGTGAAAATCGCAGCCGCAGGTAACGACAAATCCTTTTTCCTTCTGCATTTTTATTATTTTATCGGAATTTGTATCGCCGTACAGCGGATGACAGTTAATCTCATAACCGTCACAATCGGAATAAGGAATAGGAAGCGTTCCCTTTCTGAAAGGATGCGCCTGAATAACGCATATACCGTTTTTTCTGCACAGTTCATACAGTGCGTGACTTTCCAAAAGGCAAAGATTATTATTTTGCCTTATAAAGTCTGGCGTTGCACCGTAGAGCAATATATGAATTTTCGGGCTGAGTTCGTAGGTAAGTTCAACGCCGAAAATAACATTTATCCCCATTTCCCTGCCTGCATTTTTCGTTTTTTGATACTCGCTTATATAATCTTCCGCAAAAGATGAATAATCGCTGTCTTTAACATAATCCGCCGTGTAGTGATTTGTAAGCACAATGCCGTTGTACCCTACCTTGGCAGCGGCGCTTAAAACTTCTTCGCGATTTAAGCGGCAGCATTTGCTGATACCCGATGTGTGGCAATGCATATCATAAAATTTCAAACGGTTCACTCCAAACAGCAGTTTTTATTTATTATAACAAAGTGTGTTATGTTTTTAAAGACATAAAAATTTATGTGTGCAATTTCGTGTGAATTTTATATTAAAAAACGGCTTAATTCATTGAAAAACGCTTTAATTTTAAAGCCAGCAAAAACGCCCAAAACCCTTATAAATAAAGAAAAAACCGCTATTTAAGCGGTTTTTTCTTTGGCACGCTGAAAGGGATTCGAACCCCCGACCCTCTGCTTAGAAGGCAGATGCTCTATCCAACTGAGCTATCAGCGCATATCGGCAATAAAGCCGAAAGGTATTATATCATCTTAAAAGTAAAAAATCAAGTAAATATTTAACTTTTTTAAAGCACCAATTCTTCATGCTTATCGGAATGTTTATAGGGCGTATAAACAACACCGGCTGCGTCAAACATACGTTTTGAAGCGCGTGTGCCTTCGGTATCGGCATATTTATCGCTGTAATATATCACCCGTTTTATACCGGACTGAATAATTGCTTTTGCGCACTCGTTGCACGGGAAAAGCGTGGAATATACCGTAGCGCCCGAAACCGAACCGTTATGGCAATTCAAAATGGCGTTTAATTCCGCATGGCAAACATAAAGATATTTTGAATCAAGACCGTCCGCCTTTTCCCAAGGGAATTCGTCATCGCTGCAGCAGTGCGGCATACCGTTATAACCAACGGAAAGAATTTTGTTGCGGTCGTCCACAATGCACGCACCAACCTGTGTTGAAGGGTCTTTACTGCGTTTTGAAGCAAGAAGCGCCACGCCCATAAAATATTCGTCCCATGATAAATAGCCTTCACGTTTCATTTAAATTCCTCCCCTGCCGGACCGTAACAGTCCGATTAAACGGGATTCAAGATAAAAAGTTTCTAAAACGGCCGTTTTGACCGCCTCTGTGCCCCGTTTATTTGATTATACAGTTAAATCCGCCGGTTTGCAATCTTTTTCTTTTATAAGAAAAACGGCAGCCAAAAGCATTATAAGCGGAAATACGGAGCAAACAAGAAATCCCGACTTTAAAGAAAGCCTGTCTGCAACAAAACCCAAAAGCCACGGTCCCACCGAACAGCCGAGGTCGCCCGACAGCGCAAATATACTGAACATAAGCGTTCCGCCATGCGGAAAGGCGGTCGCCGCCAGTGAATATGTACCGGGCCATGATATACTGACGCCGAATCCGCAAAGCGCACACGCCAGAAGAGAGAGAGCCGGAACATTTGCAATACCCACCGCAATAAAGCAGGCAAAGCAGAGAATATTATTCACAATAAGCACTTTGCGCTGTGAAAACCTATTCGAAAACAATCCGAAAAACACTCTGCCTGCACCCATAAAAAGAGCAAAAGCGCAAGGGCCTAATAAATCTCCGGCAAATTTGTTTATATTAAGTGCATTTTGTGCAAAAACCGAAGCCCATTCGCTCATGGAAATTTCAGCGGCACCCGCGCACACCATAAATATAACGAAGCACAGAAATTTTTTGCTTCCGAAATAGGATATATCGGTTTTCCGCTTTTCCTCCGCCGGAGGCTCGGCAACCGGACATGATATAAAAAAGAAAAGGTTGAAAACAGGAACCGCCGCCCAAAGAAGCGGAATATACCGCCAGTTCGAATATCCGAACACAAGAACCATAACGGTGGTAACGGCAACTGTAAAAGCCTGTCCCCAACAGTAAAAAGAATGTGTAACCGCCATTGCGGCAGTATGGTTTTTGCTCGGCATAAGTTCCACCATAGGTGAAATAAGCACTTCTATAATTCCGCTGCCTACCGCATATACTATAACCGAAATCATTATACATGCATATATGTTTGAAAAGAAAAGCGGCAATACACTTAAAAGACAAAGTCCCGCCGCAGCCAAAAGATGGCAGAATATTACCGTTCGTTTATATCCTAAAAGCCTTGCTATGTGCGGAGTGAGAAAATCGGCGATAAGTTGAGTAAAAAAGTTAATAAATATTATTCGCCCTAATTTTTCGTAGCTTAAAGAATAATTCTTTTGAAATACAATAAAAAGAATCGGCAAAAAATTGTTTATTATCGCCTGCACAACAAAACTTATATAACAGGCAATTTTTGTGCGTTTATAATTCATTATAACCTCGCAGTAGCGGTAAATATATAAAAGAAAAAAAGCCCCGTGTTTCCGGGGCTTTAAGGTTCTACTTTCAGAAAAAATCAGATTGCTCTGGTAACCTTGCCCGATCTCAGGCAGCGGGTGCAGACATTGATGCGACGGGGAGTTCCGTCAACGATAGCCTTTACCTTTTTAACATTGGGCTTCCATGTTCTGTTGGAACGCCTGTGTGAGTGAGAGACCTTTATGCCGAAAGCGATTTCCTTACTGCATATATCACATTTTGCCATTGTTTGCACCTCCTTAAAAAAAGACCTTACAAAAACGGTCACAATAGCAAGTGATATAATAACAGAAAATCCTCAATAATGCAAGCATTTTTTTAAAATTATTAAATTTCACTTCTAAAGCCGTTTTCTAAGGAATATAACACCTTGACAAAATAACCTTAAAATTTTAAAATTAAATCAACAGAATTACTTTACTACTTACGGAGGTACCGTGATGACAAACGAGATAAAGAGAAGATATGAACTGTGGTGCAACCGTGCCGATAAGGATGCCGACCTGATTCCCGAACTTACCGCGATGAAAAACGATGAAAACGAAATAAACGAGGCGTTTTATAAAGACCTTGAATTCGGAACGGCAGGACTTAGAGGTATTATCGGAGCCGGCACAAACCGGCTTAATATTTACACCGTCGGCAAGGCGACACAGGGCCTTGCGGCGTATATAAACTCCATAACCAAAAACGGCTCCGTTGCCGTTTCTTACGACAGCAGGATAAAATCGGACGTTTTTGCACGTGAAGCCGCCGAAGTTTTTGCGGCAAACGGCATAAAGGTATACATTTATAAAACGCTTATGCCGGTACCGATGCTCTCCTTTGCGGTCAGATACCTTAAATGTGACGCAGGCGTTATGATAACCGCAAGCCACAATCCTTCAAAATACAACGGGTACAAGGCGTACGATTCCACCGGATGTCAGTTAGGGCCGGAAGCAGCCGATTACGTACTCGGTATTATGAACAGCGTTGATATATTTGACGGCGTTAAACGTACCGATTTTGACGCAGCAATGAAAAACGGTCTTATAGAATATATAGATGACAGCGTAATAAACGCCTATCTTGACGAAGTTATAAAAGCAAGGGTAAGTACGGATATTGATATGTCGGCGCTAAAAGTGATTTACACACCCCTTAACGGTTCCGGCAACAAACCCGTACGCGAGATACTCCGCCGCGTAGGCATTACCGACGTTACGGTTGTAAAAGAGCAGGAAAATCCCGACGGTAATTTTCCGACAGCCCCCTACCCCAACCCCGAAATAAGGGAGGCTTTCAGATTAGCGCTTGACTTGGCTGAAACCGTAAAGCCCGATATTCTGCTTGCCACCGACCCCGACTGCGACCGCGTAGGCGTTGCCGTAAACTACGGCGGCGAATACAAACTTATAACCGGCAACGATATGGGCGTGCTGCTGCTTAATTACATTCTAAGCCGCAGAAAAGAACTTGGTACGCTGCCTGCAAATCCCGTTGCGGTAAAAACGATCGTTTCAAGCGAACTTTGCAAAAAAATTGCCGAAAATTACGGCTGCGAACTGCGCGAAGTTCTTACAGGCTTTAAATTTATAGGCGAACAGATAACCGACCTTGAAAAACACGGAGAAGAAAACAGATATGTTTTCGGTTATGAGGAAAGTTACGGTTATCTTATCGGTACGCATGCGCGCGATAAAGATGCTGTTGTGGGATCACTTATGATTTGCGAAATGGCAGCCTATTATAAGGCTGCAGGTCTTAATCTTATAGAACAGCTTGAAAACATTTACAAACAGTACGGATACTTCCTGACGGTTCAGAAGAGTTTTGTAAGCGAAGGTCAGGCAGGACTTAAAAAAATCGCCGACACAATGGTTAAAATCAGAAATAATCCGCCTAAAACGCTTGCCGGAACAACTGTACGTATTTTTAAGGATTTCCAAAGTTCGGAAGCGCTGTTTACCGAAAGCGGTAAAACCGAAATGATAAATTTGCCGAAGTCAAACGTTTTGGCATTTTACCTTTCCGACGGAAGTTCGGCGATAGTGCGTCCCTCGGGCACGGAACCTAAAATAAAACTTTACGTTAACGCCGTAGGCACTACCGAAAGCGATGCGGAAAAACGCAGGGAAGAAATTTTAAAAGCCGGTGAAGAACTGTTGGCGTTTTAAAAGCAAACATTCAAAAGAATAAATAGACAAAAAAGAGAGTACGGATTCGCCGTACTCTCTTTTCTTTTTGTTTAATAAGACCTAATGTAATTTACGACGCGCATTTGAACTGCAGGCGGAGTTTATCGCTTATCATGGCAATAAATTCGCTGTTGGTGGGCTTGCCGCGCTCGTTCTGGACCGTGTAACCGAAATAGGAATT
>CAKSTF010000030.1 GCA_934491515.1 uncultured Eubacteriales bacterium
TGTTATGGACCCACGCCAAAGAGCCATAACTAAAAAAGTTTTAAAACAAAATGCGATGGAAGTTCAAGACTATGCGATTTCTTCTGCAAAATTTTGGACGGAAAAAACAAATAATATTTTGGTTTTGAATGTGGCTCAACATTTAAAAAACATTGAAGATAAAAGCGTTGATGAAATTTATAACAAGATAAAATCGCTTTCTAACGGCAAAGTTTTGCCTAAAAACCTTGATGTAAATCAAAATATTGTAAAAAATGTTTTAAGAAACAGATATAATTTATCAAAAGCAGATACTGCAAACAACTACAAAGATGCTGTATTACAAGGCTTGATGAATCTTCCATTGGATTCTATTGAAGTTGGGGACGATATTGTTTCAGTTTTGGCGTCGCCTTATATGGCAAAACGTGCCACAAGAGAAGAAGATATAGGTGTTTCTAGGTTTGAAATATACAAAAATGGTAACTTAGGGTATGCCTGCGAAAACAAAAGTGTAAACGGGACATTCTTGTCAAAAACAGAAATACCGTTATTGAAAGATATTAATTCAGATGCACAGTTTGATGCTTGTGAAATTGATAAAGAATATTTTGAGTCAATATGGAATAAGGCAGTCAGTGAAGGTTGTATTTAATTATGTTTCCGTATAAAGGCATTTAAAGTCAAAACTGGAACAATGAATGGAATGCAAACAATTTTGAAATCACACAAACAACCTTTACTACCTCTACAAGTTACTATATAATACACAAGAAGTTCCTTAAGCGAAACCAGCATACAACAGACAACAAGGTTGCCTGAAAGAAGTCACATTCTAAAATATGGTCGGAGAAATCTACCCGCATCCATTATCCTTTGGAGGTAAAACATGACAAAACAGATAAAACGAATTAACAACTCGGTGCAGTTCTAAAACTGACAGCAGATTGTATCGAGGTTCATGAAGCATTAAAATATGTTGTCAGGAACTGCACCACTTCCTCATATTTCATCAATAATAATAGGTAAGGGAGCAGTTAAAATGAATAAAAAAGAATTAAAAGCCATCTGGAAAGAGGAAGAAAAAGTTGCACAGATTCATGGATGGGATTTTTCCCACATTCATGGAAGATACGAAGAAACCACATTGCCATGGGATTATAAAGAGGTAATTCAGCAATATTTAAGAAATGATAAGAAGCTGTTGGATTATGATACCGGTGGAGGAGAATTTCTATTATCCCTAAATCATCCATTTTCGAATACAGCAGCTACAGAAGGTTATCAACCCAATGTGGAATTATGTAAGGAATTATTATTGCCGCTGGGAATTGATTTCAGAGCATGTAATAACCCGGCAGACATTCCGTTTGAAAATGAAAGCTTTGATATAATTATAAATAGGCATGGAGCATTTCAGGCAAGTGAGATATACCGCCTGTTAAAAAAGGATGGGATATTTATAACAGAACAAATAGGCGAGGATAATGATAGGGATTTGGTTGAGATGGTACTTCCAAATACCGATAAGCCATTTCCGCACCTGAATTTAAAAGAGCAGAAGAAAGTATTTGAAGAAGCCGGATTTCAACTTATGCAAGAAGCGGAGGTATATTGTCCGATAAAATTCTATGATATTGGTGCTTTTGTGTGGTTTGCACATATCATCGAGTGGGAATTTCCGGGATTTTCAGTTGACAGATGCTTGGAACAACTGGTAAAAATGCAGGAAAAAATTGAAAATGGTGAAAGTATACAAGGCACCATTCATCGTTATCTTCTGGTAGCTAAGAAGTAAAAATAAGAAGTAAAAAACTGTATAGAAGCTATTTCAGCATTGCAATCTCTATCCTATTCGGGATAAGTCTTGCAATGCTGTTCATCATACACACCCCATATCTCATCCGCTACAGCAAGCTTGCTGGAAAAGGCACTGGCACTTCCGCAGGCAATTCCCAACCGGAACGCATGAGCATAATCCTGCCGGGTCAGATAACCATAGAGAAAGCCTGCAACCATAGAATCACCCGCACCTACCGCATTTACGACCGTACCGGCAGGGGCATCCTGCTCATAATAGTCCCCGTTCTCGGTCAATAATGCCGCACCCTCGCCTGCCATGGATACCAGAACATTTC